>DATKCQ010000099.1:0-26625 GCA_035513135.1 Thermohalobaculum sp.
GCGACGGAGCCGCTGTCGAGGTGGTCGCGGCCGATCACCACGGGCGCCTTCAGCTCGCCGTTGGCCACCATCTCGTTGAAGGCGAGGCCGAGGCGGTGGCGGTCGCCCAGGCCCACCCAGCAGATGCGCGCCGGCAGCCCCTGGAAGCGGATGCGGGCGCGGGCCATGTCGAGCCAGCGGTGCAGGTCGGCGGCGTCGGGCATCAGCTCCTTCACCTTCGCGTCGGTGCGGTGGATGTCCTCCGGGTCGCCCGAGAGCGCCACCCAGCGGAAGGGGCCGACGCCGCGGCAGAACAGCGGGCGGATGTAGGCGGGCACGAAGCCCGGGAAGGCGAAGGCGGTGGCGAGCCCCTCCTCCTTCGCCACCTGGCGGATGTTGTTGCCGTAGTCGAGGGTGGGGACGCCGCGCTCGTGGAAGGCGACCATGGCGGCGACGTGCTCGCGCATCGAGGCGCGGGCGGCCTTTTCCACGGCCTTGGGGTCGGACTCGCGCCGGTCGCGCCACTCGGCGAGCGTCCAGCCCTTCGGCAGGTAGCCGTTGGTCGGGTCGTGCGCCGAGGTCTGGTCGGTGACGATGTCGGGGCGGATCTCGCGGCGGACGAGCTCCGGGAACACGTCGGCGGCGTTGCCGAGGAGGGCGACGGACTTGGCCTCGCCGGCCTGCGCCCAGCGCCCGATCATGGCCAGCGCCTCGTCGAGGCTGTCGGTCTTCTCGTCGACGTAGCCGGTGCGCTGGCGGAAGTCGATGCGCTCGGCGTCGCACTCGACGGCGAGGCAGGAGGCGCCGGCGAAGACGGCGGCGAGCGGCTGCGCGCCGCCCATGCCGCCGAGGCCGGCGGTGAGGATCCAGCGGCCCTCGAGCGAGCCGCCGTAGTGCTGGCGGCCGGCCTCGGCGAAGGTCTCGAAGGTGCCCTGGATGATGCCCTGCGAGCCGATATAGATCCACGAGCCCGCGGTCATCTGGCCGTACATCATCAGGCCGAGCTTATCGAGCTTGTTGAAATGCTCCCAGTCGGCCCAGTGCGGCACGAGGTTCGAGTTGGCGATCAGCACGCGCGGAGCGTCCGGGTGGGTGGGGAAGACGCCGACGGGCTTGCCGGACTGGACCAGCAGGGTTTCCTCGTCGGTCAGGGTCTTCAGCGTCGCGGCGATCAGGTCGAAGTCGGCCCAGGTGCGGGCGGCGCGGCCGATGCCGCCGTAGACCACGAGCTCGTGCGGGCGCTCGGCGACGTCCGGGTCGAGGTTGTTCATCAGCATGCGGTAGGGCGCCTCGGTGGCCCAGGAGCGGCAGGTGAGCTCGGGGCCGCGGGGGCTGCGGACGGTGCGGACGTTGTGGCGGGGGTCGGGCATGGCGGTCCTCAGGTTGCGAGGGCGGGGAGGATGTCGGCGCCCGCGGCCTCGATCAGCGCGCCGGAGCGGACGAGGCGGGCGGCGGCCTCGA
Organism: Thermohalobaculum sp.; assembly: GCA_035513135.1. GTDB lineage: Bacteria > Pseudomonadota > Alphaproteobacteria > Rhodobacterales > Rhodobacteraceae > Thermohalobaculum. The sequence goes on from DATKCQ010000099.1 coordinate 1,441, forward strand.
GGTCGGGGTGCATGAGGCGGTCCTCGGCCAGCGCCGGGATGTCGGCGCGGATGCGCGCGATGACAGCGGCGAGGCGGGGGCTGGTCGCGAGGGGCGCGCGGAAGCCGATGCCCTGCGCGCCGGTCAGCGCCTCGATGCCCAGGATGCGGCCGAGGTTGTCGTTCATCTCGATCAGCCGGCGGGCGGCGTGGCAGGCCATGGAGACGTGGTCCTCCTGGTCAGCCGAGGTGGGGGTCGAGTCGGTCGAGCGGGGGTTCGCCAGCGCCTTGTTCTCGGACATCAGCGCGGCCGAGGTGACCTCGGCGATCATGAAGCCGGAGTTCAGGCCGGGGTCGGGCGTCAGGAAGGCGGGCATGTTGAAGTTGAGCGTGGGGTCGACCATCAGGGCGACGCGGCGCTGGGCGATGGCGCCGGCCTCGGCGATGGCGAGCGCGATCTGATCGGCGGCGAAGGCGACCGGCTCGGCGTGGAAGTTGCCGCCCGAGACGATCGAGCCGTCGGCGAGCACGAGGGGGTTGTCGGTGACGGCGTTGGCCTCGGTCTCGAGCGTCGCGGCGGCCTGGCGCAGCAGGTCGAGGCAGGCGCCGGCCACCTGCGGCTGGCAGCGGATGCAGTAGGGGTCCTGCACGCGCTCGTCGCCCTCGCGGTGGGCCTCGCGGATGGCGGAGCCGTCCATCAGGGCGCGCAGGCTCCGTGCCGCCTCGATCTGGCCGCGGTGACCGCGCAGCTCCTGGATCTCGCTGCGGAACGGGGTGGGCGAGGCCATCGCGGCGTCGGTGGAAAGCGCGCCGGTGATCAGCGAGGTGGTGGTGGCGGCCCATGCGTCGAAGAGGGCGCCGAGCGCGAGCGCGGTCGAGACCTGGGTGCCGTTGATGAGGGCGAGGCCTTCCTTGGCGGTCAGCTCCAGGGGGTGGAGGCCCGCCGCCGAGAGGGCGGCGTGGGCCGGCATGCGGCGGCCGCGGAAGTCGGCCTCGCCCTCGCCGAGGAGGGCGGCGGTCATGTGCGCGAGCGGCGCGAGGTCGCCGGAGGCACCGACGGAGCCCTGGGCGGGGATGACGGGGAGGAGGTCCGAGGCGAGGCAGGCCTCGAGGGCCTCGATCACCTCCCAGCGGACGCCGGAGGCGCCGCGGCCCAAGGAGAGGAGCTTCAGCGCCATGGTGAGGCGCACCACCGGGGCGGGGAGGTCGGGGCCGACGCCGGCGGCGTGGCTGAGGATCAGGTTGCGTTGCAGTTGCGCCGTGGCCTCGGGCGGGATGCGCACCTGGGCGAGCTTTCCGAAGCCGGTGTTTACGCCGTAGACGGGCTCCTGGCCTTGCGCCGCCATCCGTATGCGGGCGGCGGCCTGGTCCACGGCGGGGCGCGCGGTGGGAGCGAGGCGGGCCGGCTCGGCGTCGCGCCAGATGCGGGCGAGGTCGGCCAGCCGGGTGGCGCCGGGCGCCAGCGTCAGGCTCATCGCGTGCCCCCGAAGATCCGGTGGTGCAGGGGGTTGAAGCCGATGCGGTAGGAGAGCTCGGCCGGGTGCGCCGCGTCCCAGATGGCGATGTCGGCGCGGGTGCCCTCGGCGAGGATGCCGCGGTCGTCGAGGCCGAGCGCGCGGGCGGCGACGCGGGTGGTGCCGGCGAGCGCCTCCTCGGGCGTGAGGCGCAAGAGCGTGCAGGCCATGTTCATCGCCATGAGGAGCGAGGTGAGGGGCGACGAGCCGGGGTTGCAGTCGGTGGCCACCGCCATCGGCACGCCGTGCTCGCGCAGGGTGGCGACGGGGGGCACGTGGGTTTCGCGCAGGGTGTAGAAGGCGCCCGGCAGCAGGACGGCGACGGTGCCGGCCGCGGCCATGGCGCGCACGCCGGCGTCGTCGAGATATTCGAGGTGATCGGCGGAGAGCGCGCCGTAGGAGGCGGCCAGCTGGGCGCCGCCGAGGTTCGAGAGCTGCTCGGCGTGCAGCTTCACCGGCAGGCCGAGGTCCACGGCGCGGTCGAAGACGCGGGCGATCTGCTCGGGGGTGAAGGCGATGCCCTCGCAAAACCCGTCCACCGCGTCGGCGAGGTCCTCCTCGGCGGCGGCTTCCAGCGCCGGGATGCAGACCTCGTCGATATAGGCGTCGGGGTCGGCCTTCAGCTCGGGCGGCACGGCGTGGGCGCCGAGGAAGGAGGTCAGCACCTCGACGTCGCGCTTGGCGGCGAGGCGGCGCGCGGCGCGCAGCATGGCGAGCTCGGTGGCGATGTCGAGGCCGTAGCCGGACTTCACCTCGATGGTGGTGACGCCCTCGGCGATCAGCGTGTCGAGGCGGGGCAGGGCGGTCTCGACCAGCTCGTCCTCGTCGGCGGCGCGGGTGGCCCTGACGGTGGAGACGATGCCGCCGCCGGCGCGCGCGATTTCCTCGTAAGTCGCGCCTTCCAGGCGCATCTCGAACTCGCGGGCGCGGTCGCCGCCGTGCACGATATGGGTGTGGCAGTCGATCAGGCCGGGCGTGGCGAGCCGGCCGTCCTGCTTGTGCACGGGCAGGGCGCGCACGTCGCGCGGCGCGTCCTCGCGCGGGCCGATCCAGGCGATGCGGCCGTCGGCGACCGCGATCAGCGCGTCCTCGATCAGCCCGTAGGGCTCGTCGCCGGGGGTCATGGTGGCGGCGGTCAGCTCGGCCAGCGCGTATGCGGTCATGCGCGTCTCCTCCCGGCATTGCCCCGCGTCTCATCGCGTGTAATATGTATGCACATATTGCGTCAACGGGGAAGTGCGCAGATGACGACTCTGTTCGCCGAGAGGGCGCTCCTGCCGGAGGGCTGGGCCGAGAGCGTGCGCGTCACTGTGGGGCCCGACGGCCGCATCGCTGCGGTCGAGGAGGGCGCGGCGGCGCGGGCGGGGGACGAGCGCCTCACGGGCCGCATCCTGCTGCCGGCGCCGGGGAACCTGCACAGCCACGCGTTCCAGCGGGCGATGGCGGGGATGACCGAGGGGCGCAACCCCGCCGGCTCCGACAGCTTCTGGACCTGGCGCGAGCTGATGTACCGCTTCCTCGAGGCGCTGACCCCCGACGACGTCGAGGCCATCGCCGCCATGGTGCAGGTCGAGATGGCCGAGGCGGGGTATGCCGCGGTGGCCGAGTTCCACTACCTGCACAACCAAGCGGGCGGGGGCTGCTACGACGACCCGGCCGAGTTGTCGGCGCGGATCATGGCGGCGGCGGCGACGACGGGACTCGGGCTGACGCTTTTGCCGGTGGCGTATGTGCAGGGCGGCTGCGACGGACGCTCGCTCAAGGGTGGACAGCTAAGATTCTCATGCGATATCGATCGGTTGCAGCGGATTCTTGACGGCGTGGAGCGGGCGGCGCCGGGCCTTCCGGCGGACACATGCATCGGCGTGGCGCCGCACAGCCTGCGCGCGGTGCCGCCCGGGATGGTGGCTGAAGTTGCGCGTCTAAGGCCCGGGGATCCCGTGCATATCCACGCCGCCGAGCAGACCGCGGAGGTCGCGGAGGTGCGCGCCGCGCACGGCGCCCGGCCGGTGGCGCTGCTGCTCGACCGGGTCGGCGTCGATGCCCGCTGGTGCCTGGTCCACTGCACCCACATGGACATGACCGAGCGCACCGGGCTGGCGCGCTCGGGCGCGGTGGCCGGGCTTTGCCCGATCACCGAGTCGAGCCTCGGCGACGGCATCTTCGACGGGGCCGCGTATCGCCGGGCCGGGGGCCTGTTCGGCGTCGGCTCGGACTCCAACATCCGCATCTCGCTGAGCGAGGAACTGCGCACGCTGGAATATTCGCAGCGCCTGCGCGACCGGGCGCGCGCCGTGCTGGCGGGGCCGCGCTCGACCGGGCGGACGCTGTTCGATGCGGCGCTCGCGGGGAGCGCCCGGGCGCTGGGGCGCGACGCGGGCGGCATCGAGGCGGGACGGCTGGCCGATCTCGTGGCGCTCGACGCGCAGGCGCTGGAACTCGTGGCGCTCGAGGCCGACATGGCGCTCGACGGCTGGATCTTCGCCGGCGACGACCGGGCGGTCGCGGATGTCTGGTCGGCCGGGCGGCGGCTGGTGACGGGCGGGCGGCACTTCGCGCGCGACCCGGTCGAGCCGCGTTTCCGCGCCACGCTCGCCCGGCTGAGGGACGCTGCGTGATGCGCGTCTCCTACCTCGACGTGAAGGCGGCGATCCTCGGGCGCATCCGCGGCGGCGCGCTGGTGCCCGGCGACACCGTGCCCGGCGAGGAGGCGCTGGCCGCGGAGTTCGGCTGCGCCCGCGTCACCGTCCACCGGGCGCTGCGCGAGCTGGCCGAGGCCGGCGTGGTCGAGCGCCGCCGCCGCAGGGGCACGCGGGTACGCCTGCCGGTGGCGCGCGACGCCGAGCTTGTGATCCCCTCGGTGCGGGCCGAGATCGAGGCGACCGGCGCCGCCTACCGCTACGAGCTGCTGTCGCGCCGCATCGCGCCGCCGCCGCGCCGGGTGCGCGCCGCGCTGGGGCTGGCGCCCGGCAGCAAGGCGCTGCACCTGCGCTGCCGGCACTGGGCGGGGGCGCGCGTGCACCAGCTCGAGGACCGCTGGATCAGCCTCGCCACGGTGCCCGCGGCGGCGCAGGCCGACTTCGCGCAGACCGGCCCGAACGAGTGGCTGATCCGGGCGATGCCGCTGAGCCAGGTCGAGCACGCGCTCTCGGCGGCGAATGCGGGCGAGGCCGAGGCGGCGCTGCTCGGCATCGCGCCGGGCGACGCGGTGTTCGTGATCGAGCGGCGCACCTGGATCGAAGGCGAGGCGATCACCCGGGCGCGGCTGGTGCATCCCGGCGCCACGCACCGGCTGGTGGCGCGCACGGCACCGCCGCTCTGAGGCGCCGCGGTCGCGATTCCCACCGCAACCGTCGATACGGGGCAACTTGACGGGGCCGCCTTGCCTGCATGAGGGTAGGCGAGCCCCGGGGCCGCGGCTCCAGGAAGGTGGGAGTCTGCCCATGCCCGATGTCGATCTGTCCTTCAGCCGCGAGGAGTTCGCCGAGCGCCTGGCCCGCGTGCGCGGCGCCATGGACGCCGCCGGGATCGAGGTGCTGTTCATCTCCGATCCCTCGAACATGGCCTGGCTGACCGGCTATGACGGCTGGAGCTTCTACGTCCACCAGGGGGTGCTGGTCGGGCCCGAGGGCGATCCGGTCTTCTGGGGGCGGCGGATGGACGCGACGGGCGCGCTGCGCACCTGCTACATGGAGCCGGCCGAGTGCATCGGCTACCCGGACCACTACGTGATGTCGACGGTGCGCCACCCCATGGACCACCTCGCCGCGCTGATCCGCGCGCGCGGCTGGGGCGGGCGCACCGTGGGCGTGGAGATGGAGAACTACTACTACTCGGCCAAGGCGCACTGGGTGCTGACCGCGGCGATGCCCGACAGCCGGATCATCGACGCCACCGCGCTGGTCAACTGGCAGCGCGCGGTGAAGTCGCCGACCGAGCTGCTCTACATGCGCCGCGCCGCGCGCATCGTCGAGCGCATGCACGCGCGCATCGCCGAGATCGTCGCGCCCGGCAAGCGCAAGAACGAGGTGGCGGCCGAGATCTACTACACCGGCCTGTGGGGCGCCGAGCACGAGGGCGTGGACTTCGGCGGCGACTACCCCGCCATCGCGCCGCTGATGCCGAGCGGCAAGGACGCCTCGGCCGCGCACCTGACCTGGAACGACCGGCCGTTCGAGGCTGGCGCCGGCACCTTCTTCGAGATCGCCGGGGTCTACCGGCGCTACCACGCGCCGCTGTGCCGCACGATCTACCTGGGCGAGCCGCCGGCCGAGATGCTGCGCGCCGAGGAGGCGGTGCTCGAGGGGCTCGAGGCGGGGATCGACGCGGCCCGGCCCGGCAGCGTCGCGGGCGACGTGGCGCGTGCCTTCTACGGCGTGCTCGAGAAGCACGGCATCGAGCGCGACGGGCGCTGCGGCTACCCGATCGGGCTGAGCTACCCGCCCGACTGGGGCGAGCGCACCTTCTCGATCCGGCCCGAGGACGAGACCGAGCTCAAGGCCGGCATGACCTTCCACTTCATGCCCGGGCTGTGGATGGAGGACTGGGGCCTCGAGATCACCGAGCCCCTGGTGGTGCGCGAGGAGGGCCCCGCCGAGTGCCTCGCCAACTACCCGCGCCAGCTCTTCGTCAAGCGATGAGGGAGCTCGACGAGGCGCTGGCGATCCTGTCCGAGCTGATCGCCTTCCCCACGGTCTCGGCGGACTCGAACCTCGAGCTGATCGCCTGGTGCGCCGCGCGGCTCGACGCGCTGGGCGTGAAGACCGACATGACGCTCGACGCCTCGGGCACCAAGGCCAATTTGTTCGCCACCATCGGGCCGGACGAGGACGGCGGGATCGTGCTCTCGGGGCACACGGATGTGGTGCCGGTCGAGGGGCAGGACTGGTCCACCGACCCCTTCGCGGCGGTCGCGCGCGACGGCCGCGTCTACGGGCGCGGGGCCTGTGACATGAAGGGCTTCATCGCATGCGCCCTGGCGCTGGCGCCGCGCATGGCCGAGGCGGGGCTGAGGCGGCCGATCCATCTGGCCTTCACCTTCGACGAGGAGGTGGGGTGCATGGGCGCGCAGGTGATGCTGAAGGCGCTCGAAGCGGCCGGGCGCAGGCCGGCGATCTGCATCATCGGCGAGCCGACCGAGATGCGCATCATCGAGGGCCACAAGGGCATGTGCGAGTACACCACGCGCTTCCGGGGTCTCGCCGGGCACGGCTCACGCCCCGAGCGCGGCGTCAGCGCGGTGGAATATGCGGTGCGCTACGTCGCCCGCCTCATGGAACTGCGCGAGGAGCTGAAGGCGCGCGCGCCGGCCGACTCGCGCTTCGAGCCGCCATGGTCGACGCTGCAGGTGGGCCGCCTCGCCGGCGGCGTCGCGCACAACGTCATCGCCGACCACGCCGAGGTGGACTGGGAGATGCGCCCGGTCGCCAACGCCGACTACATGTTCGTCCACCGCCAGATGCTGGGCTATGTGAGCGACCTGCTCCTGCCCGCGATGCAGCGCGTCCACCCGGAGGCCAGCATCGAGACCGAGGTGATCGGCGAGGTGCCGGGGCTCGAGCCCATGCCGGAGTCCGAGGCCTGCGACCTGGTCGCCGAGCTCACGGGCGGCAACGTGCGCGAGGTGGTCGCCTTCGGCACCGAGGCCGGGCTGTTCCAGAAGATGGGCGTCTCGACCGTGGTCTGCGGGCCGGGCTCGATCGCCCAGGCGCACAAGCCCGACGAATTCGTCGCCGTCGAGCAGCTCGGACAGTGCCTCGCCATGATCGAGCGGCTGATCGCGAAGCTGTCGCGGTAGGGGCGAGGCCCGATTGTTGCCCGCGGCGCAAATCTGACGGCGCGCGGCGCGCATGGCGCGGGGCTCGTCGCGCTCCGGGCCACGCCTACATATGAGCGCGGCATCACCCGCGGAGGACCCGCCATGTCGATCAGACCCGTCAAGCGCATCGCCGACGCACGGCCCACCATGGAGGGGGCGGGCGTCAGGCTGCACCGCGCCTTCGGCTTCGGCGACACCTCGGAGCTCGACCCGTTCCTGTTGTTCGACGATTTCCGCAACGAGCGGCCCGAGGACTACCTGCGCGGCTTTCCCTGGCACCCGCACCGCGGCATCGAGACGATCACCTACGTGCTGGCGGGCACGGTCGAGCACGGCGACAGCCTCGGCAACCGCGGCGCGCTCGGCGCCGGCGACGTGCAGTGGATGACGGCGGGGCGCGGGATCCTGCACCAGGAGATGCCGCAGGGCGACGCGCAGGGCCGGATGCACGGCTTCCAGCTGTGGGCCAACCTGCCCTCGTCGCTGAAGATGACCGCGCCACGCTACCAGGACGTGCCGGGCGCGGAGATCCCCGAGATGATCGACGACGACGGCACGGTGATCCGACTGGTGTGCGGCGAATTCCGCGGGTTGCGCGGGCCGGTGGACGGCATCGCCGCCGATCCGCGCTACCTCGATGTCTCGGTGCCGCCGGGGGTGAGGAAGCGCCTCGCGGTGGAGGTCGACCGCCACGCCTTCGCCTACGTGTTCGCCGGCGCGGGGCGGTTCGCCTATGCCTCGAAGCCCTTCGGCGTGCTGCTCGAGAAGGAGATCGACGGCGAGGAGGTGGTGCTGCGCGACACCACCGGCAACCGCACGCTGGTGGTGTTCGACCGGGGCGACGAGGTCGAGGTGCAGGCGGGCGAGGAGGGCGTGCGCTTCCTGCTGGTCTCGGGCCGGCCGATCCGCGAGCCGGTCGCCTGGCACGGGCCGATCGTCATGAACACTCGCGCCGAGCTGGAGCAGGCGGTGCGCGAGCTGCGCGAGGGCACGTTCATTCAGGCGGGCATCCAGGCGGGCTGAGGGGGCGTCGCGCCGCTCGTGACGCACGGGCCTGCTGCCCCCCTCCCCATCCCTCCCCCACGAGGGGGGAGGGGGGCGCCAAGCGGCTGATGTTGGAGACGTTCATCCAGGCGGGGTGCGGGGGCGGGCGGCTTTGCGGCGCCGTCGCCCCCTGCTAGCACGTTGAGTCACCGCGATTTCCGAGCCGCAAAGTGATTCCACTTTGCTCGAAATCGCTCTAGTGTGACGGCGGGACGGTTCCTCGGGAGGCAGCGCCATGGCCGATCCGGACGCGAGCGATCCGGGCGCGCGCAGGCTCACGCCCTTCGCGACCCACTGGGGCACGTATTACGCCGAGGTCGAGGGCGGCCGGCTGCGCGCCGTGCGCGACTGGGAGGGCGACCCCGACCCGGCGGTGATCGGGCCCGGCATCGTCGAGATGGTGGACCACCCAACGCGGGTGGGCCGGCCCGTGGTGCGCAAGGGGTTCCTGCGCGAGGGGCACCGGGCGGATCGGGCGGGCCGCGGGCGCGAGCCCTTCGTCGCGGTGCCGTGGGACGAGGCGCTGGACCTTGCCGCGGGCGAGCTGCGGCGGATCACCCAGGAGCACGGCAACGAGGCGGTGTTCGGCGGATCGTATGGCTGGGCGAGCGCCGGGCGGTTCCACCACGCGCAAAGCCAGATCCACCGGTTTTTGAACTGCCTCGGCGGCTACGTGGCGCATACCGACAACTACTCGTATGCGGCGGTGAACAACCTCGCACCCCACGTGGTCGGGCATTTCAGCAGCCTGGTGCTGGACCGGGCGACCTCCTGGCCGGTGATCGCCGCGAACACCAAGCTGATGGTGATGTTCGGCGGGCTGCCGGCGAAGAACGCGCAGGTGACCTCGGGCGGCGCCGGCCGGCACGTGCTGCGCGGGGCCTTGCGCGAGGCGAAGGCGAATGGCTGCGAATTCGTGCTGGTGAGTCCGCAGGCGAGCGATGCGATCCCCGAGATCGGCGCCGAGTGGCTGGCGCCGCGGCCCAACACCGACGTGGCGATCATGCTGGGGCTGGCGCACACGCTGGTCATCGAGGGGCTGCACGACCGCGATTTTCTCGCGCGCTGCACGGTGGGCTTCGAGCGGTTCTTACCCTACCTGACGGGCGAGACCGACGGCCAGCCGAAGGACGCCGACTGGGCGGCGGGCATCTCGGGGCTGGAGGCGGAGGCGATCCGGGCGCTGGCACGGCGCATGGCGGCGCGCCGCACGATGATCAGCGTGGCCTGGGCGCTGCAGCGCGCCGACCACGGCGAGCAGCCCTGCTGGATGGCGATCGTGCTCGCCGCGCTGCTGGGCCAGATCGGCCTGCCGGGCGGCGGCTTCGGCATCGGCTACGGCTCGGAGAACGGCATCGGCAACTCGGTGCGGATGTTCAAGTTTCCGGCGCTGCCGCAGGGCGCCAACCCGGTCGGGGCGGCGATCCCGGTGGCGCGCATCTCCGACGCGCTGCTGCATGCGGGCGAGCCCTACGAGTTCAACGGCCAGCGGCTGGTCTACCCCGACATCCGGCTGGTCTACTGGGCGGGCGGCAACCCGTTCCACCACCACCAGGACCTGAACCGGCTGGTGCGCGCGCTGCGCAAGCCCGAGGCGATCATCGTCAACGAGATCTGGTGGACGCCCATGGCGCGCCACGCCGACATGGTGTTCCCGGTGACCACGGTGCTCGAGCGCGAGGACATCGCCATGACCCACTGGGAGCCGACGATCGTCGCCATGCGCAAGGCGGTCGAGCCCGTCGCCGAGGCGCGCGACGACTACGCGGTGTTCTCGGGGCTGGCGGCGCGGCTGGGGGTGGCCGAGCGCTTCACCGAGGGGCGTTCGGCCGAGGACTGGCTGCGCCATCTGTGGGACCAGGCGCGCCAGCGCGCGGCCGAGGCGGAGTTCGCGCTGCCTAGCCTCGAGGAGCTGCGGGAGGCGGGCACCGCGAGCCTGCCGCCGCCCGAGCGCGAGGCGGTGCTGCTCGAGGACTTCCGCGCCGACCCGGAGGGGCATCCGCTGGCGACCCCGAGCGGGCGGATCGAGATCTTCTCCGCGCGTGTCGCCGGCTTCGGCTACGACGACTGCCCCGGCCACCCGGCCTGGATCGAGCCCTATGAGTGGCTGGGCGGGGCGGGGGCGGAGCGCCATTCGCTGCACCTGATCTCGAACCAGCCGCGGACCCGGCTGCACGGCCAGTTCGACCCGGGCTCGGTCAGCCGGGCGAGCAAGGTGGCGGGCCGCGAGCCGATGGCGATGCACCCCGCCGACGCCACGGCGCGCGGCATCGGCGAGGGCGACGTGGTGCGGGTGTTCAACGACCGCGGCGCCTGCCTGGCCGGGGTGGTGCTCTCGGAGGCGATCCGGCCCGGGGTGGTGCAGCTCTCGACCGGGGCCTGGTACGACCCGGCCGAGCCCGGCGTCGAGGGCACGCTCTGCAAGCACGGCAACCCCAACGTGCTGACGCGCGACCGGGGCACCTCGCGGCTGGGGCAGGGACCCTCGGCGCACACGGTGCTGGTCGAGGTCGAGCGCTACGCGGGCGAGCCGCCCGCCGTAACCGCGCATATCCCGCCGGCGATCGAGGAGCGGGAGTAGCCGGCCGGCGCGAGGCGGGGCGGGCCTTGCCCGCCGCCCGGCGCCTCTCCTATAAGGGCGCCGCAACGCAGACACGGAGCCACGCCGATGGCCGGCCATTCCAAATGGGCCAATATCCAGCACCGCAAGGGGCGCCAGGACGCGGCGCGCTCGCGGCTGTTCTCGAAGCTCTCGCGCGAGATCACCGTGGCGGCGCGAATGGGCGACCCGGACCCCGAGAAGAACCCGCGCCTGCGCCTCGCCATCAAGGACGCCAAGTCGAATTCGGTGCCCAAGGACGTGATCGAGCGCGCCATCCGCAAGGCGCAAGGGGCCGACGCCGACAGCTACGAGGAGATCCGCTACGAGGGCTACGGCCCCGGCGGGGTGGCGATGATCGTCGAGGCGATGACCGACAACCGCAACCGCACCGCCTCGAACCTGCGCTCGATCTTCTCCAAGCACGGCGGCAACCTGGCCGAGACCGGCGCCGTCTCGTTCATGTTCGAGCGCAAGGGGCAGATCGTCTACCCAGTGGCGATTGCCGATGCCGAGGCCGCGCTCGAGGCCGCCATCGAGACCGGCGCCGAGGACGTGGAATCGGACGCCGACGGCCACGTCATCTGGTGCGGGCCGGGCGAGCTCTCCGACGTCGCCCAGGCGCTGGAGGCGATCCTCGGCGAGGCCGAGTCGACCCGGCTGGTCTGGCGCCCGCAGACGCTCGCCCCGGTCGACGGCGACACCGCGGAGACGCTGATGAAGCTGATCTCGGCGCTCGAGGACGACGACGACGTGCAATCGGTCACCGCCAACTTCGACATCTCCGACGAGGTGATGCAGCGCCTGGCCTCCTGAGAAGCCGGGCGCGGCGCCCGCCCCGGCCGCACCGCCGCTCCGGCCCGGCTCCGCACCGCCCGCGTGCCCCGATGTTACGCCGGTTGCGCAGCGCGCCGACCGGGCCGGCCGCGACAACTTGCCGCGCGGCGGCGGTGGCGCCACCATCCGCCGGTCGGTTACCGAGGGCGGTGCACGCCATGCACCGTTTCCTTGCCGCCGCGGCGCTCGTCGCCGCCTTCGTTGCGCCCGGCGCCACCCAGGAGACGGGGCCCGATCCTGCGCGCGGGGCCGAAAGTGCATCGCCTGCCACAAGCCGCTGAGCGAGACGGACGACGTGTTCACCCTCGAGGAGCTGGCCGCCGCGGCGCCGTGAGCGGTGCCGGGCCGACCTCAGCCGATCTCGCTCTCGATCTCGGAGGTGTCGTAGCCGAGCCGCTCGAGGCCCTCCTCGAGGTAGTCCGCGAGCAGCGGCGAGCCGAGCAGGTAGCGCGCGGTGTCGCGGGACTGCAGGCCGCGCGCCTCCTCGACCAGGCCGGGGAAATCCCCCGGGTCGCCCTCGTCGCGGCCGAGCCAGAACAGCGCCACCAGCTCGGAGCGCTGGGTCTCGTGCATGTCGTTGATCCAGCTCGTCAGCTCCTCGACCACCGGGTCGCCGGGGCGGTCTTCGAGGACGCCGAGCGGATCCTCTTCGTCCGCGTCGCCGGACTCGGCCGTGTCGACGTCCTTCATGTCGAACTCGCGCGCCTTGAGGATGATCCAGCCCAGGGTGGAAAGTGGGATCGACAGCATGCGCGGCCTCCTGTCCGGCAACCCGGAACGATGCGAGCAGACATTTAGCAGAATTGTAGCAGACTTGGCGGCAGACTTCGTGGCAGACTTCGTGGCAGACTTGGCGGTAGACTTGGCGGCAGGGCAGAATGCCGGCCTCGATCGGGCGCAAACGGGGAGGCGCATGTCGCCGCGGCGCTTTACAGGAACGCGCCGGCGCCGCAGGGTGCAGCGCATGCGCGGCAGCGGCCATCACCCCTGCGATCCCAGGAACCTGATCCACGAGGCCTATCGCATCGAAGGCATCGGGGCGGCGGAGTGCCGCGCGATCTTCTTCGACTGGGCGGTCGGGCTCGACGCCGCGCTCGACCCGGTGACGGCTGCCAGGCGGCTGCATGACGACCTGGCGCCGGCCCATCCCGATCACCCGATGACGGCGCTGCTGGCCGAGGCCGTGCACGGCATGACGCCCGCGCGCGGGCGGGCACGCGGGCGGCCGGGGCGGCGGGGGCGGCACTGAGGGGTGCGCCGGACCGCGAGCGGCCGCTGCCAAAGGTGCGGGGGCCGGGCGCGGGGTGGCCGGGGATCGGGTCCAGGCCTTGAGTTCAGGTTCGGCGCTCGCCCGCGACCGGCGTGAGGAAAAAGCGCTCCATGTCGACGCGCTGCCAGCCGTGCGTCGCGGCCAGCGCCAGCCCGACATGCAGCTTGGCGTGCACCGAGGCGCCGGTCATGTCGGCCGCCGACAGGGCGCCGCAGTCGGTGAGCCAGTGCCCGGCCCCGTAGGCGGCCGGGTCCACCGCGCCATGCGGGACCTGGCTGCCGGCCACCAGCACGACGCCGCGGTCGTGCAGCGCGCGGAGCAGGGGGGTCAGCGCGCTGCGGGCCGGGAAATTGCCGGTCCCGTAGCCCAGCAGGTGGATTGCGCCCAGTTTATCATCCATTGCATCAATAATCGCCTCTAACTGGCGGACCAGTTGGGCGGCCTCCGTCGGAGACGCCGTCACCGTCAGCACCGCCCTGGCGCCGAGATGGGGCGCGAGGCGGTCGAGCTGCGCGGTGAGCGCCGCCGCCGTGGCCTCCGGCAGGGGCGCGGCCGGGGTGCTGCCCTTCGGGCAGGTGAAGGCGCGGTCGTCGCGGGTCGACATCTTCATCACCCGCGGGCCGCGCAGGCTGAGGCTGCCGAAGGCGACGATCACCTCGCGCCGCCCGAGCGCCGCGGCGTTCAGCGCCGTTCGCAGGTTCTCGAGCGCATCGGTGCCGGGCCTCAGCCCGTCGCCCTCGAACAGCGGGCGCTGCGCGCCGGTCAGCACCACCGGCCTGGCGAACCGGCCGCGGGGTGTGCCGTCGGCCGCGTAGAGCGTGAGCAGGAAGGCCAGCGCCGCCGCCGTCCAGGCCATCGTGTCGGTGCCGTGCAGGAGCAGGACCGCGTCCTCGTCCGCGCCGAGCACGAGGCGGGCCAGGCGGCCCCAGTCCGCCGGGACCAGCTCGCTCGAGAGCAGCGGGGGATCGAGCCAGTGCCAGACGAGCTCCGCCTCGCCGAGGCGCGGCGCGACGTGGCGGTCCCACAGCGCATGGAATTCGGCCGCTTGCAGGGGCTCGAGCGGCTGGCCGGCCGAGCCGATGGTGCCGCCCGAGTAGATCAGCCGCAACCGCATGCCGGCCCGGGCCTCAGGCGGCCAGCGCCGCCAGCACCCGCGCCCAGCTGCGCGCGCCGCCGGTGAAGCTCGCCAGCTCGTATTTCTCGTTGGGGCTGTGGATGCGGTCGTCCTCGAGGCCGAAGCCGATCAGCAGGCTGTCCATGCCGAGCCGCTCCCTGAACTCGGCGACCACCGGAATCGAGCCGCCGCAGCCGACCAGCGCGGCCTCGGTACCCCATTCGTCGGTCAGGGCGCGGCGGGCCTTCTGCACCGCGGGGCTGTCGAGCGGCATGGCGATGGCCGGGCCGCCGCCGCGCGACCTGAACTCGGCGCGGCAGTCGGCGGGCAGGCGCTCGCGGACGAAGCGGCGGAAGGCGGCGCGGATCGCCTCGGGGTCCTGCTCGCCGACCAGGCGGAAGCTGACCTTGGCGTGCGCCTCGGCCGGGATCACCGTCTTGAAGCCGGCGCCGGTGTAGCCGCCCCAGATGCCGTTGACCTCGGCCGTGGGCCGCGCCCAGACCAGCTCGAGCAGCGAGTGGCCGCGCTCGCCCGCAGGCACGCTCAGCCCGATATCGGCGAGGAAGCGCTCGGGCGAGAACTCGAGCTTCTCCCACTCGGCGCGCAGCTCCGGGGAGACCTCCGGCACGCCGTCGTAGAAGCCGGGGATGGTGACGCGGCCCTCGGCGTCGTGCAGGGCGCCGAGGATCCGGGTCAATACGTGGATCGGGTTCGCCGCCGCGCCGCCATACATGCCCGAATGCAGGTCGCGGCTGGCGGCGTGGATGGTCACCTGCTCGGCGAAGTTGCCGCGCAGCATGGTGGTGATGGCGGGCGTCGCCGCGTCCCACATGCCGGTGTCGCAGATCAGCGCGAGGTCGGCGGTGAGCTCGTCGCGGTTCTCCTCGAGGAAGGGGGGCAGGCTCTCGCCGCCCGTCTCCTCCTCGCCCTCGAGCAGGATCGTCACCCTGCAGGGCAGGCATCCGTGCACGGCGCGGAAGGCGCGGCATGCCTCGACGAAGGTCATCAGCTGGCCCTTGTCGTCGGAGGCGCCGCGCCCCGCGATGAAGCGCGAGCCGTCGGGGCGGGTGACGATGGCGGGGTCGAAGGGGTCGCGCTCCCACAGCTCGAGCGGGTCGGCGGGCTGCACGTCGTAATGGCCGTAGAACAGCACGTGCGGGCCGTCCGCCGCGTGGTCGCGGGCGACCACCATCGGGTGGCCCGCGGTCGGCGCGACGCGGGACTCGAAGCCGATCGAGGCGAGGTCGTGTGCCAGCCACTCGGCGGCCTCGCGGCAGGCGCCGGCATAGGCCGGGTCGGTCGAGATCGACTGGAAGCGCAGCAGCGCGAACAGGCGCTCGAGCGCGGCGTCGGTGTCGGCGTCGAGCCGGGCGAGGACGGGGTCGAGGCCGGGGTCGAGGTTGGGGTCGAGGTCGAGGTCGGGCATGCGGGCTCCCCTGAGGCGGTGCGGGGGCGGCGCTCAGGCCCGGCCGATCCAGCCGCCGCCGAGGACGCGCGACCCCTCGGGGCCATAGAACACGCAGGCCTGCCCGGGGGCAACACCCTCCTCGGGGTCGAGAAGCTCGACCTCGGCGCGGGCCGGGCCGAGCGGGCGGATGCGGGCCGGGGCCGGGGGCCGGGTCGAGCGCACCTTGACGGCGGCCTCCCAGCCCTCCGGCGGGGCGGCCGCGAAGGGCGTGTCGCCGAGCCAGTTGACCTCGGCGACCGGGATGCGCCGGGTGGCGAGCGCCGCGCGCGGGCCGACGATCACGCGGCGGCTCGCGGCCTCGAGGCGGACGACGTAGAGCGGCTCGCCGCCGCCGATGCCCAAACCCCGGCGCTGGCCCACCGTGTAGTGCAGGATGCCGGGGTGGTGGCCCAGCACGCGGCCGTCGAGATGCACGATCTCGCCGGGCTCGGCGGCGCCGGGGCGCAGCTTCTCGATCACCTGTGCGTAGTCGCCGTTCGGCACGAAGCAGATGTCCTGGCTGTCGGGCTTCGCGGCGACGGCGAGGCCGAGCTCGGCCGCCAGCGCCCGGGTCTCGGCCTTCGAGGACAGCGCGCCCAGCGGGAAGCGCAGGACATCGAGCTGCTCGCGGGTGGTCGAGAACAGGAAGTAGGACTGGTCGCGCACGGGGTCGGCGGCGCGGTGCAGCTCGGGACCGTGCGCACCGTCGGTGCGGCGGATGTAGTGGCCGGTGGCGAGGCAGTCGGCGCCGAGCTCGCGCGCGGTGGCCAGCAGGTCACGGAACTTCACGCGCTCGTTGCAGCGCACGCAGGGGATCGGCGTGGCGCCGGCGAGGTACGAATCGGCGAACTCGTCGATGACAGATTCGCGGAACCGGCGCTCGTAGTCGAGCACGTAGTGGGGGAATCCGACCTCCGCGGCAACGCGGCGCGCGTCGTGAATGTCGCGCCCGGCACAGCAGGCGCCGGGGCGCGCGGTGGCGGCGCCGTGGTCGTAGAGCTGCAGGGTGATGCCGACCACCTCGTAGCCCTCGCGCGCGAGGCGGGCGGCGACGACCGAGGAATCCACGCCGCCCGACATCGCCACGACGACGCGGGTGCGGGCGGGCGGCTTGGCGATCGCGAGCGAATTCAGCGCGGGCATTCGGTCACTGGCGGGTTCGGGTTGCAGGGGCTGCGGCCGGCCCGTCCCGCGCTGTTCGCGGGACGTTCCGGCGGCGCGGCATCTTTCATGCCTCTTTAAGACCAGCATCTTAAGCTGATTCAACACAGGCTGCTAGTGAAGGAGGCCAATGAAAGACACGGGTTCTGTTCCATATGTCATCGGCCCTGACGGTGAAAGAATGACCCGGGCCGATCTGCCTCCGCCGGAGACCCGGCGGTGGGTGCCCCGGCGCAAGGCGCGCGTCGTGGCAGCCGTAGAAGGCGGCCTGATTACCCGTGAGGAAGCCTGCGAGCGGTACGCCCTCAGCGACGAGGAGCTCGACGGCTGGACGTCCAGCCTCATGGAGCGCGGGCTGAAAGGCCTGTGCGTGACCAGGATAGCCGCGCGGCGCGGGACCTCAGAATGAGGTTCCGCCTGCGTTGATCAAATGGTAACAGTCTGTTTACCCCCGTTCTGTTAACCTTCGGTTCGACCGACCCCTTGGAGTCGCGCGGAGAACCTGATGCGCATCCTGTTGATCGAGGACGACCCGTCGACCGCGGCGAGTCTCGAGTTGATGCTCCGCAAGGCGGATCTCAACACCTACGTCACGGATTCCGGCGAGGAAGGGATCGAGCTCGCGAAGCTCTACGACTACGACCTGATCGTCCTCGACCTCAACCTGCCGGACATGGACGGCTACGAGGTGCTGCGCAAGCTGCGCCTGGCGAAGATCGCCACGCCGACGCTGATCCTCACCGGGCGCGACGGCACCGACCAGAAATTGCGCGGCTTCGGGCTGGGCGCCGACGACTACCTCACCAAGCCGTTCGACCGCGAGGAGCTGATCGCCCGCATCCTCGCCATCGTGCGCCGCTCGAAGGGCCACGCGCAGTCGGTCATCCACACCGGGCGAATCTCGGTCAACCTCGACGCCAAGACGGTCGAGGCGGATGGAAGACCGATCCATCTCACGGGCAAGGAGTATCAGATGCTCGAGCTGCTTTCGCTCAGGAAGGGCTCGACCCTGACCAAGGAGATGTTCCTCAACCACCTGTATGGCGGGATGGACGAGCCGGAGGTGAAGATCATCGACGTGTTCGTCTGCAAGCTCAGGAAGAAGCTGGGCTCGGCGACCGGCGGCGACAACTACATCGAGACCGTCTGGGGCCGCGGCTACGTGCTGCGCGACCCCGAGCCCGACGCGATCGCACCCTTCAAGAACATGAGCGCCTGAAGCGCGATGGCCGGGCGGGCGGCGCACGGGACGCGCTGGGCCGCCACCTCGCGCCGCTCGGCGGGCCGAGATCGGGTTGCGCCGGTCGCGCCTTCCGTGGCGGCGGGCATCAATGGTGACTCGCGCGAATTCCCGGTCATTGCTCCCTAGCGATTTCGAGCAAAGCGGACTCACCTTGCGGCTCGGAAGTCGCGGCAATTCAGTATGCTAGAGCCGTTTCGGTGATTCAGACCAGTGCTCAAAGACACCGACTCGCCGTCTCCACCCGTCATGGCTCGACCCACTGGTGTCCGGTTTCGCTGACCAAGCGGATTCCCTGGGACGAGTTCGAGCGGCTCGTGGCGCGGCACGGGGCGGACCGCCGGGTGCGCCGGCTACCCAGCAAGACGCATCCGCTGGCGCTCCTGTTCGGCCAGCTGAGCGGCGCCGAGAGCCTGCGCGCGATCGTTGCCGGCCTCGACAGCCAGGCTCACGCGCTCTGCCACCTCGGCGCCCGGCCGGTGGCCCGCTCGACCCTGGCAGACGCCAACGCCGCCCGGCCGGCGCGGCTGTTCGCCGATCGGTTCGCGCTGATGGTCGCGCGGGCCGGGCGCGTCGCGCGGTGCCGGATGACCGACGCCCTGCGTGTGCTCGATGTCACGCGTCTGCCGCTCGCCGGGCCGCTGGCCCTGCCGCTCGACGCCGAGATCCGGCGCCGCGGTCAACGACATCACCCCCGCCAAGGCCCAGGCCGTCGTCCCGGGCGCCACCTATGTCTTTGATCTCGCTTACTACGACTTCGCCTGGTGCGCCCGGCTCGCCGGCGCCGGCTGCCGCTTCGTCACCCGGCCCAAGCGCAACACCGGCTCCGCCAAGCTGCGCGCCGGGCGTGCCCCGCCGATGCCCCCGCGATCCTCGCCGATTGCGTCGGATACCTGCCCGAGCGCCTCGCTGGCCAGCGCCAGATCACCCTCAGGCTCGAGACCGGTCGCATCATCCGCATCGCCACCAACGACCTCGATGCCCCGGCCGCCGAGATCGCCGCCCTCTACCGCGGACGTTGGCAGATCGAGCTGTTCTTCCGCTGGATCAAGCAGAACCTGAAGATCCGCAAATTCCTCGGGAGTGGATCAAGCGGGGGCATGACATGGGTTCTGGTCGCTGAGCTTTGGTCAGGAATCACCGAAACGGCTCTGGTCATTGCCGCGCTTGACGCGGCGATTCGCACGCGATCGCGAGGCTTGGAGCATTGGATGCCCCGGCCGGGCCGGGGCATTCGGAGATCCGGATACCCCGGTCGGGCCGGGGCATGAGGTGGTGCGATGGCAGCGCGCGCCGACTCAGCGCGAGGCGGAGGAGCCGCTGCTGCCGCTCGAGGCGCCGGCCGTGGCCGGCTCGCGCGGCCGCGATGCGGCGGAGCCCGCAGGCGTCGAGGACGCACTCTGGCCCGAATTTCCCTGGCCCGAAGTGGCCTGGGTCGAGGTCCCCTGGCTGGATGTCCCCTGGCTGGATGTCCCCTGGCTGGATGTCCCCTGGCTGGACGTCCCCTGGGCGGATGCTCCCTGGCTCGATGCGCTTTGGCCCTGCGCCGCGGCGGCACGGCGGGTGGTATCGCCGACCGGGTCCTCCTGGCGCTGGACCGAGCCCTCGAAATGGGCGCCCGATTCGATGGCGATGGTCTTGTGCACGATGTCGCCCTCGACGCGGGACGAGGCGGTCAGCCGCACCTTGAGCCCGCGCAGCCGGCCGACCACCCGGCCGTGCACCACCACGTCGTCGGCGACGATCTCGCCCTTAACGGTGGCGGTCTCGCCCACGGTGAGCAGGTGGGCGTGGATGTCGCCCTCCACGGTGCCCTCGACCTGCACGTCGCCTTCGGTGATGACGTTGCCCTTGATGGTCAGGTCGCTCGCCAGCAGCGAGGGGGAGGACTTGGGCCTGGCCTGCGCGGCGGCAGACGGCGATTCGCTGGAGAAGCCGGGCTCGGCCGGCCTGGTCTGGGCTGTGGTTGTCTTGTCCATGTCCTTGCCGGTTTGCGTGCTGGGTTCGGTATCGGTGATCTTCGATCTAGAGAACATCCCGGGCGGCCTCGATGAATTTCAAGGGGTTGACGGCTTTCTTGTCAATCCGGATCTCGTAGTGGACGTGGGTGCCGGTGCTGCGTCCCGTGTTGCCCATGTCGCCGATCCGGTCGCCGCGCGCGATACGCTGGCCCACCTTGACCCGCGCGCGGTGCAGGTGAGCATAGAGGGTTTCAAAGCCAAACGCATGCCTAATCTGGACCAGGTTTCCGTAGCCGCGCTGGCGCCCGGCAAACGTCACGATGCCGTCGGCGGTGGCGAGGATCGGCGTGCCGCGCGGTCCGGCGAAGTCGATGCCTTCGTGCATCGCGTGGCCCCGCCCGTGCGGGTCGTTGCGCGGTCCGAAGCTGCTGGTCAGCCGGCCGCTGTTGACCGGTTGGCCGAAGGGCAGGCGGTCGGCGGCGTAGCGCATCAGGTTGACGGTCTCGAGCTCCTGCATCAGCGCGGCCACCCGGGTGTCGCCGGCGCTGGCCAGGGCCATGGCCTCTCCCTCGGCGATCGGCACGAAGGGGCCGCCGGCGCCGCTGTACTCGCGCCGTGCCTCGGCGAGGATGCGCTCGAGATCGAGGTTCGAGCGGGTGAACAGCGACTCGAGCCCGGCGAAGCTGGTGCGCGCGGCGTTCTCGATGCGCGCGATCAGCAGGTTCTGTCGGTCCTTCAGATTGCCCAGGCTGCCGGCGAGGCCCGTCACCTGGGCGCGCAGCCGCTCGGTCACGGTACCGGCGCTGTCGCGCTCGGCGATGACCTGCTCCATGGCGGTGCTGAAGTGGTCGACGGCCGAGTCGAGGTTGGCCCGCTCGGTCTCGGCATCGGCGAAGGCGAGACGCAGCCCGGCGAGCTCGGCCTCGAGCCGGGCGATGCGCGCGGCGTCCTCGTGCCGCGCCCCGGTGAGCGCCGCGACCCGCTCGCGCAGGGCGGAGAGCGTGGCGTCGGCCTCCTGCAGCCGGGCCTGGCTCTCGATCAGCCGGGCCTGCTTGTCGCTGAGCCGCTCGGTCACCGCGTCGCGCCGGCTGTCGGCCTCGGCCAGCACCTGCTCGAGCCCCTGCTGGCGCGCGGCCAGCCCGGCGAGTTTCGCCTCGTAGGCCGTGCGCATGGTGTCGATCCGGGCCTCGGGCCGGTCGCCGTCAAGCGCCCCGCCGAGATAGGCCGATGTGGCAAAACCGCTCCAGCCGATCAGGGCGGCGACGAGCAGAACGCCGACGATCTGCGCGGCGGGACTCAGCGTGAAGTGGCGGGTGCGCCTTTCCGTCCAGATGGAGACACGTCGTTTCGGAAGCACCGTGGCGAACGCCTGGCGCACGGGCGAAGACGGTCGTGACTGCATGAATGTCCCTCGATTGTCCCTTGCGATTCATATCCGGCGCATCGTTAAATTTTTATGAGTGCGCCATTTGAGCAACGTCATAGGCAATCCGGCGGACCCATGCAACGCCTTTTTCGCCGTGCCCGGCGCGCGGCGCCGGCGGCCGGCGGACGCAGCCTTGAATCGCCCGGCGCCGGGCTGCACCTTGAGCCCGACGGGCCCAGGTGCGGCGCCGCGCGCAGCGGGCGGGCGGCCCCCCAGGAGACGGAAGCGGATGGCAGGCGAACAGGACCGGCAGCAGGCGCACGCCCCGCCGCCCGGGCGGCGGGGCAGCGGGCGCCGGGCGGCACGCGCCGCCGACCGCACGCTGCACACGCTGCACTTGGCGGTGCGAATCGCCTTTGGCGCGGCGACCCTGGGCGTGCTGCTGGTCGGGCTGGTCTGGCTGCGCCTCGCGCACGGGCCGATCCACCTGCCGCTCGCCGCGGCAGCGGCCGAGCGGATCTTCAACGCCGGCTCCGACCGGCTGCGCGCCGAGGCCGGCGACGTGGTGCTGACGCTGGGCGAGCGCGGCGGGCCGGCCGGCGTGCAGTTCGTCGACGTGCGGCTCTCCTACGCCACCGGCGAGCCGCTGTTCGTCATCCCCCGCCTGGCGGCGCGCTTCGACGTGCGCGACCTGGTGCAGGGCCGCCTGCGCCCGGTCCGCATCACGCTGGTCCGGCCCGAGGCGCGGCTCGAGCGCACGGCGGACGGCCGGTTCCGCTTCGGCCTGGGGCCGGAGGTCGAGGCCGCGGGCAGTGCGCCCGACGCCGATGCGCTGCCCGCCGCGCCGCTGCAGTTCGCGGCGGTCGGGCGCATCCTCGACAGCCTCGCCGGCGATGCCGAGCCGGTGCCCGAGCTGTCGCGGCTCGAGGAGATCGTCATCCGCGATGCCGACCTGACCTTCGAGAACGCCGCCGCCGGGCGGCGCTGGCAGACCCGGCGGGCGGATTTCCATGTCTGGCGCAGCGCCGCGGGTCTGCGCGCGCGCATGGAGGTGGGGCTGGCCGACGGCAGCGAGGCCGGCGCCGCCGCCGTGGTCAGCGCCGAGCGGCGGCGCGGCGCCGGGGGCGCGACGCGGATCGAGGCGCGGTTCGACGGCCTGCGGCCCGAGCACCTCGCCGAGCAGCTGGCGCAGATGGAATGGCTGCGCCTGTTCGACGCGCCGCTCGACGGCCGGCTCGAGGCAACCATCCATCCCGACGGCCGCGTCGAGGACCTGGCCGGGCGGATCGTCGCCGGGCCGGGCCGCGTGCTGGCACTCGGCGACGGCGGCAAGCCGTTCGACAGCGCCACGCTGGACTTCGCCTACGAGGCGGGGCGCGAGCGCATGCGGGTGCGCGAGTTCGCCCTCGCCGGGCCGGAGGCGGAGGCGCGGCTGTCGGGCTTCGCCGAGCTTCGGCGCGACCGCGAGGGCGAGCTGACCGGGCTCGCCGGGCAGTTCGACGTGGCCGGGCTGCGGGCCGAGGTGCCCGAGGTGTTCGCCGACCCGCTGGCCTTCGACGACGGGCAGATCGTGGCGCGGCTGAGCCTCGACCCGCTCGGCATCGAGGTCGCCCGCTCGCACCTGCGTGCCGGCGAGCTGACCATCGAGGTCGAGGGCCGGGCGCGCGCCGGGGCGGATGGCTGGCGGTCCGGCCTGCGCGCCGCCGGGCGCAACATGAGCATCGACCGGCTCGTGCGGCTGTGGCCGCATGTCGCCGCCGGCAACGCACGCCGCTGGGTCGGGCAGAACATCCGCGGCGGCCGGGTCGACGCCTTCGTCGCGCACCTGCGCTTCGGCGGGGCGCGGCCCGAGGTCGACCTCGATTTCACCTATTCGGATCTCGAGTCGAGCTATCTCCAGGAGATGACCCCGATCGTCGCGGCCAGCGGGCGCGGCTCGCTGACGCTCAACGCCTTCCACCTGGCCATGGAATCGGGCGAGGTGCGCCCGGTCGAGGGGGCGCCGGTCCGGCTCGACGGCTCGGTGATGCGCATCCCCGATCTCGCGGCCAGCCCGGCGGTGGCCCAGATCACCCTGCGCGGGCAGGGGCCGACCGCGCACGTGCTGACCCTGATCGACGAGGCGCCGCTGCGGTTGACCAGCAGGCTGGGGCTGGTGCCCGAGAGCGTCGCGGGCGAGGCCGCGGTCACCGCCGAGCTGAGCTTCCCGCTGATCGACGAGCTCGAGCTCGGCGGCGTCGCGGTGCGCGCGGAGGCGACGCTGCACCGGCTCGCCCTGCCGTTCCGCCTGCCCGGCGGGCATCTGGCGGATGTGCGCGGCGAGCAGGTGGCGCTGCGCGCCGACCCGCGCGAGATGCGCGTCGCCGGCCCGGTGCTGGTGGACGGGACGCCGCTCGAGCTCGAATGGAACGAGTATTACGGGCGGGGCGCCGAGCACCGCGACATCGCGCTCGCCGGCGCGGTGACGCCCGGGTTCCTGACGCGGCTCGACCTCGATACCGAGTACTTCGCCGGGGGCAGCGCCACGATCGCGCTCGGGCTCGAGCAGCGGGGCAGCCCGGACCTCGCCTTCAGGCTGGAGGCCGACCTCGGCCCGGCGCAGCTCGCGGTCGGCGAGTTCGACTGGCTGAAGCCGCCGGGCCCGGCCGGGCAACTGGTGGCCGAGGGCACGTTCGGCGCCGGCATCGAGGTGCCCGACTTCCGGCTCGACACCGACGAGCTCAAGGCCGAGGGCGCCATCACCTTCGACGCGGCCGGCCGCATGCTGAGCGCCACGGTCGAGCGGCTGCGCTTTCAAAGCCTCGCCGACGTCCGGCTGACCGCCGAGAGCGGGGCGGACCCGGCGCGCACGCTGCATCTCGGCGTCGGCGGCCGGCGGCTCGATCTGGCGCTGTTCGAGGACGACGAAAGCGGGGAGGACACGGGCGCCGGGCCGGGGCGGCCCCTGGTGGTCCGCTTCAACCTCGATGAGCTGGTGATCACGCCCAAGGTCGTCGCCCGTCCGGCGGCCGGCAGCTACCGGCGCGACGCCCAGGGCCTGGCAAGCGCCGATCTCGCGGGCGCGCTCGGCGGGCGCGTGCCCTTCGCGGCGGACTACGAGAAGACGCCCGGCGAGCCCGCCGCGGTGATCGTCCGCGCCGACGATGCCGGGGCGCTGCTGGCCGAGGCCGGGCTGTTCGGCGCCGCCGAGGGCGGGCGCCTGCGGCTGCGGGCGCGGCTGGCGCCGGAGGCCGGTGTCGACCTGGTCGGCGTCGCCCGCATCGAGGACGTGCGCATCCGCGGCGGCGGCACCTTCCGCTCGATCCTCGCCGAGGGCGGGGCGCAGGAGGCCGCCAGCGCGGCCGAGACCGGGGGGCTGACCTTCGACACGGTGCGGGTGCCCTTCGAGTACCGCGACGGCCTCATGGTGCTCGGCGAATCGCTGGCCAGGGGCAACATGCTGGCGGTGAAGGTCGAGGGCACCGTGGACGAGACCAGCGACGCCGTCGACCTGGTCGGCGTGATCTCGCCGGCCTACGGGCTGACCGGGGCGCTCGACTCGATCCCGCTGATCGGCACGATCCTCTCGGGCGGCAAGGGCGAGGGCATCGTGGCGATGACCTTCCAGGTGGCGGGCACGCTCGACGCGCCGCGGTTCACGGTCAACCCGCTGTCGCTGCTGACGCCGGGGATCCTGCGCAACATCTTCTCGGGCCGGGCGACCCGGCCGAACGAGCGGTTCCTCGATCAGCTCGGCCGCCAGGATAACTGAACGCGCGGAGCGAACGCGCGATCCGGACCGGCCCCGGCCATTTCGCGCCTGCCTCCCCCGTCGCGGGCCGTATCGGCTCGGGGCG
>DATKCQ010000100.1:0-4048 GCA_035513135.1 Thermohalobaculum sp.
CACCAGCTACACCGTGCTGGGCGCCGACGCCGCGCCGCTCGAGATCGGCGTTCGTCTCAGCGCCGGCGCGCTCGAGGGTCTGCCGGATGCGCCGAACAACACCTCGCGCTGCTTCGACATGGACGGCAATGGCCGGATCAACGAGTCCGGCGAATGCCTCGGCGACTACCAGCTCACCCTGCCCTTCGCCGACGAGGTGGCTGGGCGCGAGGACATCCCCTTTCTCTTCGCGATGGTGAACCTCGAGGCGAACGGCCACCCGCCGCTGCCCTGGTCGGTGCCGCATTTCGACATCCACTTCTACTCGATCACCCCGGAGGAGGTGGAGGCCATCGCGGTCGGATCGTGCGACTTCTTCATCGACTGCGCCGTGCGCGAGCGGGCGCTCCAGCCGGTGCCGGCCGCCTATGTCCACGCCGAATTCGCCGATGTCGCCGCCACCGTCGGGCAGATGGGCAATCACCTGATCGACACGAAGACGCCCGAGCTGGCCGAGGGCGGCCCGCCCTTCACCCACACCTGGATCTACGGCGCCTTCGAGGGCCGGATCATCTTCCACGAGGTGATGGCGACCACCGAATTCCTGACCGCGACCGAGGACATGTGCGCCGAGATCAAGCAGCCGCAGGCCTGGGAACGCGCCGGCTACTACCCGACCCGCTACTGCTTCGGCCGCGAGGCGGATGGCGGCGTGCGCATCTACATGGCGGACTTCGTCATGCGCCCGGCCGGGTAGCGCCGCTCGCGCCAGTGCTCGAAGACGCCGACTCATACCAGCTTGCGCCGAGTTGAACCCATTGGCCGGGCCCCTCTCCAACCCCTCCCCTTGGCTCGGGAAGAGCACTCCCGGCGCCCGCGACGGGGCGCCTCCCTCCCCCCTCGTGTGGGAGGGATGGGGAGGGGGGCCGCAGGCCGTGAGTCGCAATTAACGCAATCTCGTATCACCCGTCCGAAATCGGACTCACCCGCCCGAAACCGTCATCGCCCGGCTTGACCGGGCGATCCAGACGCGGCGGCACCCCCTGCCCCCGGATGCCCCGGGCAAGCCGGGGCATGACGTGGGGTTCTGGTCGCCGAGCCAAACGCTAACGGCAACCGGGCGGCCCGCACCCCTCAGACCGTGCGCAGATACGCGTCGTACTCCACGTCCGAGACCCGGCCCATCAGCGTCGCCCGCTCCTGGCGCTTCATGGCGCCATAGACATGGCGGAACTCGCTCCCCAGCCACCCGGCGACGAACTCCGAGGCGGAGAACCGCTGCTCGGCCATGGCCCAGCTCACCGGCAGCGCCTCGCCGTCGCCGTGCCGCGCCTCCAGGTCCACCGGCGCGCCGGGCTCGAGCCCCCGCCCGATGCCGTCGAGCGCGCCCGCCAGCACTGCCGCCGCCAGCAGATACGGGTTCACGTCCGAGCCCGACACCCGGTGCTCGACCCGCGCCCCCCGGCCCGCGCTCTCGGGCACGCGCACCGGCACCGAGCGGTTGTCGAACCCCCAGGCCGCCACCACCGGCGCGTACGACCCCGGCACGAAGCGGCGATAGCTGTTGTGGTGCGGCGCGAACACCAGCATGGCGTCGGCCATCGAGCCGAGCATCCCCGCCACCGCGTGGCGGACCGGCGCGTTCGGCCCGCCCGTGCCTGCGTCGAACACGTTCTTCCCCCCGGCGTCCAGCAGGCTCAGATGCGCGTGCATCCCCGAGCCCGCCATCTGCCCGAACGGCTTGGGCATGAAGCTCGCATCCAGCCCGTGCGCCCGCGCCACGCCGCGGATCGCGCGCTTCAGCGCGATCATGTGGTCGGCCGCCACCAGCGGGTCGTCCACATGGCGCAGGTTCATCTCGAACTGCCCGGCGCCGAACTCGCAGATCGCCGTCTCGGCCGGCGCCCCCAGCGCCTGCGCCGCGCGGGTGATGCCGGTAATCACCGGCTCGAAGGCGCGCATCACCTCCATGTCGTAGAGCTGCGAGCGCCCGAGCCGCCCGCCCGCCACCGGGTTCATGGGCGGCAGCGCCTCGATCGCGTCGATCAGGTAGAACTCGAGCTCCAGCGCCATCACCGCCCGGTAGCCCATCGCCCCGGCCCGCTCGGCCACGCGCATCAGCACCCCGCGCGGGTCGTAGCCCGAAACCGGCCCGCCCCCCGCCTGCGTGATCATGCACTGGAGCTGCGCCGTCGGCCGCTTGGCCCAGACCATCGGCCTGAGCGTCGCCTCGACCGGCACCAGGTTCCCGTCCGGGTCGCCGGTCTCCAGCGCGATCCCGGCTTCCGCCACGTCCGCCCCGAAGATATCCAGCCCCAGCGTCGAGACCGGCATCTTCATGGTGCCCTCGGCCAGCTTGCCCAGCATCTCGATGGGCACCAGCTTGCCGCGCGCCACGCCGTTCAGGTCCGCGACACAGACCTCGGCCACCTCGATCTCCGGGTGGCGTTTGCGAAAGCGCGCCAGATGCGCGGCGAACGTCATGCGTCCCTCGCGCAAGCCCGCCGGCACAAGCGCGGCGCGCCCGGGAACATCGCCCCGTCATGCGCGCGCGCCCGCGCGCCGTCCGCCTCGAAGGCGTCGTCCTTGCGAAACCCGGTCATCGTCCGTCTCCCCTCCCGCCGGATCACAGCACGGATTTCCGTCGCCCGGCAAGAGCTTGACGCCTCCCCACCCGCCGCGCATACGGGATGGCCCGCCGCGACGAGAGGCAGCCGATGACGACCGCCCCCAACCTGCGCACCACCGCCGAGTACCAGGCGATGGACGCCGCCCACCACTGGCACCCGTTCACCGACACGAAGGCGCTCAACGCAAACGGCGCCCGCGTCTTCACGGCGGCCCAGGGCTGCTGGCTGACCGACTCCGAGGGCAACCGCATCCTCGACGGCATGGCCGGGCTGTGGTGCGTCGCCGTCGGCTACGGCCGCGACGAGATCGTCGAGGCGGTCGCCCGCCAGATGCGCGCGCTCCCCTACTACAACACCTTCTTCCAGTGCACCCATCCCCCGGCCGCCGAGTTCGCCGAGGCGCTGACCGCGCTCGCCCCCGCCCACATGAACCGGGTCTTCTTCACCAACTCGGGCTCGGAAGCCAACGACACGGTGTTTCGCCTCGCCCGGCTCTACTGGGACTGCCGGGGCAAGCCCGCGAAGAAGACCTTCATCGCGCGCCTGAACGCCTATCACGGCGCCACCGTCGCCGGCGCCTCGCTCGGCGGCATGAAGGGCATGCACGCGCAGTCGGGCCTGCCCATCGGCGGCATCCACCACATCGGCCAGCCCTACTGGTTCGCCGAGGGCCGCGAGATGGACCCCCCCGTGGACCCGGCCGAGTTCGGCCGCCGGCGCGCCCGCGAGCTCGCCGAGGCCATCGACCGGCTCGGCGAGGACAACGTGTGCGCCTTCATCGCCGAGCCGATCCAGGGTGCGGGCGGCGTGATCATCCCGCCCGAGACCTACTGGCCCGAGATCGCCCGCATCTGCGCCGAGCGCGAGATCCTGCTGATCGCCGACGAGGTGATCACCGGCTTTGGCCGCACCGGCAACATGTGGGGCTCGGACACCTACGCCCTCACCCCCGACTTCATGCCCATCGCCAAGGCCATGACCTCGGGCTACGTGCCCATGGGCGGCGTGCTGATCGCCGACCGGGTGGCCGAGGTGCTGATCGAGCACGCGGGCGAGATCTTCCACGGCTACACCTGGTCGGGCCACCCCGCCGCCTGCGCCGCCGGCCTCGCCAGCCTGCGCATCCTCACCGAGGAACGCCTCGTCGCGCGCGTGCGCGACGACACCGGCCCCTACCTGAGCTCCCGCTGGGCGACGCTCGCCGACCACCCCCTCGTCGGCGAGGCGCGCATGAAGGGCCTGATCGGCGCGCTGGAGCTGGTGCGCGACAAGGCCAGCCTCGCGCGCTTCCCCAACGAGGGCGCCACCGGCGCCCGCTGCCGCGACCTCTCGATCGCCCGCCACCACCTGGTCATGCGCGCCGTGCGCGACACCATGATCATCGCGCCGCCGCTGGTCATCAGCCGCGAGGAATGCGACGAGCTGGTCGCCCGCGCCCG
>DATKCQ010000101.1:0-23410 GCA_035513135.1 Thermohalobaculum sp.
AACGAAACGAAGCTGACACCCCCATCATCGGAGAACCCCAACCGGAGAACCCCTAAAGGGCCGATATGCCAACAGTCCATCCCATCACCCGAGACCAGACCGCCCGCATATCCCTTCGATCATTCGCAATGTCAAAGAGCGGCTACCGGGGCCGAAGACCGTTTCCGGGAGCACCAGGCGGCGGACACTGTCGCACCCCACCGCCGGGCAGGCGCGCTGTATATGGAGATTCGCCGGGGGGCGCAAGAGGGATCGCACGGCAAAATCCGGCGGTGGTCAGGCGTGCGGCAACGGGGCGCTGCGGGCCTTTCCCTCGAGCGCGAGGAAGCCCGCGAGACCGAGGACCGAGAACACCGTCATGCCGGCGACCGTCGGGGCCGCCACGCCGTGCGGCACGAAGCCGGCGATCTGGGCGGCCACCGCCCCCGCCATGAACTGCAGGAAGCCGAACAGCCCCGAGGCCGCGCCGGCGCGCGCCGGCGCCGCGCCCACCGCCCCGGCCACGGCGTTCGGCACGGCGAGCCCGGCGCCGACCGAGTGGAACATCGCCGGCACCATCAGCCCCAGCGGGTTGTCGAAGCCCAGCGCCATGGCCACCAGCCCGGCGCTCATGGCGCCGATGGTCAGCGCGCTGCCAAGCAGGATGGTGCGCCGCGGACCCAGCCGCGCCGTTACCCGGCCGCAGACCGTGCTCGACAGCATGTAGGCGGCGGCCAGCGGGATGAAGGCGACGCCGTAGGCCGCGGGGCCGAGGCCAAAGGCCTCCTGCATCACGTAGGGCGCGGCGCCGACAAAGAACAGGAAGGTGGCCAGCGCCGAGGCGCCGAAGCAGGCATGGCTCCAGAAGGCCCGCACCCGGGCGACCTCGGCGAAGCCGCGCAGCGTGGCGAGCGGCACCTCGGCGGGGGCGCGCGGCGCCGTCTCGGGCAGTGCGGCCCAGCACCAGCCGACGAGCACCGCCGCGATCAGACCCGACAGCGCGAACACGCCACGCCAGCCGGCCAGCTCGACGATCAGCCCCGAGAGCACCGGGGCGAGCATCGGCGCCAGCACCATCACCGCGCTGATCTGGCCGATCACCCCCGCCGCGCGCTCGCGCCCGTAGAGATCCTGCGCCACGGCGCGGGCGAGCACCGCCCCGGCCGCCGCGCCCGCCGCCTGCAGCAGCCGGGCGAGGATCGCCAGCCACAGCGCCGGCGCCACCGCCGCCAGCAGCGAGCCGAGCGCCGCCAGAACCATGCCCGCCAGCATCATCGGCCGCCGCCCCAGCCGGTCCGAGACCGGCCCCCAGACCAGCGTGGCGAAGGCGGTGGCCACCAGCGACAGCGACAGCATGAGCTGCGCCGAAGCCGCGGGCACGCGGAATTCCCCGGCCAGCGCCGGCAGCGCCGGCGACAGCGCCTGCAGCGCGAACGGGCCGATGGCGGTCACCGCGGCGAGCAGCGCGACCAGGGTCACGTGTCGGGTCAACTGGCGGGTCAACTGGCGGGGCATCGAGGGCGGGCGGGCTCCGTTGCGGCGCGGCGGGCCCGGCGGCGGACCGGAGGGCAAACCACCCGGCGCGGCGCGCAATGTCAAGCCCGCTCCCGCTTCACGGCTCGCGGGTCAGCAGGCCCATCAGGCCGAGCACCCCGCCGATCAGGCACATGGCGATCGGGAACATGGTGAAGACGCCGAAGCCGAAGCCCCAGTGCATGCCCGCCGCCGAGGCGAGCATCAGCACCGCCCCGCCGGCCGGCCTGAGGTTCGACATGGCGCCCCCGGCGATGCCGAGGATCGGCGCGAACAGGCTGACGAGGCGGGTGCGCCCCTCGTCCTCGCCGGGATCCATCAGGTCGCGGGCCGCCCCCTCGGTCACCCCCGAGAGCCAGTCTCCGAGCTCGATCCAGCCATAGGCGAAGAAGCCGACGATCATGCCGACCACGCCGCCGATCAGCCCGAGCACCATCGCCGCGTTCTTCATCGCCCCGCCGCCTGCACCTGCACCTGCGCCTGCGCCTGCGCCTGGCGCAGACCTCTCCCACAGCGAGCGCGAAGTCAACGCCGGCGTCAGCCCTCGAGCGCGGCGAGAAACTCGCGCCACTCGCCCCTGGACATGCCGGAGGTCTCCTGCGTCACCTGCTCGCCCGCGAGCATCCGGCGAAGGCAGGCCATCGCCGGGCCGGAGAACGGCACGGCGTTCAGCCGATAGTCCTCGAAGGCGGCATGGGTGACCGGCACCCATTCGCGCATGATCTCGCCGATCGCCCGGGCGTAGACGCGGATCTCGTACTGGGCGTGGGCGTCGGCGCGCAGCCGCACGAAGTGCATCAGGTTGTGCAGGTCGGTCTTCCAGTACCACTGGGTGTAGACGTTCATCGGCAGGTTCATGCGCGCCAGCTCGCGCGCCAGCCCCACGCCGCCCTCCTCGCCCGCCAGCATCTGCTCGTAGTGGTCGTAGCAGCGCTGGCTGTCCTCCTTGAGGATGCGCAGCACGCGCTCGGCCGCCGCGCCCTCGAGCACCTCGCCGCGGCCCTGGCGGTTGGTGGCCGACTGCGCCGCGAGGTTTTCGGGCGCCGGGACGTAGAACTCGCGATCGAGGATCGAGTAGCGCGCCGAGTACTCGTTCACGTTCGCCGTGCGGTGGCGGATCCACTGGCGGGCGACGAACACCGGCAGCTTCACGTGGAACTTGATCTCGCACATCTCGAACGGCGTCGAGTGCCAGTGCCGCATCAGGTAGCGGATCAGCCCGGAATCGTCGCGCGCCTGCCTGGTGCCCTGGCCGTAGCTCACGCGCGCCGCCTGCACGATGGCCGCGTCGTCGCCCATGTAGTCGATCACCCGGATGAAGCCGTGGTCGAGCACCGGCACCGGCTCGTAGAGCCGCTGCTCCAGCGCCGGCGCGATGGCGCGGCGCGTCTCGTTCCTGATCGAGCGCAGGCAAGCGAGCTCCGCCTGCTGGTCCGCGTTCAGCATCTCGTTCATGTCTTGCGCTCCCGCTGTCATGACGGCCCCGCTGTGGTGAACGGTACTCGGCGAAACGGTACTCGGCGAAACGGCATTCGGCGAATGGTGTGATGCCTGGAATGGTGTAATGCCTGCGCCCGACGAGGGGAACCCATCGTCACGAGGACTCCTGCCTCGGCCCCCTGTCCGGGGGAGAGGAAATGGCCGGCGCCGACCAGGGAACTCCCGCCTCCGCGTGGGGAGATCACGGGGAGGGGGGCTGTCTGGCAACGACGCGCCAGTCAGCGGCCACAGGTATAACGCACCCGGCTGTGGACTTGTCTTGAATCATCTGTGGACAATGTCGTTTGTCAGGGGATGAAATGGCCCCCGGGCGTGGGCAACTCGGTGGGCAAGTCGAACCGGCTGTGGGCAGCCATGTGCGCAGCCCGGTGGAAAACCCGGCAAACGGAGCGGAATTGCCATGAAGATCAGATACCTCCACACCATGGTGCGCGTGCGCGACATCGAGGAGTCGAAGCGGTTCTACTGCGACCTGCTCGGGCTCGAGGAGATTCGGCGCTACGACAACGAGAAGGGGCAGTTCACCCTGGTCTTCCTGGCGCCGCCGGGCCAGCTCGAGGCGCCGGTCGAGCTCACCTACAACTGGGGCGCGGACGAGGAATACGGCGGCGGCCGCAATTTCGGCCACCTCGCCTACGAGGTCGAGGACGTCTACGCCATGTGCCAGAAGCTGATGGACGCGGGCGTCACCATCAACCGGCCGCCGCGCGACGGGCGCATGGCCTTCGTGCGCTCGCCAGACGGCATCTCGATCGAGCTGCTGAACGCCGGCGGCGCCCAGGAGCCGCGCGAGCCGTGGGCCTCGATGCCCAATACCGGCAGCTGGTGAGGGCGCTCGCCCGCATCGCGCTGGCCACAGGGCTGGTCGCGGCGCTGGTCGCCGCGGCGGCCGGCCCGGCCCAGGCCTGCCGGCTGGCGCTGGTCTTCGCGCTCGACGTCTCGGCCAGCGTCGACGAGGCCGAGTACCGCCTGCAGCTCGAGGGGCTGACGCAGGCACTGGCCGACCCGGCCGTGCGCACCGCGATGCTGGCGCACGGGGACGCGCCCGGCGGCACCGTGGCGCTCGCCGCCTACGAATGGAGCGGCGCGCGCCAGCAGGCGATGATCGCGCCGTGGACGGCGATCCGCAGCGAGGCCGGGCTGGACGCCTTCGTCGGCGAACTCGCCGGGCACAAGCGCCGCTACGGCGAGTTCCCCACCGCCGTCGGCTACGCGCTCGGCTACGGCGCGGTGCTGATGCGCCGCGCGCCCGTCTGCGCGCGCCGGGTCATCGACATCTCGGGCGACGGGGTGAACAATGACGGCTTCGGCCCGGCCGCCGCCTACCGCGAGTTCGACTTCGAGGGCGTCACCGTGAACGGGCTGGTGATCGGCGGCGGCAATCTCGAGCTGATCTCGTTCTACCAGTTGGAGGTGGCGCACGGCCCCGACGCCTTCGTCGAGGTCGCCGCCGACTTTGCCGACTACGCCCGCGCCATGCGGCGCAAGCTGCTGCGCGAGCTGGGCGGCGACCACGTCGCCCGCGCCGCACCGGACTGGCTCGCGCGATCGCAGGTTTGGATTCCCCTGCCCGCGCGCCATCCTTAGACTGCCGGACCACTCCCGCCCCGGGCGCCCGCGGCGCAGGCGCCCGGGGCGGGCAGCGACAGGACATGCTCGATGCGCACTCGCTCGGCCCGCCCGCGGCACGGCAGCCGGCGACGCCCGGGGATCCCCGGCCTCGCCGCGGCGGCGGCGCTGGCGCTCGCCGGCGCTCCCGGGGCTGCGGGTGCGAGCGAGTGCAAGCTGGCGCTGGCGCTGGCGCTCGACATCTCCTCGAGCGTCAACGACCGCGAATACGCGATCCAGCGCGACGGGCTGGCGCGCGCCTTGCGCACGCCCGAGGTGATCGAGGCGATGCTGACGCCCGAGGGCACCGGCGTCGCGGTCGCCGTCTACGAGTGGTCGGGCTACAACCAGCAGGACGTGGTGATCCCCTGGACGCTGCTCGACTCGGAGGTCGCGATCCGCGCCGTGGCCGACCGGCTGGCGGCGCACCAGCGGCCCTATTCCGACCTGACCACCGCGCTCGGCAAGGCGGTGGAGTACGGCGCCCGGCTGCTCGCCCGCGCGCCGGGATGCAGCCGGCAGGTGCTCGACATCTCGGGCGACGGCGAGAACAATGACGGGGTGGGCCCCGGCCACTACCGGGCGCAGGGGCTGCTCGACGGCATCACCATCAACGGCCTGGTGATCGCCGGCGCGGTGCCCGACCCGGCGGCCTACTACCGCGAGCAGGTGATCCAGGGCTCGGGCGCCTTCCTTGTGCTGGCACGGGACTACGGCGACTATCCGGCGGCGATCATCGGCAAGCTGCTGCGCGAGATCGACCGGGAGATGGTGCTGGGAGCGGCGCCATGAGGGCCCTGCTCGCCGCCGTCGCACTGGCCCTCGCGCCCGCGCTGGCTCCCGCTCCCGCGGCGGCCTGCGCGCTCGAGCTGGTGCTGGCCGTGGACGTCTCGGGCAGCATCGACACGCGCGAGTTCGAACTGCAGACGCAGGGGCTGGCGGACGCCTTCGAGCACCAATCGATGCAGGTCGCCGTGGGCCAGCTCGAGGGCGGCATGCTGGTGACGCTCACGCAATGGTCGGGCTCGACCCGCCAGCGCCAGATGATCGGCTGGCGGCGCGTCTCGGACGCCGCCTCGATGGCCGCGTTCGCGGGCGAGGTGCGCGGCGCCGGGCGCGCCTGGCGCAACTTCTCCACCGCCGTCGGCGAGGCGCTGGCGCACGCCGCCGCGGTCAGCGCCGATGCTCCCGAGGCCTGCGGGCGCCGGGTGATCGACCTCTCCGGCGACGGCGTCTCGAACGAGGGCCGCGAGCCGGCGGCGATCTCGCGCGCCCTGGCGGCGCAGGGCTACACCGTCAACGGCCTGGTGATCCGCGGCGCCGACCCCGACCCGGTGGCGCACTACCGCGCCCAGGTGATCGCCGGCCCAGGCGCCTTCGTCGAGGTCGCCGAGAGCTTCGACGACTACCCCGAGGCCATCCTGCGCAAGCTGCTGCGCGAGATCGACCAGCCTATGATCGTCTCCGAGGCCGGGCGAGCCAGCCCCAGGCGAGCAGGACCGCGAGCGACAGGGCCGAGAGCAGCGACCCCGTCCGCTCCTCGGGCAGCACGGGCAGCTCGAGCCGATAGCGCGCCCGCCCCGGCGGCAGGGTGGCGCTGACCAGCGGAAACCCCTCGGTGGGCCCGAGCGCGATCTCCGTGCCGGTGTCCAGGTTCTCGAGGCGCCAGAAGCGCCAGTAGGTGCGGTGGATCACCGCGCCCCCGGCCGCCGGCAGATCGGCCTCGAAGACGAGCCGCCGCGGCGCCTGCTCGACCACCTCGGCCGAGCCGGCGCCCGCAAGCCGTACCGCCGGCGGCGGCGCCAGCGCCCGCGCCGCCTCGACGATCCGCCGCCACTCGGTGTAGGAGACGAGATCGCCGCTGCCCGCGGACTCGCGCGGCAGCCACTCGAAGGCGCCGGCGAGCACGGGCGCCTGCGGGTTCGGCAGCGCGCTGCGCGATGCGGACAGGCCCGGATGCTCGAGCGCCGCCACCGCGACCATCCCGGCGAGGCCGGCCCCCGCCAGCCACCGGCGCAGGCGCCCCGCCGCCGGCTGCGCCACCAGCGCGGCGCCCAGCACCGCGGCAAGCCCGAAGGCAACATCGGCCAGCGCCAGGAAGCGCCACGGGTACTGCACCAGCACGAGCGGCGTGCCACGCCACAGCGGCATGGACAGCGGCGTGACCAGCACCCAGACCAGCACGACGAGCCCCGCCACCGCCGCACCGGGCACGCTCGCCTCTTTGGGACGGGCCAGCAGGATCGCCAGCGTGACCGCACTGAGCGCGGCGAGCGGCGGCCATAGCGCCTCCAAATACGGCTCGCGCGCGAAGTTCACCGGCATGAGCAGGTTGACCAGCGCCACCGGCGTCCCGCCGAGCTGGTCGGCACGGACCGTGTCGAGCAGGCTCACCGCCGGATACCAGTAGGCCGCGGCGAGCCCGGGCCCCACCGCCCCGGCCAGCGCGCAGCGGCCCAGCGCCCGCCAGCCCGGCCGCGGCCGCAGACCGATGAGCAGCAACAGATACCCCGGCGCCACGACCACCGCCGTCGGCAGGTGACCTAGCACCAGCAGCGCCGAGAGGACCGCCAGCCGCACACCCGCCGCGCGCCCGCGCGCGCAGTCGACGAACGCCGCCAGCTGCCAGGGCAGCACCGCCAGCGCGGTGAACTCGGCCAGCGCCAGCCGGTCGTACCAGTCGGCGCCCAGATGATAGGGCAGCGCCATGTAGACCAGCGCCCCCGCGAGCGCTGGCCCGCGCCCGGCGAAGCGCAGCCCCAGCGCGCGAAAGCCGAGCCCGCTGGCCGCGAGCCCCACCAGCCCGACCGCGACCAGCAGCGTCGCGGGAGCGCAGCCGGGGCAGGCAAGCCCACGCACCGCCCCGGCAAGCCAGTAGGCGAGCGGCGCGTAGAAGAAGAAGTCGGCCCCCCCGGCACCGAACCACAGCCCGCCGAGCCAGCGCGGATAGGGCTCGGCCAGGCTCAGCTGCGCCGTGAACGCCTCGATCCAGGCCCGGTGGTGCGGATAGTCGTGCCCGGTCGGCGGGCCATGCAGCAGCGAGGGCAGCAGCAGAAGCGCGGCGGCGGCGCCGATCAGCGCCGCGTCGAAAAGCGCGCCGCGCGCCGCACCGCCCGTCCGCCAAGCCGCCCCCGCGGGCCTCATCCCGGATGCTTCCCTTCGCCGCCCACATGTCCTATATACCGGATGTTCCTTCGGGGACTACGGCGGTAGAAGGCGCACGTAATAAGCGGACCGGACCCGGGGGCGGTACCCGGCGGCTCCACCAATATCCCCGTCGTTGGCGGATGCTGGGGCCGAAACAGGATCGACGGCCGTCTAAAGGTGTAGCTGCCGCCCGGTGTGGCCCACCGTTATCGGGCCGCAAAGCACAATTGCCAACGACAATCGTGCTCCGGTGGCTGTTGCCGCGTAATGCGGTGACACTGCCGAAACCTAAGTCCTGAGGCTTAGCCGCTTCAGGCGGGGCCCGCAGGCGCCTGGCAACAGAAGCCTGCACCCCCTCGCCCCGCTTGAATCACGCCCGCGTGAGGCCCTTTTCTGTGCGCGCGAATCGGCTATGGTCCGAAGGCAGGAGCAGAGGGGGCTGCGGCACATGGCGGGCAGCGAGAAATTCGACTACGGCCGCTACATGGAGAAGGCCATGCGCGGGGTCATGGCCGAGGTGCTCGGCTACGTCGCGCGCCACGGCCTGCCCGGCGAGCACTATTTCTACATCACCTTCGAGACCGAGCACCCCGGTATCGACATCCCCGACTGGCTGCGCGAGCGC
The DNA here is from genome assembly GCA_035513135.1 of Thermohalobaculum sp. GTDB lineage: Bacteria > Pseudomonadota > Alphaproteobacteria > Rhodobacterales > Rhodobacteraceae > Thermohalobaculum. The sequence continues at coordinate 8,393 of DATKCQ010000101.1, forward strand.
TACCCTTCCGAGATGATGATCGTCCTGCAGGACTGGTTCGACGACCTGGCGGTGATGGGCGACCGCTTCCGGGTGACGCTGAACTTCTCGAACCAGCCCGAGACGCTGGTGATTCCGTTCGCCGCGGTGAAGACCTTCATCGACCCGGCGGCCAAGTTCGGCCTGAAGTTCGACACCCAGGAGAGCGACGACATGGTCCTCGCGCTCGACGAGTCGGGCGAGGCCGCCTCCGAGGACGAGCCGCCCCCCGAGCCCGATGGCGACAAGCCGCGCGGCTCGGGCGAAGTGGTCAGCCTCGACCGTTTCCGCAAGCCCTGAGCCCGGCAGCGCGGCGCCACCCGGCGCAGAAGGCGCCGGCGCGGAAGATACGGGCGGGGTCTGGCACCTGCGCCGCGGCGGCGCTATAGCTCGCACGACCAGCCCCGAGCGACGGAGACAGGCATGACCGCCACCCGGACCGAGACCGACAGCTTCGGGCCGATCGAGGTGCCCGCCGACCGCTACTGGGGCGCGCAGACCCAGCGCTCGCTGGTGAACTTCCCGATCGGCTGGGAGCGCCAGCCGGTCGCGCTGGTCCGCGCGCTCGGCGTCATCAAGCAGGCGGCGGCCGAGGTGAACATGGCGCAGGGCCTGCTCGAGCCCGAGCTCGGCCGGGCCATCGTCGAGGCGGCGGCCGAGGTCGCGGCCGGCAAGCTCGACGACCACTTCCCGCTCGTCGTGTGGCAGACCGGCTCGGGCACCCAGTCGAACATGAACGCCAACGAGGTGATCGCCAACCGCGCCATCGAGATGCTGGGCGGCGAGATCGGCTCGAAGTCGCCGGTGCACCCCAACGACCACGTGAACCGCTCGCAGTCCTCGAACGACACGTTTCCCACCGCCATGCACATCGCCGCGGCGCGCACCGCGCACGACGTGCTGGGGCCGGCGCTCGAGGGTCTCCACGCGGCGCTGGCCGCCAAGGCCGAGGCGTTCGCGGGCATCGTCAAGATCGGCCGCACGCACACCCAGGACGCGACACCGCTGACGCTAGGCCAGGAGTTCGGCGGCTACGCCTTCCAGGTCGCGCAGGGCATCCGCCGGATCGAGGCGGCGCTGCCCAATATCTACGCGCTGGCCCAGGGCGGCACCGCCGTCGGCACCGGGCTCAACGCGAAGAAAGGCTTCGCCGAGGCGGTGGCGGCGAAGATCGCCGAGATCACCGGCCTGCCCTTCGTCACCGCGCCCAACAAGTTCGAGGCGCTCGCCGCCCACGACGCCATCGTCGAGATGTCGGGCGCCGTGCGCACGGTGGCCGCCTCGCTCTTCAAGATCGCCAACGACATCCGTTTCCTCGGCTCCGGGCCGCGCTGCGGGCTGGGCGAGCTGATCCTGCCCGAGAACGAGCCCGGCTCCTCGATCATGCCCGGCAAGGTCAACCCGACCCAGGCGGAGGCGCTGACCCAGGTCTGCGCCCACGTCTTCGGCAACGACGCAGGCGTCGCCTTCGCCGGCTCCCAGGGCCATTTCGAGCTCAACGTCTACAAGCCGATGATGATCTACAACCTGCTCCAGTCGATGCAGCTTCTGGGCGACGCCGCCGCCTCGTTCACCGATAGCTGCGTGAGCGGCATCGAGGCCAACGAGGCGCGCATCGAGAAGCTGGTGAACGAGAGCCTGATGCTGGTCACCGCGCTCGCCCCGGAGATCGGCTACGACCGGGCCGCCGAGGTGGCGAAGGCCGCGCACAAGCGGGGCACGACCTTGAAGGAGGAGGCGATCCGGCTGGGCTACGTGGACGAGGCCACGTTCGACCGCGTGGTGCGCCCCGAGAACATGCTCGGTCCGGGCTGAGTCGATGGGAAAGGTCGTGAACCTGCGCCGCACCGCCAGGCGCCGGGCCCGCGACGCGGCGCGCGCCGAGGCCGACGCCAACGCGGCCCGGCACGGCGAGACCGGGGCGGCGCGGCGCCTGCGCGAGACCGAGGCCCGGCTCGAGGCCCGCCGCCTCGAGGGCCACCGGCGCGACGACACCGAAGGAGAGACATGACCGGCACCGAAACCGACCGCCCGGTGAAGCGATCCGTGACGCTCAGGGGCCACCGCACCTCGGTGAGCCTCGAAGCGGCGTTCTGGGCCGAGTTCCGCCGTCTCGCCGCAGCCGAGGGCAAGTCGGTGAACACGCTCGCCGCCGAGATCGACGCGACGCGCACCCCGCCCGCCTCGCTGGCCAGCGCAATCCGCCTCTATGTGCTGCGCGCGCTGAAGGCGGGACGCTGAGGCAAGGCGGTGCGCGGCGCGCAGGCGGCCCCGGCCGCGCACGGCCGCTTGCGGAGAAAGGCATTCTTTATCAATGCTTTGATTTGGTGTCCACGCGTGGACACCGGCGCGCCCGGCCCGCATTGCAGCACCAGCCCCGATCGGCCCGGCGCCGCTCAGCCGAAGCTGGCGAGCACCGGAAAGGTCTCGAGCAGCCACCAGGCGATGCGCTCGAACTGATCGAGGACCATCAGCAGCCCGACCGCCACCAGCATCAGCCCCATCAGCTTCTCGACCGTGCGGAGATGGCGGCGGAAGCGCTGCGCCCAGCGCAGGAACGGCCCGATGAAGGCCGCCGCCACCAGAAACGGCACGCCGAGCCCGAGCGCGTAGACCGCGAGCAGCACGCCGCCCGAGTGCACCGTGTCCTGCTGCGCCGCCAGCGCCAGGATGGTGCCGAGGATCGGCCCGATGCAGGGCGTCCAGCCGAAGGCGAAGGCCACGCCGATCAGGTAGGAGGTGCCGAAGGTGCCGGCCCTGGCCGGGCCGCTGAGCCGCGCCTCACGGTCGAGGAAGGGCAGGCGCAGCACATTCAGGAAGTGCAGCCCGAGCACGATGATCACGCCGCCGGCGATCCGCCCGAACAGCACCTTGTTGGCGAGCAGCAGCTGGCCGATCGCCGAGGCGGTCAGCCCGAGCGCCACGAACACCGTTCCCAGCCCCAGCACGAAGAAGCAGGCGGCGACGAACACCTGGCGCGCCAGGGCCGGGTCGACCGGCCCGTCCTCGCCGGAGACGCGGTCGATCGTGGTGCCGCCGATATAGGCCAGATAGGGCGGCGCCAGCGGCAGCACGCAGGGGCTGAGGAAGCTGATGATCCCCGCCGCGAACGCCGTGAGAATGCCGATCTCCATGCCCTGCCTTTCCCGGCCGCGGCTTGAACCTCGAGGGCACATCTACGCGGCCGGGGCCGGCGCGCAAAGCGTCGCGTCGCCGCAGCGCCGTCACGAACGCGTCAGCGGGGCGTCATTCGGGCGCGCCGAGCCCCGCCAGATAGGCCACCAGGTCCTCGATCTCGGCCGCCGTCAGCCGCGGCCCGCCATAGAGCGGGTCCCCGGCATCGGTGCGCTGCCCGGCGGCGTAGTAGGCGGGCATGGAGGTGGACTCGGCCAGCACCTCGGGCGCGACCAGCCAGAGCCGGATCTCGCCCGCGTCCAGGCGCCCGCCGATGCCCGCCAGGTCGGGTGCCGGCGGGGCGGCCTGCGGGCCGTCGCGCCGCATCCCCGGCGTGCCGTGGCAGGCGGGGCAGCCGGTGCGCGGGTCGCCGGCGTAGAGCGCCCGCCCGCGCTCCGCGTCACCCGGCGCGCCGGTCAGGCTCGCCGGTATCGCCCGGCCGTCGACGATGGTGTAGGGCACCACCGCCTCGCCGGCCGGCGCCGCGGCGACGGGCGCGAGCGCCGCCGCCAGAAGCGGCGCCCACCCCATCGCCAATGCCCGTGCCGTACCACCCATCACGGGGCGCGACGCTAGCCCTGCCGCGCGAACCCCGCAAGGTCCCGCGCAGACCTTGCGCCAGGCGCGGCGGGGCGCTAGAGCCGTCTCAGTGGTCCGTGAATCACCGAAACGGCTCCAGCACGTTGAGTCACCGCGATTTCCGAACCGCAAAGTGCGTGCACCTTGCTCGAAATCGCGCTAGCGGTGAGCGCCATGTCCGGGACCCGCCCCTTCGACGCCGAGCTCGACGCCACCGGCCTGCTCTGCCCGCTGCCGGTGCTCAAGGCGCGCAAGCGGCTGGCCGGGCTGGCCGACGGCGCCATCCTGCTGGTGCGCGCCGACGATCCCGCCGCCCGGGTCGACTTTCCGCATTTCTGCAACGAGCAGGGGCACGCCCTGGTCTCGACCGAGGACGGCCCCGGCGGGGTGATGACCTTCCGGATCCGCAAGGGCGGCCCCTAGCATATTGAGTTGCCGCGATTTCCGAGTCGCAAAGTGGCTTCACCTTGCTCGAAACGGCCCTAGCCGAACCCCTCGCACGGGTCGCCGCGCCGGTGCGGGTCGGAGAACCAGACATAGTCGAAGGGCAGGCCGCGCGCCTGCGCCAGCGGGTCGGCGCCCAGGGGAAGCTCGATCATGCCGACCGAGGCGACCGCGATGCCGGGGGCGAGGCTGCGCAGATAGGCCGGCGCGCCGCGGTCGGTGCGGGCGTGCCCGTTGCCGGTGACGAGGATCGCCCGCCCGCCCCCGCGCTCGAGCGCGCGCAGCGCCGCCTCGGCGAGGCGCGCGTCCTTGAAGCGCTGGGCCTCGAGCATGGCGCGCGCGGTCAGCCGCGCGATCCGGTCGCAATGCGCCGCGATCATCTCGTCCTCGAGCCGGCGCCGGGTCTCGGCATCCGGCGGACTGTCGAGCCCGACCGCGTCCGACCCGGCCCCCCAGGCGGCGGCGGCACCCTTCGCCACGGCGACCCGGATCTCGGCGCGCGCCGGCCCGCCGCCGGCGATGTAGGCGTCCGGCGCCGCCTCGAAAACCGGGGAGTAGAGCGCCCAGTCGGGCCAGCCGAGCCGCTCCCAGCCGATCGCCGGGCCGATCTCGGCGGGCGCGCCGCCCTGGGCGCGGAACACCGCGATGCCCTCCTCGCTGCCTTCCGGCACCATCTCGAAGGCCAGGCCCGCGGGTCCGAGCGCCCGCACCAGCCGGGCCTGCCGCGCGTGGTGCACCGCGTTGTCGTGCACCTCGCCGAGCACCACCACCTGCGCGGCGCCGAGCGCCTCGACGAGCTCGGCCTCGCTCAGCCGGGCGCCGCCCGGACCGATGATCGGGTGCGCCGCCTCGCCGCCCGGCAGCGCGCAGGCGGCGGTGAAGGCCAGGGCGAGACAGGCGAGGATTCGGCGCAAGGCCGCCCTCCGGCACCGGGGTGAACGACGAACCCCCAATACCTACGGGGTTTGCCCGGGGATGCAAGCGCGGGGTAGCGATTGGCTCGCCTCGGCGCAATCCGGCGCCGGCGCTGCGTTAACCGCGCATTCACCACTGTCGCCGATTCTGCCCCGTGGTTAAGAAGCCGTTGCGACAGGAGCATCCGATGGGCTTCGACGAAGCGATCCTGCGGTGCCTTTCCAGATATGCCGTGTTCACCGGGCGGGCCGAGCCGGCCGAGTTCTGGTGGTTCGCGCTGCTCTACCTGCTGCTGCTCGGCCTGACGCTCGGACTGCTCGCCGTCGCGTCCTTCCTCGCCGCTCCCGGGCTCCTCGCCCTGGCCGCGCTGGCGCCGGCGGCCGTCTCGGTCACCGTGCGCCGGCTGCACGATATCGGTGCGGCGGGCTCGGTGCTGCTCTTCATGGTGCCGGTGCTCGGCCAGCTCCTTCTGCTGGCCTGGCTCACCCGGGGCGGCGCGCAGCGCACCAACCGCTTCGGCCGCGCGCCGGAGAAGGAGCGCGAGGAGTTCCTGCTGGTCACCCGCTGACGCCGAACCCCGACGCCAGCATCCGGCGCCCGGATCGTGGCATCCGCCGACTCGAGCCCCCCGCGGTCGTCGGCGCGCATGGCCAACCCTCCGGCCATCCCCCGGCGACTGCGCGCCTTCCGCCCGTGACCGCTCCCCGTGGCCGCTCCTACCCGATTGCCGCATCCGGGTCACGCCACCTTGCGCCGGACCGAATCAGGCGCCACCATGGGCGCGATGCCCGGACCGACCCGCCACCCGGCGCTCTGCGCCCTGCTGATCGCCGCGCTCGCGACGCTGGCGGGCTGCGCCGGCCGGCCGTCGGCCAAGGACTACGCGGCCTATGAGTCCATGCTCCAAGTCAGCGGCAAGCTGCGCACCGAGACCGCCCCCGCGGACGCCCCCTACGACGCCGCCGACCTGGCGCGCAACTTCGCGCGCATCGCGCTGGCGCGCGAGGCCGACCCGGCCCGGCCGGGCGGCTACGACAACTACAGGCCAAGCCCGCTCAGGCGCTGGCACGGCCCGATCAGATACCGGCTGCACGGCGGCGCGGTCACCCCCGAGGACCGCGCCGAGACCGCCCGCCTGATGACGCGGGTCGCCGGCCTCACCGGGCTCGACATCGCCGAGGCGGAGCAGGGGCCGGGGCAGGGGCCGGAGCAGGGGCCGGGGCAGGGGCCGGGGCAGGGGACCGAGCAGGAGACGAACTTCCTGATCCTGATCACCACGCCGGACGAGCGCGACCGGATCGCCGCCTGGCTTGCCGAGCGCGTCCCGCAGTTCCAGCAGGCCTTCCGGTTCTGGCGCCAGCAGCGCAATGTGATCTGCGTCGCCGACAACCTGCCGCTGCGCGAGCACCCCGACCTGATCGGCGCGGCGATGGTGGTGATCGGCGCGGAGACCACCGGCCTGCTGCGCCGGGCCTGCCTGCACGAGGAGGTGGTGCAGGCGCTCGGCCTTGCCAACGACCACCCCGCGGTGCGCCCCTCGGTTTTCAACGACGACGGGGAGTTCGCGCTGCTCACGGAGCACGACGAGCTGCTGCTGCGCATGCTCTACGACCACCGCCTCGCGCCGGGCATGACCGCGGCGGAGGCGCTGCCGCTGACGCACCGCATCGCCCGCGAGCTGGTGCCCGGCGCCGGCGGCATCACAGCTCGCGAGCCACGCTCTCGACTGCCGTCGCCGTCGCCGCAACCACCCGGTCGGCCTCCTCGCGGCTGAGGCAGAGCGGGGGCGCGAAGCCGAGGATGTCGCCCTCGGGCATGGCGCGGGCGATCACGCCCTCCTTCAGCAGCGCCCCGGCGACCCGCTGGCCGACCCTGAGGCCCGGCTCGAAGAACACGCGCCCCGCCTTGTCGGCGACGAACTCGACGGCGCAGAGCATGCCCTCGCCGCGCACCTCGCCGACATGGCGGTGCCCGCCGACCGCCGCGCGCATCTGCTCGTTGAGGTAGCGCCCGGTCGCGCCGGCGTTGGCCACCAGCCCCAGCTCGTCGATCAGCTTCAGGTTCGCCACCCCGGCCGCCGCGCCGATCGGGTGGGCCGAGTAGGTCCAGCCGTGGCCGATGGGCCCGAGCTCGTCGGCGCCCTGCTCGAGCGCCTGCCAGACCCGCTCGTTCACGATCGAGCCGGAAAGCGGCGCGTAGGCCGAGGTCAGTCCCTTGGCGATGGTGATGATGTCGGGCGCGATGCCGTAATGGTCCGAGCCGAACATGGTGCCGAGCCGGCCGAACCCGGTCACCACCTCGTCGGCGATCAGCAGGATGTCGTGGCGCCTGAGCACCGGCTGGATCGCCTCCCAGTAGCCCTTGGGCGGCGGCACGATGCCGCCCGTGCCGAGCACCGGCTCGGCGATGAAGGCGGCCACCGTGCCGGGGCCCTCGCGCGCGATCAGCGCCTCGAGCGCGGCGGCGCAATGGGCCGAGAACGCCTCCTCGCTCATGTCCGCGTCGGGGCGGCGGAAGTAGTAGGGCGCCTCGGTGTGCAGCACCTGCGCGAGCGGCAGGTCGAACTTCTGGTGGAAGAGCTTCAGGCCCGTGAGCGAGCCGGTCATCAGGCCCGAGCCGTGATAGCCGCGCCAGCGCGCGATGATCTTCTTCTTCTCGGGGCGGCCGAGCACGTTGTTCATGTACCAGACCAGCTTGACGTTGGTCTCGTTGGCGTCCGAGCCGCCCAGCCCGAAATAGACCTTGCTCATGCCCTTGGGCGCGCGCTCGAGGATCATGCGCGCCAGCGTGATCGAGACCTCGGTGCCGTGGCCGACATAGGCGTGGTAGTAGGCGAGCTCGCGCGCCTGCGCGGCGATGGCTTCGGCGATCTCGCGCCGCCCGTAGCCGACGTTGACGCAGTAGAGCCCGGCGAACGCGTCGAGCAGGCGGTTGCCGTCGCGGTCCTCGATCCAGACGCCCTCACCGCCGGTGAGAATGCGGCTCGGCGATTCTCCCCGGGCGTGCTGCGCGAGATGTGTCGAGGGGTGCATGAGGTGGTCGCGGTCCCAGCGGTCGAGCTGGTCGTTGGTCAGCATTTGCGGGTCCTTTCCGATCGGTCTTGCGCGGCCGGGGCCTGTCATACGCGACTTCGGCGAAATGTTCGAGGCCGGGCCCTGCCGCCGGCTCAGCGCAGGTTGATGCGCAGCGCCGCGGCAGCGGCGAAGGGCGCCAGCGCCGCGGCAAACAGGCTGAGCGCCGCCACCAGCATCAGCGAGGGCCAGGGCGACAGGTCCACGAGCGCCCGCTCCACCGCCCGCGCGCCGAACACCAGCGTCGGGATGTAGAGCGGCAGCACGAGGATCGAGAGCAGCAGCCCGCCGCGCCGCACCCCCACCGTGATCGCCGCGCCCACCGCGCCGATGAGACTCAGCGCCGGGGTACCCAGCGCCATGCTGAGCGCCAGCGCCGGCAGGGCCTGCGCGGGCAGTTGCAGCATGGCGCCGAGCAGCGGCGCCACCAGCGTCACTGGCAGGCCGGTGGTCAGCCAGTGCGCCACGCACTTGGCCAGCGTCACCTGCTCGAGCGTCAGCGGCGCGAGCACGAGCTGGTCGAGCGAGCCGTCCTCGAAATCCGCCTGGAAGATGCGGTCGAGCGACAGCAGCGCCGCGAGCAGCGCCGCGATCCACAGCACGCCGCCGGCGATGCGCGCGAGCGTCGCCACCTCGCGCCCGACCCCGAGCGGGATCAGCACCACGGCGAGCACGAAGAACGCCACGCCGATGCCACCCCCGCCGCCGAGCCTGAGCGCCAGGCGCAGGTCGCGGCCGACCAGGCTACCCAGCCCGGTCACGGCCAGGCCCCGGCGAGGAACGGGTCGGCCTCGCGGTGCGCCACGGCCTCGGGCGGCGTCATCTCGAGCACCGGGATGTCGCCCAAGCCCAGCTCCGCATGGGTCGCGATCAGCGCCAGCCCCCCGGCGGCGATGTGCTCGCGCACCAGCCCGGCAACGAGGCGGACCGCGTCCGCGTCGAGCGACACGGTGGGCTCGTCCATCAGCCAGAGCGGGCGGTCGATGAGCATCAGCCGGGCCAGCCCAAGCCGGCGCTTCTGCCCCGCCGAGCACTCGGCCGCCGGGCGCGCCGCGATCGGCGCCAGCCCGAAGCGCTCCAGCGCCGCACCCACGCGCCCCGCCGCGCTGCCGTGCAGCCCGGCCCAGACGGCGAGATTCTCGGCCACCGTCAGCGCCGGCTTCACCGCGTCGGCGTGCCCGGCATAGGCCGCCCGCTCCTGGAATCCGCCCCGGTCGCGCGCCAGCGACAGCTCCCCCAGCCGCGCGTCGCCGCCCGCGAGCGGGATCAGCCCGGCGAGCTGGCGCAGCAGCGTCGACTTGCCCACCGCGTTCGGGCCCTTCACCGCCGCGGCCTCCCCCGCGGCCACGCGAAACGCGAGGCCGCGGTAGATCAGCCGCCCGCCCCGCCGGCAGGCCAGGTTGTCGAGGACCAGCGCCATGCGCTCCTCATAGCGCGCCGGGCGCCGCGCGCAAATGCGCCTTCCCTCTCGCCACGCGCCCCCGAATCCCCGATAATTGCGCCCGACGATGAATTCCGCCATTACGGCGGCGAATTCCAGCGCAGGCCTGCGCCGCGCCGCGCCGGCCGGAGACACCAAGGGAGCACGCCCATGCCCATCACCGTCGGATCGGACACCTCGAAGACCCGCCGCAAGCTGAAGGTCGATGGCAAGGAGTACGCCTACTACGCCATCGCGGCCGCCGAGGAGGCGGGGCTGGGCGACTTCACCCGGCTGCCCGCGGCGCTCAAGGTGGTGCTCGAGAACCTGCTGCGCTTCGAGGACGGCAAGACGGTCACGGTGGACGACATCGAGGCCTTCTCGGAATGGGCCGAGCAGGGCGGCAGGAACCCGCGCGAGATCGCCTACCGCCCGGCCCGCGTGCTGATGCAGGACTTCACCGGCGTGCCCGCGGTCGTCGATCTCGCGGCGATGCGCGACGCCATGGTCGAGCTCGGCGGCGATCCCGACAAGATCAACCCGCTGACCCCGGTCGACCTGATCATCGACCACTCGGTGATGGTCGACGAGTTCGGCAACCCCCGCGCCTTCCAGATGAACGTCGAGCGCGAGTACGAGCGCAACTTCGAGCGCTACGCGTTCCTCAAATGGGGCCAGGGCGCCTTCGACAACTTCCGCGTGGTGCCGCCGGGCACCGGCATCTGCCACCAGGTCAACCTCGAATACCTCGCCCGCACGGTCTGGTCCGACAAGGACCAGCACGGGCAGGAGGTCGCCTACCCGGACACGCTGGTCGGCACCGACAGCCACACCACCATGATCAACGGGCTCGCGGTGCTCGGCTGGGGCGTGGGCGGCATCGAGGCCGAGGCCGGGATGCTCGGCCAGCCCATCTCCATGCTGATCCCCGAGGTGGTCGGCTTCCAGCTCACCGGCAAGCTCAAGGAAGGCGTCACCGCCACCGACCTGGTGCTGACGGTCACGCACATGCTGCGCAAGAAGGGCGTGGTCGGCAAGTTCGTCGAGTTCTACGGCTCCGGCCTCGACCACCTGCCGCTGGCCGACCGGGCGACCATCGGCAACATGGCGCCGGAGTATGGCGCCACCTGCGGCTTCTTCCCCGTCGACCGCGAGACCCTGCGCTATCTCGAGCAGACCGGCCGCGAGGCGCACGTGCCGCTGGTCGAGGCCTACGCCAAGGCCAACGGCCTGTGGCGCGACGCGGACTACGACCCGGTCTACACCGACACGCTCGCGCTTGACATGAGCGAGGTCGAGCCCTCGCTCGCCGGGCCGAAGCGGCCGCAGGACCGGGTGGCCCTGTCGAACGCCGCCCAGGAGTTCCTGCAGGTGGTCGCCGACTACCGCGGCGTCGACATGTCGGACAACGGCCAGAAGATGGCCGCCGAGGGCGGCGCCGTCGCCGAGCCGGGGGACCCGCGCAAGTCGCACCCCGTCGAGGGCGCGGACTACGAGCTGCACGACGGCTCGGTGGTGATCGCCGCCATCACCTCGTGCACCAACACCTCGAACCCGAGCGTGATGATCGGCTCGGGGCTGGTGGCGCGCAAGGCGCGCGAGCGCGGCCTGAACTCGAAGCCCTGGGTCAAGACCTCGCTGGCGCCCGGCAGCCAGGTGGTCTCGGAATATCTCGACGCCTCCGGCCTCACCGAGGACCTCAACGCGCTCGGCTTCAACCTGGTGGGCTACGGCTGCACCACCTGCATCGGCAACTCCGGGCCGCTCGCCGAGCCGATCTCGAAGGCGATCCACGAGGGCGACCTGGTGGCCGTCTCGGTGCTCTCGGGCAACCGCAACTTCGAGGGCCGGATCAACCCGGACACGCGGGCGAACTATCTCGCCTCGCCGCCGCTGGTGGTGGCCTACGCCATTGCCGGCGACATGAACCTCGACCTCAGGCGCGACCCGCTGGGCAAGGACAAGGACGGCAAGCCGGTGTTCCTCGAGGACCTCTGGCCGAGCCAGAAGGAGATCGCCGATCTGGTGGCGCAGACGGTCACGCCCGAGGCCTTCAAGTCGCGCTACGCCGAGGTCTTCACCGGCGACGAGCGCTGGCAGGAGATCGAGACCGGCGGCGGGCTCACCTACTCCTGGCCCTCGACCAGCACCTATGTCAGGAAGCCCCCCTATTTCGAGGGCATCGGCCCCGACAAGGGCACGATCGAGGACGTCGAGGACGCCCGCATCCTCGCCATGCTGGGCGACACGGTGACCACCGACCACATCTCGCCCGCCGGCTCGTTCAAGCCCGACACGCCGGCCGGCCGGTACCTGGAGGAGCGCCAGGTGGCGCCGCGCGAATTCAACTCCTACGGCGCCCGGCGCGGCAACCACGAGATCATGATGCGCGGCACCTTCGCCAACATCCGCATCAGGAACGAGATGCTGGAGGGCGTCGAGGGCGGTTTCTCCAAGGGCCCGGACGGCGAGCAGATGCCGATCTTCGACGCCGCCATGGCCTACCAGGAGAAGGGCATCCCGCTGATCCTCGTGGCCGGCAAGGAGTACGGCACCGGCTCGTCGCGCGACTGGGCGGCGAAGGGGCCGGCGCTGCTCGGCGTGCGCGCGGTGATCGCCGAGAGCTACGAGCGCATCCACCGCTCGAACCTGGTCGGCATGGGCATCGTGCCGTTCGAGTTCACCGGCGGCGACACGCGCAAGAGCCTGAAGCTGAGCGGCGACGAGACCGTCTCGATCCGCGGCCTGGCCGAGGGGCTGAAGCCGCGCAAGACGGTGAAGGGCGTGATCACCTACCCCGACGGCAAGACGCGCGAGATCGAGCTGCTGTGCCGGATCGACACCGGCATCGAGCTCGATTACGTCGAGCACGGGGGCGTCCTGCACTACGTGCTGCGCAGCCTGCTCGAGAACTGAACGCCTGCCGGGCTCTCGCCGCGGCCCTCGTCGGCACCGGGCACCGGGATGCGGGGGCTCCCAACGCCGGCCGCGGCGAGCCCCCCTCCCCCTCGTGGGGGAGGGACGGGGAGGGGGGGAACCAGGCGCAAGCCGCGATCGGCACACTCGGGCGCCGACGCGGGCCGGGATCAGAGCTCCTCGACGGTGACCTTCGCGGCATCGAAGGCGATGTGGCCGGCGATCGCCTCGGCCCCCGCCTTCGGCGCCTCGTAGGACCAGGCGGCATCGCGGATCAGCCGGGACTTGCCGACGATGTGATAGTGCGTCGCCTCGCCCTTGTGCGGGCAGGTGGTGCGCGTTGGCGAGCGCTCGAGAAACTCCGTGCCGACATCCTCGCGCGGGAAGTAGAGCACCGGCTCGTGCCCCGCCTCGCTCAGCCGCTGCGCCCGGCTGGTCTCGGCCAGCACGGCGCCGCCGGCGCGGGCCACGTGCAGGCCGCCGGCGCTGGCGATGGTGAACTTCGCAGATGTCTCAGGCATCGCTCCTGCCCCTTTGCTTGCCCCGCCCCCGGCCTCAGCCCGCCCCGGCCTCAGCCCGCCCCGGCCTCAGCCCGACCCGAGCGGCGCGCAGGCGCGGCGCAGCCACGCCAGCACGTCGCGGTCCGCGTCCCTGTCGAGCACGGCGCCGATCTCGGCCAGCACGCGGGCGTGGTAGGCGTCGAGCCAGGCGGCATCATAGGGCCCGAGCAGGGCGCTGTCGATCAGCCGGCGCTCGATCGGCACCAGCGTCAGCGTCTCGAAGCCCAGCATCGGCCGCTCGCCACCCTCGGGCACGCCGGGCTCGGTCACCGCCAGCAGGTTCTCGATGCGGATGCCGAACTGCCCCTCGCGGTAATAGCCGGGCTCGTTCGAGACGATCATGCCCGGCTCCAGCGCCACCTCGCCGCCGCGCCGCGACAGGCGCTGCGGTCCCTCGTGCACGTTGAGGTAGACCCCCACCCCGTGCCCGGTGCCGTGGTCGTAGTCGAGCCCCGCCCGCCACAGCGCGGCCCGCGCCAACGGGTCGAGGTCGCGCCCCGCCGTGCCCTGCGGCCAGCGCGCCCGGCTGATCGCGATCATGCCCTTGAGCACCAGCGTGAAGGGCCGCCGCGCCGCCGGGTCGGCCGCGCCGACGGGCACGGTGCGCGTCACGTCCGTGGTGCCGTCGAGATACTGCCCGCCCGAATCCACGAGCACGAGCTCGCCCGGTCCGAGCCCCCGGTCGGTCTCGCGCGTCACCCGGTAGTGCACGATGGCACCGTTCGGCCCGGCGCCGCAGATGGTGTCGAAGGCGATGTCGGTCAGCGCGCCCGTGCCGGCGCGAAATGCCTCGAGCCGGCGCACCACGTCGATCTCGCTCAGCCGCTCGCCGGCGGCGGTCGCCGTCTCCAGCCAGTGCAGGAAGCGCACCATCGCCGCGCCGTCGCGCCGGTGCGCGGCGCGCGTGCCGGCGAGCTCGGCGGCGTTCTTGCGCGCCTTGGGGTGCAGGCACGGGTCCTCGCCCCAGCGCAGCGCGGCGCCGGCCCGCTCGAGCCGCCCGGCGATCCACAGCGGGCAGGCCTCGCGGTCGAGCAGCACCGCCTTGCCGGCGAGCCCGGCCAGCCCCTCGCCCAGCCGCTCGGGCGCGACGATGCTCACCTCGTTGCCGAGATGCGCGCGCACCTCGCCGTCGAACCGGTCGGGCTCCATGTAGAGCTCGGCCGCGCCGTCGCCCCGGAGCACCGCGAAGCCCAGCGCCACCGGCGAATGCGGCAGATCGCTGCCGCGGATGTTGAGCAGCCAGGCGATGCTGTCGAGACGGGTCAGAACCGCCGCCTCGGCGCCGTCCCGGGCGATCGCCGCGCCGATCCGGCGGCGCCGCGCCGCGGTGTCCTCGCCGGCCAGCCGCTCGGGGTGGATGCGCACCGCGCCCATCGGCTTCGCTGGCCGGTCGCGCCAGATCTCGTCGATCGGGCTGGGCTCGAGCGGCACCAGCCGCGCGCCGCGCCGCGTCGCCGCCGCGGCCAGCCGGTCGATCTCGGTCTTGCCGTGCAGCCAGGGGTCGTAGCCGACCGTCGCGCCTCGGGCGAGGTGCTCGCCCAGCCACTCGGCGGCCGGCGTCTCGTGCACCGGCACCACCTCGAACAGCGCGCCGTCGACCTGCCGGCCGGCCTGCAGCGTGTAGCGCCCGTCGACGAACAGCGCCGCCCGCCCCGCCAGCACCACCGCCAGCCCGGCCGAGCCGGAGAATCCGGTGAGCCAGGCCAGGCGCTCGTCATGCGGCGCCACCATCTCGTTCTGGTGCGCGTCGGCGCGCGGCACCAGGAACCCGTCGACCCCGCGCGCCGCCAGCCGCGCCCGCAGCGCCGCTAGCCGCCCCGGCGCCACGGCCCCGTCGCTGCGCACCTCGAATGTCTGGAACATCGCTCTCGCCACCCGTTGCCACCCGTTGCCACGCGCCGCCATGCTGGCCCCGGACGGG
>DATKCQ010000102.1:0-32680 GCA_035513135.1 Thermohalobaculum sp.
AACGAAACGAAGCTGACACCCCCATCATCGGAGAACCCCAACCGGAGAACCCCTAAAGGGCCGATATGCCAACAGTCCATCCCATCACCCGAGACCAGACCGCCCGCATATCCCTTCGATCATTCGCAATGTCAAAGAGCGAGGCGAAAACACGACTGCGCTGGCTACCCAGCACAACCGCTGCCCGTTTCACCTGATGTCCCGGCTTGGCCGCCGGTGCCCACCCTATATGGCAACGCCGCGGTGCGCGTCAACAGGCGAGTTCGTCAAGTCGTCTATTTTCGCCTGCCCCCAGTCACGTGTCCGGCCGCGTGGTCCGAGGCGCGCCCGGGCCCGGTCGCCCGCGGCGCCGTCTCGGATGCCGCGTCCAGAACCGCCGCCACGCGGCTTCCCGGCCGTGCGGCCAGCCCGGCGACCGGTCCCGCCTCGCGCACCCGGCCGTGCTCGAGCACGATCACCCGATCGGCGAGGCCGAGCGTGCTCGGCCGGTGCGACACCATCAGCACGGTGGCGCCGTCGCGCGCGCCCAGCACCGCGCGCAGCACCGTCGCCTCGGCCTCGAGGTCGAGCGCCCCGGTCGCCTCGTCGAGCACCAGAAAGCGCGGCCGTCGCAGCAGGGCCCGCGCCAGGCGCAGGCGCTGGCGCTCGCCGCCCGAAAAGCGCATGCCCTCGGCGCGGATCGAGCCGTCGAGGCCGCCTGCGAGCCGACGCGCCATCCCGTCCGCGCCGACCGTCGCCAGCGCCTGCCAGATCTCGTCGTCGGAAAGCGGGCCACAGCCCCAGACCAGGTTGTTGCGCAGGCTGTCCTCGAACAGGAACGGCTCCTGCCCGACATAGGCGAGCGAGGCGCGCAGCCGCGCCAGGCGCGGCCCCTCGAGCGGCGCCCCGTCGATCAGCACCTGGCCGGCCGCCGGCTCGAGCAGTCCCACCGCCAGGTCGCACAGGGTCGACTTGCCCGCCCCCGACTCGCCGATCAGCGCGGTGACGCGCCCCGCCGGCAGCGTGGCCGAGACATCGTCGAGGATCCGCCGGGCCGCCGCCTCCGGCCGCCAATCGTCGCGCGGCTCAACCACTTCCGCGCCCCCGCCCGCACCCGCTTCGGCGGGCACTTCGACGCTCACCCCGGCGAGGGCGATCTCGGGCGCCGCCGGCAGCCCTTCGACCGGCGCCGGCCCGGCGGCGGCACGGCCGCCGGGATCGACGCGGCCAACCGGGCCGGCGAGCATGCGCGCGGCGCGATAGCCCTCGGCCGAGTGGCGCAGAATCTGGATCGCGTTCTGGATCGCCTGCAGCGGCGTGTAGAGCCGGGCCAGGATGATCAGCGTGACGATGAGGTTCTCGGGCCGCGTGCCGACGACGAACAGCCCCAGCACGATCGCGGCGATGCCGATGCCCCCCGACGCGGTCTGCAGCAGCAGGCGCGCGACGGTGGTATCGAGCATGAAGGCCCGGTTCGCCTCGGCCACCCGGCGCGTCGCCTGCGCGAAGGCCGCGGCGTACTGGTTCTCCAGCCCGTGCGCCTTGGCCGGCTTGAGGCCGCGCAGGAAGCCGCCGACGCTCTCGAACATGGCGAGGTCGCTGCGCGTCAGCTGCCGGCCGCGCTCCGCCGCGCTCGTGCGATAGCGGCGCAGCGCGCGCAGCATGGCGAAGCCGAGCAGCGCCGCGCTCAAACTGACCAGCGGCGCCAGCACCAGCGCCAGGGCGAACTGGACCGCCAGCATCACGCCGGCCACCGCCGCCTGCAGCGTCGCGCGAATGCCGCTCGCCGCCCGGTCCACGTCGCGCGTCAGGGCGTGGCCGACCGGCCCCTGCCGCATCCCGGCGGCCTCGGCCCAGGGGGCCCGCGCCAGCTGGCCGAAGGCGCGCGTGCGCAGGTCGGTGATGAAATCCACCTGCAGCCGCGCCAGCAGGGCGTCGCGCGCCCACAGCACGGCAAAGCGCAGGGCCAGGATGCCGGCGAAGATCGACAGCGCGGCGCCGAGCTGCGCCTCCAGGGTCTCGAGCCCGAGCCAGGCGA
Source organism: Thermohalobaculum sp. (assembly GCA_035513135.1). Taxonomy (GTDB): domain Bacteria; phylum Pseudomonadota; class Alphaproteobacteria; order Rhodobacterales; family Rhodobacteraceae; genus Thermohalobaculum. The sequence continues at coordinate 2,018 of DATKCQ010000102.1, forward strand.
ACGCCGCCGAGACCGTGTTGGCCGTCGCCCCGTCCTCCTGCCCCACCCCGCCCGTCTCGCCGGTGCCGAGGACCAGCGAGACGATGGGCACCAGCATGATGATGCCCGCCCCCTCGAGCAGCGACCCGAGCACCACCAGCCCGATCGCCGCGACCGAGCGCCGGCGCGCGAACCGCAGGAAATCCACGATCAGCGCGCGCGCCACGGGCAGGCGCTCGCTCACGGCGCGGCCCCGGCGGTCTGGTCGGGCGCAGCCCAGCGCGCCCGGATCAGCGCGAGCGATTCCCCGATCCGGCGGATGTCGCGGGGCCGGCTCAGGCGGCAGACCGCGATCGACCCGGCGAGCTCGGAGCACAGGCGGAAATGCTCGGAGTCGCGGCCGAGTTGCGACACGTAGTGCGGCCGGTAGGTATTCGCCGCGATCACGCGCAACGCCTCGAGGCCGCCGAGCGGCTCCAGCGCCGGCTCGGCGCCTTCCGGCGCGCTGACCAGCTCGATGATCTCGCCGAGCGGCGACGGCCGATCCGCCGGCTGCTCGGCGTTGGGGAAGAAATACTTGTCGAGCCGGCTGCCGACGCTGTCGAGGCCCTCGGCGGTCTCGCCCAGAACGTCGATGGTGTCGGCCCACAGCTTGAACATCCGGCTGCCCGGCCAGACCTCGAAGCCGCCGCGCGGCGCGCGCCACAGCGGCATGGTGTCGTCGCCCAGGATGGCATGGCCGGAGCGGCCGAGGCTGGCGGCGAGCGTGGACTTGCCCTGCCCGCTCTCGCCGACGAAGATCGTCGCGCCCCGCCCGTGCAGCACGGTCGCCCCGTGCAGCACCGGCAGGCCGCGCTGGTGCAGCGCCATGCCCAGCGCACTGCCCAGCAGGAAAAGGCGCACCGAGACCAGATCGGCGCCGGGCATCAGCCCCAGCGCGATCGCGCGCCCCTCGCGCACCCAGAAATCCACGACGCCCGGAACGCGCATGACGAACCCGCCCGCGGGCGCCGCGAAGAAGCGGTGGGCGTCGCTCTCGCCCGCGCCGCTCGCCGCCCACTGCGCGGTGGCATGGTCGCTGAGGCGGATGTCGAGGTCGTGGGCGCGGTTCGACCCGCCTGCGCCCGGCCGCGCGGCCAGGAACTCGGGCAGCTCGATCTCCGAGCGCAGCAGCAGGCCGTAGGCCCTGTACCAGTGCCCCGCCATCCGGTGCCCCGCCATCACGCCACGCCCGCCCGAGCGCCAACCCGAGCGCCGGCTCCCGCGGTCCGCTGCGCCATGGCCGGCCGGAGGATGGCGCCGGGGCCGCTCATGCGTCACCGCCATCGGGCGAGAGCCGCGCCGGGCGCGCCCCGGACCGCAGCGAGGCGAGGAACAGCCGCGGCCCGCGCCAGAACGCGTATCGCAGCACGCCCAGCCGCTGGGCCACGCCTTGCGCCATGACGAAGCCGCCCCAGTAGAAGTCGAAGCGCGCGCGCGGCGAGCCGGGCGGCGCCGCCTCGATCGCGATGCCCCGGACAAACCGCGCGAGCATGCGCCGGGTCACCCGGTCGGGCGCCGGCCAGGCCGCCGGCAGGCGCGCCCCGAACACCCGGTGCGCCAGGTGAACGGCGCCCACCAGCGGTCGCTCGACCGCCGCCGGCGCGGCCGCCTCCAGCGCCGCCCGCAACGCCGCGTCGTCGAGCTGGCGCAGGATCAGGGCGATGTCGTGCAGCCACTTCAGCCGCAGCCAGGCGTGCTGCTGGCCGTGCAGCGCCAGGTAGAGCAGGTTGCCGGTGACGCTGGGCACGCGCACGCTGAGCCCGGTGCCGTCGATCGCCCAGGCGCGCCCCTCGCCGCAGATCTCGCGCAGGTCCAGCCAGCCGCGGAAGTGGTGCGAGCGCCAGTGAACCTCGACCTGCGCGCCGTCGGGCCGGACCAGCGCCAGGTCGTTGCACTCGGACGCCAGCGCCGGGTCGCCGATCAGCGGCAGCCGCCCGCGATGCTCGCTCACCGGCGCATAGCCGAGCCCGGCGAGCACGCGGTAGCAGGCGTCCAGCTCGTCGAGCCGGATGTAGAGGTCGAGGTCCTTCGAGTGCCGCGCCGCCGCCGAGCCGGCGATCTCCTCGGCCAGCGGCCAGCCCTTGAGCAGCATGGGGCGGCAGCCGAGCGCGGCGAGCCGGGCGACCAGCCGGCTGGTCTCGGCTTTCTGCGCCAGCGCCGCCAGCGCGTTGGCGCGCGCCTCGGCGCGGATCCGGTCCAGCACCTCGGCGGGCACTGCCATATCCAGCTTCTCCAGCGCCGCCAACACCGGCGGCGCCACCCGGTGACGCTCGATGACGAGGCGCGCGAAGTCGTGCCACTGCTCGCGGTCCAGCGCCACGCGCGGCGGCGCGGCGTCGCCCAGCAGCGCCACGAGCAGGCGCAGCGGTGCGGGCCAGCCGGCGATGCCTCCGTGCTCTGCCGCGCCCATGCGCCCGCCCCTCAGTTGAAACGCGCGACGACGGTGTAGTCGGCAAGGTCCGTGTCGCCGTTGACCACCCGGGCGCCCACCGTCACCCAGGCGTGGGCCACCGCGCCGGCGCCGGCCGCGGCGGCGTCCGGCGCCCGGCGGCTGATGCCCAGCAGCACCGTGGCCTTCAGGCCACGCCGGCGCAGCATGCGGCGCACGGCGATCGCCTGCTGCAGGCAGCGCGCCCGGAACGGCATGGCCCGCGCGACCCGCTCGACGATGCGCCCGATCTCGGCGGCGCGCTCGGCCTCGGGCGCCTCGGCGTCGTCCGTCCGGGCATCCGTCCGGGCATCCGTCCGGGCATCCGTCCTGGCGTCTGCCGCGGCCCGGTCCAGCACGCCCAGGTCGGCGGTGTAGATGCGCGCCGGCAGCAGCGTCACGACCCGCGCCCGGGCGAGCTCGGCCAGCGCCTCCAGCGCCAGCCGGCGCCGCGCCGCAGGGGCGCGGAGGAACGCGCGCAGGAACGCGCGCAGGGCGCCGGGCCGGGTCACGGGCGCCGCTCCACGATCAGGCCGTTGTCCAGCAGCTCGCGCACGAAGGCCATGACCTCGGCGGTGCAGCGCTCGCGGTCGACCTCGTATTCCGCCACCAGCCGGTCGACGATCTCGGCCACGCTGGCCGGCTCGGCGACCAGCTCCCAGATGCGCCGGGCCGTGCCGTCGAGCGCGAAGTACTTGCCGCGCGCGATGCTCATCATCACGGTCTGCCCGCCCATCTCCGCCTCGACATGCTCCGAGCCGCGCACCACCACGGTTTCAAGCCCGATCGTCATCCTCGCCTGCCACCCTTGCCCCGTCGCGGCCCTTGCGGGGCAGCCGGCGCCGGCCCCCGTCTCCCGCGCCATACTACACCAGAAGTTTCCAACATGTGCAGCCCACCCCAAACACGCAGGTATACGACACCCGGGTATACGACCCCCGGGTATACGACCCCCGGGAACACGCGCGCCGCCTCGCGCAGCATATGCCCGGTGCCTCCCGCCGCGCACCAGTGCCCCGGCGGGGCCCGCGCCTCTCCTGCGCGGGGATTGTGGCAAAATTTGCACGGCGTGCGACCCGTGTGCGACCCGTGTGCGGCCCGTGTGCGGCCCGTGCGCGGCCCGTGCGCGGCCACCGGACGCCGGCCCGGCCCTTGCCCGCAGGCCGGCGCGCGTCTAGAGACCCGGCACGCCCGCCCAGCCCGCCCGTCGAGGACATCGCGTGCCCGCATCCGCCCTCCCCCGCCCGCGCGGGATCCTGTTCGACAAGGACGGGACGCTGTTCGACTTCCACCGCACCTGGGGCCGGTTCACCGAGACCGTGCTGGACCGCCTCGCCCCGGACGGCAACGCCCGCGACGCCATGGCCCGGGCGATCGGCTACGATCCGGGCGCCCGGCGCTTCCTCGCCGGCTCGCCCATCGTCGCGGGCACCAACACCGACATTGCCCGCCTCTGGGCGGCGTTCCGCCCGGACCTCGGCGCCGCGGCGATCGAGCGCCTGCTCGACCGGACCGTGCTGGCGGCCTCGGCCGATCCGGCCTTCCCGTCTCCCGCGGTCGCGGACCTGCCGGGCCTTCTGGCGCGGCTGCGCGCCCTGGGCTTCACGCTCGGCGTGGCGACGCACGATACCGAGCAGGCGGCGCGGGCGCAGCTGCGCACGGCCGGGGTGGCCGACGCCTTCGGCTTCGTCGCCGGCTACGACAGCGGCCACGGCCTCAAGCCCGGCCCCGGCATGCCGCGCGCCTTCGCCGCGGCGGCGGGACTCGATCCCGGCCGGTTCGTGATGGTCGGCGACAGCCGCCACGACCTCGAGGCGGCGCGCAGCGGCGGGGCCGCCCTGGCCATCGGCGTGCTGACCGGCCCGGCCACGCGGGCCGAGCTCGCACCCCTCGCCGACCACGTCCTGCCCTCGATCGCCGACCTCCCCGCGCTGCTCGGCACGTGGTGTCTGAAATGCGACACGATTTGACGCAGACCGGCGGGACGCGCCGCGACCGCGGGCCGAGGCTGCCCCATCGACGCAGCGGACGGAGCGAGGTCAGGATGAACGAGCCCGGCAGGGGCGACACGAGGCCCGAGCGCCGCCGCCGCGCCGGCGGGCGCGCGGGCCATGCCATGCGCAGCGGCACCAGCGCGCTGCGCCAGCTTGCCTGGCAGATCCCCCAGCTGCTCGACGCCCCCACCGAGCCGCTCACAGGGGAGGGCGTGCGCGCCATCGACGACGGCGCCATGCGCATCCTCGAGGAAATCGGCATCGACTTCCTGCACGACGAGGCACGGGCCCACCTTAAGGCCGCCGGGGCCGAAGTCGAGCCGGGCTCGGTCCGGGTCCGCCTCGACCGGGGGCTGGTGCGCGAGCTGGTGGCGAAGGCGCCCGCCAGCTTCACCATCACGCCGCGCAACCCCGAGCGCCGCCTGACCATCGGCGGCCGCAGCCAGGTCTATGTCAACGTCTCGAGCCCGCCCAACTGCTCGGACCTCGACCGCGGCCGGCGGCCGGGCACGCACGAGAGCTACCGCGATCTGGTCAAGCTCAGCCAGTCGTTCAACTGCATCCACATGATGGGCGGCTACCCGGTCGAGCCGGTGGACCTGCACCCCGGCATCCGCCACCTCGACTGCGTCCGCGACAAGCTGGTGCTGTCGGACAAGGTGGTGCACACCTACAGCCTCGGCACGGAGCGGGTCGAGGACGCCATGGAGATGGTGCGCATCGCCGGCGGCCTGAGCCACGACGCGTTCGACGCCAGCCCGCGCATGTACACCAACATCAACTCGTCGAGCCCGCTGGTGCACGACTGGCCGATGCTCGACGGCGCCATGCGGCTGGCACAGCGCGGCCAGCCGGTGATCGTCACACCCTTCACGCTGGCCGGCGCCATGGCGCCCGTCACGCTCGCCGGTGCCGTGGCCCAGCAGACGGCCGAGGCGCTGGCCGCCATCGCGCTCCTGCAGCACATCCGCCCCGGCACCCCGGTGGTGATGGGCTCGTTCACCTCCAACGTCGACATGAAATCGGGCGCCCCGGCCTTCGGCACGCCGGAATACATGCGCGCCACCCAGATGTCGGGCCAGATGGCGCGCTTCTACGGCCTGCCGCTGCGCGCCTCGAACGCCTGCGCCGCCAACTGCCCGGACGCGCAGGCGGCGTGGGAGAGCGCCTTCTCGCTGTGGGCCTGCACCTCGGCGCACGCCAACATCGTCTACCACGCCGCGGGCTGGCTCGAGGGCGGCCTGTGCGCGAGCTACGAGAAGTTCGTGATGGACTGCGAGACCATCCAGCAGCTCATGGCCTACAACCGGCCCATCGGCGTCAGCGAGGACGACATCGCGCTCGACGCCATCCGCGAGGGCAACGAGGCGCGGCACTTCTTCGGCATCCAGCACACGCAGGAACGCTACGAGACCGCCTTCTACAGCCCGTTCCTGTCGGACTGGCGCAACTACGAGGCCTGGGCCGAGGCCGGCGCCGTGCGCACACCCGAGCGCGCCAACCGCCTGTGGAAGGCGATCCTCGCCGAGTTCGAGCCGCCGCCGATGGACCCCGCCATCCTCGCCGAGCTCGACGCCTTCGTCGCCCGGCGCAAGGCCGAGGGCGGCGCCCCGACCGATTTCTGACCCCGACCCCGCGCCCGAAGGAGGCGTCTCCTATGAAGATCGGCTTCATCGGCCTCGGCAATGTCGGGGCGAAGCTCGCCGGCTCGCTGCTGCGCAACGGCTGCGACCTGACCGTGCGCGACCTCGACACGCAGGCCGCACGCCCCTTTCTGGACCGGGGCGCGAAATGGGCGGAAACCCCCGCCGCCATGGCCGAAGCCTGCGAGCTGGTGATCACCTGCCTGCCCTCCCCCGCCGCCTCCGCCGCGGTGATGGAGGCCGACGACGGCCTGCTCGCCGGGCTCGGGCCGGGAGGGGCCTGGGTCGAGATGTCGACCACCGACGCGGCCGAGGTGCGGCGCCTCGGCGCGCGCGTCGTCGCGCTGGGTGCCGCCGCCGCGGACTGCCCGGTCTCGGGCGGCTGCCACCGCGCGGCCACCGGCAACATCTCGATCTTCGCCGGCTGCGAGCGTCCGACTTTCGAGCGCCTGCTGCCGGTGCTGAAGATCCTCGGCCGGCGCATCCTGCACACCGGGCCGCTCGGCTCGGCCTCGGTGCTCAAGGTGATGACCAACTACCTCGCCACCGCCAACCTCCTGGCGCTCACCGAGGCGCTGGTCACCATGGAGCGCGCCGGCATGGACCTCGCCACCACCTACGAGGCGATCCGCATCTCGTCGGGCAACTCGTTCGTGCACGAGACCGAGAGCCAGGTGATCCTCAACGGCTCGCGCGACATCGGCTTCACCATGGACCTGGTGCTCAAGGATATCGGCCTGTTCCAGCAAATCGCCGAGGCCCACGGCGTGCCGCTCGAGCTCAGCCCGCTGATGATCGGGATATTCCGCGACGGCCAGGCCCGCTACGGCGCCCGCGCCAACTCCGACGACATCATCCGCCGGCTCGAGGACGCCACCGGCGCCGAGGTGCGCGCCCCCGGCTTCCCCGCCGAAATGCTGGACGACGAGCCCGAAGCCGAAGGCGCCGAGGTGATCCCGCCCCGCGCCGGCTGAGCCGGGACGCCCGCACACGCCGATGCATTTTTGGATAATTCTTTGAATTCAACACGTTGACCCCATGCACACGCGTGTGCAGGGGCGCGCCCCGGGTCAGCCGCGGCGCGCTTCGGCCGCTTCCAGAACCGCCTCGAGCACCGCCGCCGCCCGCGCCGCGGGCCATGGCGCCCCGATCGGCGGCAGGTGCACGAAGGCGACCAGCGGCACCGCAGTGCCCAGCGCCGCCCAGTAGGTGGTATCGCAGACATAGCCCCCCGCATCGGCCGAGTGGCGCAGCGGCAGGCGGCGCACCCGCGCCCGCACCGCCGCCCAGGGCCAGCGCCCGCGCCGAACCGGCGGCCCGCCCTGCGCCGCGAGCGGCCCGGCGCGGCCCAGCCGCTCGAGCCGCGGCACCGGGTCGGGCGTCAGCCCGGCCAGCAGCACGATGCCGGGGCAAAGTGCCCGGGCCAGCTCGCGCACCGCGCCCGCCGCCGCCGCGTGGTCCACGGGCAGCAGCGCCGCCTCGGCGTCGCGGCGGCGCCCGGTCAGGAGGCGCACCGCCTCCCAGGACGCGTTGACCTCCCAGGGGCCGAACGGCTCGAAGCCGGTGAGCAGGATTCGCGGCATGGCCCAAACGTGCGGCACCGGGCGCCCAAGCGCAATGGCACCGCCCGGCCCCGGGCCTTGCCCGAATCCGCGTTCTTCGGGACACTGGGCCCGGAAGGAGACGCCATGCGCTATGCCCTGTTGCTCCTGCTCGCCGCCGCCACCGGCACGGCGCTCTACCTCGGCCTCACCGCGCCGCGCGCCGCGCCCGACGCGCGCAGCTTCGAGACCTCGGCCGGCGAGGTCGTCGTCGAGCGCGTCGTCGGGCCCTTCGCCCACCCCTGGGCGGTCGGCTTCCTGCCCGGCGGCGCCATGCTCGTCACCGAGCGCGGCGGCAAGCTGTGGCACCTCGGCCCGGACGGGACGCGGGCGGAGGTCGCCGGCGTGCCGACCGTCCACGCGGCCGGCCAGGGCGGCCTGCTCGACGTGGTGCCGGCGCGCGATTTTGCCGAGAGCCGCGAGATCTTTCTCACCTACTCCGAGCCGCGCGAGGGCGGCAGCGCCACCGCGCTCGCCGTCGCCCGGCTGTCCGCCGGGGCCGAGACCCTCGAGAACCTGCGCGTGATCTTCCGCCAGCAGCCCGCGGTGCAGTCCTCCAAGCACTACGGCTCCCGCGTCGTCGAGGCGCCGGATGGCACGCTGTGGGTGACCCTGGGCGACCGTGGCCTGCCAACGCAGGCGCAGATCGCGCAAAGCCATCTCGGCAAGGTGGTGCGCATCAACCGCGACGGCTCGGTGCCCGACGACAACCCGTACCGGGGCGGCATCGCGCGGCCCGAGCTCTGGTCCATCGGCCACCGCAACGCGCAGGGCGCGGCGCTCGACCCCGAGACCGGCGCGCTGTGGACCGTGGCGCACGGCCCGAAGGGCGGCGACGAGATCAACCGGCCCGAGCCGGGCAGGAACTACGGCTGGCCGCTGATCACCTACGGCGTGGACTACTCCGGCATGAAGGTCGGCGAGGGCACGCACAAGGAGGGCATGGAGCAGCCGCTGCACTACTGGGATCCCTCGATCGCCCCCTCCGGCATGGCGATCTACTCGGGCAGGCTCTGGCCCCAGTGGGCGGGCGACATCTTCGTCGGCGCGCTGAAGTTCCGGCTGATCAGCCGGCTCGAGCGCGAGGGCGACGCGATCACCGGCGAGGAGCGCCTCTTCGAGGGCGTCTACGGCCGGGTCCGCGACGTGCGCGAGGGCCCGGACGGCGCCCTGTGGTTCGTCACCGACGAGGCCGACGGCGGGCTCTACCGCGTCCGCCCCGCGAAATAGCGCTTGCGGGCGGCACCGGGCGCGCTAGCCTGCGCGCATGAGCGCGCCCTTCACACCGCTGGTCGCGGGATTGCCCGCGAGCGTGCCCTTCGTCGGCCCCGAGCGCCAGGAGCGCGAGCGCGGCCGCCCGTTCGCCGCGCGCATCGGCGCCAACGAGAACGTGTTCGGCCCCTCTCCGCTGGCCATCGAGGCGATGCAGCGCACGGCGCCCGGGATGTGGATGTACTGCGACCCCGACAACCACGACCTGCGCGAGGCGCTGGCAGCGGAGCACCGGCTGCCGCCCGCGTGCATCGTCATCGGCGAGGGGATCGACGGGCTGCTCGGCTGCACCGTGCGCATGTTCGTCGAGCCCGGCGCGAAGGTGGTGACCTCGGCCGGCGCCTATCCGACCTTCAACTACCACGTCACCGGCTTCGGCGGCGCGCTCGTCCCCGTCCCCTACCGCGACGACGCCGAGGACGCGCAGGCGCTGGCCGAGGCGGCGCACGAATCCGGCGCCCGGCTGGTCTACCTCGCCAACCCCGACAATCCGATGGGCACCTGGCACGGTGCGGAGCGCGTCGGTGCCCTGCTCGACGCCCTGCCCGAAGGCTGCCTCCTGTGCCTCGACGAGGCCTATGTGGAGTTCGCCCCCGAGGGCACGGCGCCCGCCTGGGACCCATCGGACCCGCGCGTGATCCGGTTTCGCACCTTCTCGAAGGCCTACGGTCTGGCCGGCCTGCGCGTCGGCTACGCCGTGGCGGCGCCCCCGACGGCCGCCGCTTACGACCGCATCCGCAACCATTTCGGGGTCAGCCGGATGGCGCAGGCCGCGGCGGCCGCGGCGCTGGGCGACGACGCGCACCTTGCCGGCGTGCAGGCGGCGGTGATGGCGGCACGCATCCGCATCGGCGAGATCGCCGCGGCGAACGGGCTCGACTGCCTGCCCTCGGCGACCAACTTCGTCGCCGTCGACTGCGGGCGGGACGGCGATTTCGCCCGGCGCGTGCTGGCCGGGCTGCTGCGGCGTGACATCTTCGTGCGCATGCCCGGCGTGGCGCCGCTCGACCGCTGCATCCGCATCACCGCGGGCCGGGCGCGCGACCTCGAGCTGCTCGCCGCAGCGCTGCCCGAGGCGCTGGCCGAGGCGCGCGGCTGACGGCGGCGCACTCCCGGCATCCAGGCATCCAGGCATCCAGGCATCCCGGCATCGGCGCCCGAACCGGCGCGAGTCCCGGATCGGGGCAGCATGTTTCATTAACAGCGCGCAAATATCGCGGCGGATCAATTCCTAACAACTCGTTAACTGTCAAAGCCAAGCCCCCCGCGGCCAACTCCCGACAACGGAGTGACCGAGTATCAGGGGGTTCTCATGAAGACCATTCACGTAGTCGCAGCCGCCGCGTTGCTTGCCACCTGCGCCACCGCGGTCGAGGCCGGCGAACAGCTCGAGGGCTGGCGCTGGCTCAAGCTGACCAACGAGATCGAAACCCAGGGCGTGTTCTGGAACGACCGCTACGGCGACGGCAAGGACCGCTGGAAGACCGGGGGCATCACCCAGTCCTACGTGTTCCCCGAGCGCATCTTCACCGAGACGGGCTGGCTCGCCGACCGCGCCATGGCGCTGGAGGTGAACCTGCGCGCCCAGGTGATGACGCCCGACGACACCTCGAACACCGGGATCGACCCCGACGACCGGCCCTACGCGCAGTATGCCGCCGCCGGCCTCTACGTCCGCAGCATCGCCCGGCCGCGGCCGCTGGAGGCCCCGTTCGCGCCCGGCCTCGGCCTGCAGGTCGAGGACCGCGTCGGCGTCGAGATCGGCTGGCAGGGCGACCCGCTGCCGTTCTTCGAGCTGCGGGACGCCCTGCACGGCATGACCGGCACCGGCGGCAGCATGGGCAACGGCGCGGACGTCATCGGCGGCGAGATCCTGGCCAACCTCGAGGGCCGGCGCAGCTGGCGGCTGCACCTGCCCGGCGCGGCGCGCGACATCGAGCTGGTACCCTTCGTGCAGGGCTCGCTGGGCATGCGCGAGGTCAGCGCCCGGGCCGGCGCGGACCTGTTCATCGGCTCGGCGCTCGCGGGCCGCAGCTGGGGCAGCGACCTCGCCACCGGGGCGGTGATGGCGGGCGACGCGCCGCGGCGCGACGGCTTCCACTGGACGGTCTTCCTCGGCGCGGACGTGGGCTACGTTGCCTGGGACGCCTTCCTCGACGGCGGCTTCGCCGCGGACGGGCGCTCGGTGGACCGCGAGGAGATCGTCGGCCGGGCCCGTGCCGGCGTGTTCCTCGAGCACGGCCGGGTCGGCGTCGGCTTCTCGCTGAACTGGCTGAGCAAGGAGTTCGAGACCCAGCCCGAGGGCCAGCTGATCGGCGCCTTCCAGCTCAAGTACCGCCTCTGATCCAGGCGCGCCGCGCCGTTGCGCGCCGGCGCGGCCACGGCTAGGGTCTGGCCGGCGCTGCCGACCGGTGGCCGGGGCGGCGAGGCGAGGTGCGCGAGATGAGGCGGGGCATCCAGGCGCTGCTGGTGATCGTGGTCATGGTCTCGCTGCCGGTGTTCTGGCTGTTCCGGGCGCCGGCGGCGCTGCCGGCGCGGTTCGCGCCCGAGGACTGCGCCCGGCTGGCGCTCACCGACACCGCCACGGGCCAGCCGGTGGTGGGCGTCGAGGACATCGCGCCGCTGCCCGACGGCGACACGATGATCCTCTCGGCGCTTGACCGGCTGGCGCTCAGGCGGCGGCCGCAGAGCGCGCGCGAGGGCGGGCTCTACCAGGTCTCGCTCGCGCGTCTCGCGGCCGGCGACGGCTGGGCCCGGCCGCTCGTGCCGGCGGGCAGCATCGCCGGGGGGCTGCGGCCGCACGGCATCGCGGTCTCGGACGACGGCGAGCGGCTGGCGCTGGTGAACCGGGCGCGCGACGGCACCACCTCGATCATCGTCGGCGCGCTCGGCTCCGGGGCGTTCAGCCCGCGCCACGCGCGCACCGACGCCGCGTTCTGCCGGGCCAACGATCTCGACTTCACCGGCACCGGCCCGATGACCCTGCGCGTCACGCTCGACCGGGCCGATTGCGGGGTCGCCTGGGCCGATCTGCGGCCGGGGGCCAGCACCGGCCGGGTGATCCGCCTCGACCTGGCGGGCGGCGGCGCGCCGGAGGTCGAGACCGGCGGGCTCTCCTTCGCCAACGGCATCGCCGGGTTGTGGGTGGCCGAGACCCGGGCCTCGCGGCTGCACCACCTGCTCGACCGGCCGGTGCCGCTGCCGGGCGGGCCCGACAACCTGACCTGGGACGAGCGGGGCGGGCTGGTCACCGCGCTGCACCCCTCCATGCTGCAGATCGCCGCCTACCTGTTCGGCTACAGCGGCTCGGCGCCCACCCGGGTCGTGCGCGTCGCGCCCGACCGCGGCGTCGAGGTGCTCGTCGACGACCCGCACGGCGACGTGTTCGCGGGCGCCACGGTGGCGGTGCTGCGCGGCGGCGTGCTGGTCGCCGGCTCGGCGGCGGACGCCGGCGTCATGGTCTGCCGCAAGGGCGGCGCGTGAGCCGGCCGACGCTGGTCACCGGCGCCGGGGGGTTCCTCGGCGGGCACGTGGTGGCCGCGCTGGCGGGCCGCGGCGAGGCGGTGCGGGCGCTCGACCTCGCCTTCCCGGCGCCGCTTGCCCAGGGCGTGGAGCGGATCGAGGGCTCGATCCTCGACCCCGACCTGATGGCGCGGGCCGCGCAGGGCACGGCGGCGGTGATCCACTGCGCCGCGCTCACCGACCTGTGGGCGCGGCGGCGCGTGCTCTACGACCGGGTGAACACGCGCGGCACCTGCGAGGTGCTGGTCGCGGCGCGGCGCGCCGGGGCGCGGGTGGTGCACGTCTCGAGCTACGTGACGCTGGTCGGCGGCCCCGACGCGGGTGCGGCGACGCTCGACGAGACCGTGGAGCTGCCGCCCTCGGCCCTGCTCGGCCCCTATCCGCGCACCAAGCGCGAGGCCGAGCTGTTCGCGCTATCCGCCGCGCGCATGGGGCACGACGTGGTGGTGGTGATGCCCTCGGCGCCGGTGGGGCCCGGCGACTGGCGGCTGACCCCGCCGACCCGGATGATCCGCGACCTCGCGGCGGGGCGCACCCCGGCGCTGCTCGACTGCCTGATCAACCTGGTGGACGTGCGCGCCGTGGCCGAGGGCGTGATCGCCGCGCGCGACCGGGGGCGCAGCGGCGCGCGCTACCTGCTGACCGGCGAGGACCTTGAGATGGCCGGGATCGCCGCCCGCATCGGCGCGCTGGCCGGCGTCCGGCCGCCGCGCTGGCGGGTGCCGCCGGGCGTGGCGCTGGCGGCGGCGCGGGTCGAGGCGGCGCTGGCATCTGTCACCGGCCGGCCCCCGAAAGCGCCGCTGACCGGCGTGCGGCTGGCCGCGCGGCGGGTGCGGTTCTCGAGCGCCAAGGCACGGGCCGAACTGGGCTTCGACCCGCCGCCCGTCGAGGCGGCGCTGGCCGATGCGGTGGACTGGCTGCGCGCGGCGGGGATGCTCGCCCGGTGAGGGCCGCAGAGGGCGCCCGGCTGCGCTCGGGAAGGGTGTAACACATTGTGCATCCTCTTAACTCATTGATTCATCGAGGTTTATAAAAGACCCGTTGCACGCTTGCAGGCCCGGCCACCTCGGCCGGAGGCGGGATGGGTGCGGCCTCGTTGCGGGCCGCCCGGGCGACCCGGCAGGGTCGGGCCGGCGGCGATTGTGCCCGCCCGGCCCCGCCGGTATCCTCGCCGGCCATGCGGGGAGAGGCGATGACGGACGCGGCGGTCGAGACGCCCTCGGGCAAGGGCGCGGGGGACGAGAACTTCCCCGTGGCCTCGGCGCTGATCGCGCCGCGGCTGCGGCCGCACGTGAAGCGCCTCTACGCCTTCGCGCGGGCGGCCGACGACATCGCCGACAACCCCGATCTGGCGCCCGGGGAGAAGCTGCGCCGGCTCGACCTGTTCGAGGCGGGGCTCGCGGCCGAGGCCATCGGGCCGGAGCCGGCCGTGCGGCTGCGCGACAGCCTGGCCGAGACCGGGGTGACGGATGCGCACGCGCGCGACCTGCTGGCGGCGTTCCGGCAGGACGCGGTGAAGGGGCGCTACGCCGACTGGGGCGAGCTGCTGGGCTACTGCGCGCTCTCGGCGCAGCCGGTGGGGCGCCACGTGCTCGACCTGCACAGCGAGGACCCGGCGACGCACGCGCCGGGCGACGCGGTGTGCGCGGCGCTGCAGGTCCTGAACCATTTGCAGGACATCGGCGAGGATCGGCGGCGGCTCGACCGGGTGTATCTGCCCGGCGACTGGATGGCCGAGGCGGGGGTGGAGGTGGCCGCGCTCGATGCCGCCGCCGTCAGCCCCGGGCTGCGGCGGGTGATCGACCGCTGCCTCGACGGCTGCGACGCGCTGCTCGACCGGGCCGCGCCGCTGGCCGGGATGCTGCGGTCGCGGCGGCTGGCGGCGGAGGTGACGGTGGTCCAGCGGCTCGCCCGCCGCCTGGCGGCGCGGCTGCGGCGCGAGGACCCGCTGGCCGGGCGGGTGCGGCACTCGAAGTCCGACCTTCTGGCGGGGCTCGCCGCCGGGCTCGGCCGGCTGATGCGGCCGTGAGCGGGATCGAGGGGCTGGCGCCGGACCCGGCGCCGCCGGGCACCGATCCGCAGGCCGTGGCGGACGCCATCACGGCCGGGGCCAAGACCTCGTTCTCGGCGGGCATGCGCGTGCTCGCCAAGCCCCGGCGCGCGGCGATGCGCGCGATCTACGCCTTTGCCCGGGTGATCGACGACATCGCCGACAGCGAGGCGCCGGAGGCCGAGAAGCGCCGCCTGCTCGGCCTGTGGCGCGACGAGATCGGTCGGGTCTACGCCGGGCGGCCGGGCTCGGCCATCGGCGCGGCGCTGGCCGGACCGGTGGCGCGCTACGCCCTGCCGCGCGCCGAGTTCGAGCTGCTGATCGAGGGCATGGAGATGGACGCCGGCGCGCCCATCGTGGCGCCGCCCCTCGCGGCGCTGCGCGGCTACACGCGGCGGGTCGCCGGGGCGGTGGGGATGCTGTCGATGCGGGTCTTCGGCGCCTGGGACGGGACGCGCGCGGAAACCGCGGCGCTCAGGCTGGGCGACGCCTTCCAGCTCACCAACGTCCTGCGCGATCTCGAGGAGGACGCCGGGCGCGGCCGGCTCTATCTGCCGCGCGAGGCGCTGGAGGCGGCCGGGGTGCCGCCCGACCCGCGCGCGGCGATGGATCACCCCGCCCTGCCCGCTTCGTGCGCCGCGGTCGGCCGGCTGGCGCGCGCGGACTTCGCGGCGGCGCGGGCGGCGATGGCGGGCCTGAGCCGGATGGCGCTGGCCCCGGCGCTGCTGATGACCGGGGTCTACGAGGGCTACCTCGCGCGCATGGAGGCGCAGCGCTTCCGGCGCGACGCGGCCGTGGCCATGTCGCGGCCCGAAAAGCTGGCGCGCGGGCTGATCTGCCTCGCCGGGCCGATCGCGCCAAGGCATGGCTGAACGCGGCATGGCTGAACGCGGCATGGCTGACGGCACCGTGCACATCGTCGGCGCCGGGCTGGCGGGGCTGTCCGCCGCGCTGCGCCTGACCATGCGCGGGCGGCGCGTGGTGCTGCACGAGGCCAACCGTTTCGCCGGCGGGCGCTGCCGCACCTTCCACGACGCGCGGCTGGGCTGCGCGATCGACAACGGCAACCACCTGGTGCTGAGCGGCAACCGCGCGACGCGCGCCTATCTCGCGGCGACCGGGGCCGAGCGGCGGATGGTCGCGCACCCCGCGCGGTTTGCCTTCGTCGACCTGGCGGGCGGGGAGCGCTGGGCGTTGCGCATGACGGCCGCCCTGCCCTGGTGGATCGCCTCGCCCGCCCGGCGGGCGCCGGGCACGCAAGCCCTCGACTACCTGGCGGGCCTGCGGCTGGCGCTGGC
Organism: Thermohalobaculum sp.; assembly: GCA_035513135.1. Taxonomy (GTDB): domain Bacteria; phylum Pseudomonadota; class Alphaproteobacteria; order Rhodobacterales; family Rhodobacteraceae; genus Thermohalobaculum. The sequence goes on from DATKCQ010000102.1 coordinate 17,847, forward strand.
CGGGGCGCGGCGGACCGTGGCCGAGGCGCTGCCGGGGCGCGGCCCGGCGTGGCAGCGGTTCTGGGTGCCGCTGACGCTCGCGGCGATCAACGCGCCGCCCGAGCGGGCCTCGGCGCGGCTGCTCTGGGCGGTGCTGCGCGAGACCTTCGCGCGTGGCGAGCGGGCCTGCCGGCCGCTGCTGGCGCCGGACGGGCTGGGCTCCGCGCTGGTCGATCCGGCCGTGGGCTGGCTGACCGCGCGCGGCGTGCGCATCGAGCTCGGGCGCCCGCTGCGCCGGGTCGAGGCCGAGGGCGCGCGCGCCACGCTCCTGCGCTTCGCCGACGGCGATGTGGCGCTGGGCGCGGCGGACCGAGTGGTGCTGGCCCTGCCGCCCTCGCGACTGCGCGCCGTGCTGCCGGGGGCCGACCCGCCCGACGATTCCTCGTCCATCGTCAACGCGTTCTTTCGGCTGGCGCAGCCGCCCGCGGACGCGCCGCCGATCCTCGGCGTGCTCTCGGCCACCTCGCACTGGATCTTCCGGCGCGGCGACGTGGTCAGCGTCACTGTCTCGGCGGGCGACGCGCTGGGCGTGGCCGACGAGCCGGGCGAGCATCTGATCCCGGCGATCTGGGGCGAGGTCGTCCGCGCCCTTGGCCTCGCGCCCGGAACGCGTTATCTGGCGGCGAGGATCAACAAGGAGCGGCGCGCCACGTTCGACCAGTCGCCGGCCGGCGTGGCGAAGCGGCTCGGGGCGCGCACGCGGCTGGCCAACGTCTTCCTCGCCGGGGACGCCACCGACACGGGGCTGCCCGCGACCATCGAGGGGGCGATCCGCTCGGGCGAGCGGGCGGCGGCGCTGGCGGGCTGAACGGCAACGAAGGGGGGCAACCGCGATGAACTCGCCGGCCGCAATCGCCGCGACCCTGGCGCGCACGCCCGTCGAGCGGCGCGCCGAGCGCCGGGCGCTGATCGCCGAGCGCGCGGGCAGGCTGTGGGAGATGCAGCGCGAGGACGGGCACATCGTCTTCGAGCTCGAGGCCGATTGCACGATCCCCGCCGAATACGTGCTGCTGCGCCACTTCCTCGGCGAGATCGAGCCCGAGCGCGAGGCGCGCATCGCCGGCTACCTGCGCGGGGTGCAGAACTCGGACGGCTCCTGGCCGCTCTACCCGGAGGGGCCGGGCAACATCTCGGCCACGCTCAAGGGCTACTGGGCGCTCAAGCTGATCGGCGACAGCCCGGACGCGGCCCACATGGCCCGCGCCCGCACCTGGCTGCTCGGCCAGGGCGGCGCGGCGAAGGCCAACGTCTTCACGCGCATCGCCATGGCGCTCCACGGCCACATCCCGTGGCGCGGCGTGCCGGCGATGCCCGTCGAGTGCCTGCTGCTGCCGCGCTGGTTCCCGTTCCACATGTCGAAGATCGCCTACTGGTCGCGCACCGTGCTGGTGCCGCTCCTGATCCTCTACGCCAGGCGCGCGCGAGCGGCGAACCCCACGGGGACCGGCATCGAGGAGCTTTTCACCGTGCCGCCCGAGGCCCAGCGGGTCTGGCAGATCAACCCCACCGGCACCCGGGCCGGCGAGGCATTCCTGCTGCTCGACCGGGTGCTGCGCGCCGCCGAGCCGCTGATCCCGGGGCGCCTGCGCGAGCGGGCGATCCGCCGGGCCGAGGCGTTCGTGCTCGACCATTTGAACGGCGAGGACGGGCTGGGCGGGATCTACCCGGCGATGGCGAACGCCGTGATGGCGTTTCGCACGCTGGGCTACCCCGACGACGACCCGAGCATGAAGATCGCCCGTCAGGCCATCGAAAAGCTTATGGTCGAGCGCGGCGAGAAGATCTACTACCAGCCCTGCCTCTCGCCGGTATGGGACACCGCCCTGGCGGCGCACGCCTTGCTCGAGAGCGCGCCGCAGGACGACCCGCGCCTGCTCCGGGCGATGCACTGGCTGGCCGGGCGGCAGGTGCTCGACCATGTGGGCGACTGGGCGGTGCGGCGCCCCGACCTGCGGCCGGGCGGCTGGCCGTTCCAGTATGCCAACCCGGACTACCCGGACGTGGACGACTCGGCGGTGGTGGTGATGGCGATGCACCGCGCCAACCCGGATCGCTACGCCGAGAACATCGAGCGGGCCTGCGAATGGCTGGCCGGGATGCAGTCGCGAAGCGGCGGCTGGGGGGCGTTCGATCCCGAGAACGAGCACGACTACCTGAACTCGATCCCGTTCGCCGACCACGGGGCGCTGCTCGACCCGCCCACGGTCGACGTCACCGCGCGCTGCGTCGGGGCGCTGGCGCAGGTCGACCGCGCGCGCTTTGCCGACAACATCCGCAAGGGCGTCGCCTTCATCCGCCGCGAGCAGGAGCCGGACGGCTCGTGGTACGGGCGCTGGGGGGCGAACTACGTCTACGGCACCTGGTCGGCGCTCGCCGGGCTGAACGCCGCGGGCGAGGACATGAGCCAGCCCCAAATCCGCCGCGCGGTCGCCTGGCTCAAGGGCCGGCAGCGCGCCGACGGCGGCTGGGGCGAGGGGCTCGAGACCTACGAGCCCTGGGGCAAGGGACTGGCCCGCGCCTCGACGCCCTCGCAGACCGCCTGGGCACTGCTCGGGCTGATGGCGGCGGGCGAGACCGAATCGGACAGCGTGCTCGAGGGCATCGAGTGGCTGCGGCGGGCGCCGCGCGAGCCGGACGGTGCGCGCTGGCACGAGTCGCATTTCACCGGAACCGGCTTCCCGCGCGTGTTCTATCTCAAGTATCATGGCTACGCGGCGTTCTTCCCGCTGTGGGCGATGGCGCGCTACGAGCGGCTGATGGAGTCGAACGAACGCACGGTGAAATGGGGGATCTGAGCCTCCGCGGGTCCCGGCCGGGAGGGCGGCGGCGCAGCCTCGCGTAGGCATCCCGGCCCAGGCGATTCGGCGGCGGACAGGCGCCGGTGCGGCGCCCCGCCCGGCATCCAACGCGGCAGGGAGGCGGCTCGATGCTCGGCATCATCTGCGGCATGGCCTCGGAGGCCCGCGCGCTCGGGCGCTGGGCCGAGGACGGGCCGGTGCGCATCGGCATCTCGGGCGCCCGGCCCGAGCGGGCCGAGAGCGAGGCGGTGCGGCTGATCGAGGCGGGCTGCCGGCTCCTGATGAGCTGGGGCGTGGCCGGCGGGCTCGACCCCGAGGCGCGGCCGGGCGACCTGGTGATTCCCTCCGCGGTGGTGGACGAGGGCGGCGGCTGCTGGCCGTTCTCGCCCGAGCTTGGCGCGGCGGTGGCGGCGGCGATGCCGGCGCCCTTCCGCTGGGCCGAGCACGGGCAGGGGCGCTGCATCCTCGGCCTCGACCGGCTGGTGCTCAGCCCCAACGACAAGGTTGCGCTGTTCGCGCTGACCGGCGCGGTGACGGCGGACATGGAGACGCACCGGGTGGCGCAGGTGGCGGCGTCGCGGCGCCTGCCGGCGCTGGCGGTCCGCGCCGTCGGCGACCCGCTGGAGACCCGGCTGCCCCGGCTGGTGGCGCAGGCGCTGGGCGAGGACGGGCGGCCGCGGCTGGGCCGCGTGGCGCTGGGCCTGGTGCAACGTCCCTGGGAGCTGCCCTCGCTGATGCGCGTCAGGCGCGAGACGGATGCGGCGCTCGAGGCGCTCGGCCGCGCCGCCGAGCGGGCGATCCAGCGCGCCATCGAGGCGGTGAACGCGATGTAGGGCGGGGTTCACCCCGCCACGGTTTGCCGTTGCGTGAATGGCGGGGTGAACCCCGCCCTACGCCGCCTTCTCGCGCCGGATGCGCGCCATCTCGCCTGAGACGATTCGCTCGTGGTGCTCTTCGCCGGGGCGTGCCTTGCTCAGGTCGATCTCCGGCGCGAGGGGGCCCTCGGTGCGCAGGCCGCCGAGCGCCAGGCGCAGAAGCTTCAGCGGGTTGCGAAAGGCGATGTCGGCGGCGGTCGGCTCGTAGCCGCAATGCGCCATGCAGTCGGCGCACTTGGCGTAGTTGCCGGTGCCGTAGGTCTCCCAGTCGGTGGTCTCGATCAGCTCGCGGAAGCTCTTCGCGTAGCCTTCGCCCAGCAGGTAGCACGGGCGCTGCCAGCCGAAGACGTTGCGCGTCGGCATGCCCCAGGGCGTGCAGCGCATCTCCTGGTTGCCCAGCAGGAAATCGAGGAACAGCGGCGAGTGGGTGAGGTTCCAGCGCGCGGCGCGGGCGCGGCCCAGCCGCCAGACCTCGCGGAAGAACTCCTTGGTGCGGCGGCGGTTGAGGAAGTGCGCCTGGTCGGGCGCGCGCTCGTAGGCGAAGCCGGGCGAGAGCGAGATGCCGACGCCCAAAGCCGTGGCGTAGTCGAGGAAATCGGCCAGCGCCTGCGGAGGGTGGCCCTCGAAGATCGTGGCGTTGACGTTGACCCGGAAGCCGCGCTCCTGCGCCGCCCTGATGGCGCGCACCGCCCGATCGAACACGCCCTCCTGGCAGACCGAGCGGTCGTGGTGCTCCTGGAGCCCGTCGAGATGGACCGAGAAGAAGAGGTAGGGGGAGGGCTCGAACAGGTCGAGCTTCTTCTCGAGCAGCACCGCGTTGGTGCACAGCGACACGTAGAAGCGGCGCGCCACCAGCCCGCGCACGATCTCGCCGATCTCGCGGTGGATCAGCGGCTCGCCGCCGGGGATGGCGACCATCGGCGCGCCGCACTCCTCGGCGGCCTGCCAGCATTCCTCGGGGCTGAGGCGGCGGTTGAGGATGGCGGCGGGATAGTCGATCTTGCCGCAGCCGGCGCAGGCCAGGTTGCAGCGGAACAGCGGCTCGAGCATCAGCACGAGCGGGTAGCGCCTGCGCCCCGTCAGCTTCTGCTTGGCGATGTAGGCAGCCACGCGCAGCTGCTGGCGAACCGGTACGCCCATGTCTCCTCCCGTCCCTCGCCCGCTCGTTGGCGGGTTGCCACGCCTTGTGTAGCGCATGCGCGGGCGCGTGGCAAAACCCCCCTGCGCATCCCGGTCGCCAGCAAGGCTGGGCGCGCATGAACTAGCCGCGCATGAAAGCGAGCAGGCCCTCCACGCCGTCGCGCTCGATCAGCGCGCCGAACTCGTCGCGCTTGAGCATCAGGAACGAGACGCCGGCCACCATCACGTCGATGACCAGCGGCCCCCGCCCCTCGAAGGCGCGCACCCGGTAGGCGACCGGCAGGGGCGGCCCGTCCGCGCGCGGGATACGCGCCTCGACCAGCACGTCGCCGCGCACCGCGCGGCTGCCGACCAGCCGCGGCGCGTCGTCGAGCCCCTTGCCGAACTGCGCGGCGTAGAGGCGGGCGAGGAAGCCGGGCAGCAGCGCGCGGAAGCGCGCGCGCTGCTCGGGCTCGAACGCGTGATCGCCGAGCAGGAAGCGCTCCCAGACGTCGAAGGCGAAGGCGCGCTCGATTACCCGCTCGAGCTCGGCGAGCCGGGCGTCCTCGTCGTTCGCCCCCGCCTCCCCGGCCATCGCGGCGTGGGCCTCGCCGACCAGGTCGCCGACCACAGCGCGGGCGGCCTCGTCGGCTGCCTCGCCGCCATGGGCAGGCGCCCACGCGGTCAGCGCCGCGACCAGGCTCATGGCGGCGAGCCGCGCGACGCGGCCGGTGGCACGATGTTGCATGCGGCGGTCCCTCCTCTCCGGCCCGACACAGTTAGGCGGCCCGCGCGCCCGGGCAAGTCCGTGCACGTCACGGCCCGGCGAGGGGCGGGCCGGGGCGGCGCCGGATGGCGCGAATCAGCGCCGGCGTCAGGTTGAAGGTCATGAAGACGGCGGCGAGCACCGCGATGGCCAGCAGGATGCCCATGCTGGCGGTGCCCGGATGGTGCGACAGGCCGAGCGTGCCGAAGGCGGCGACGGTGGTCAGGGCGCTGTAGAGCACGGCGCGCGGGGTCGAGGTGCCGAACACCGAGCCCGACATCCGGCTGGCGCGCAGCGCCACGTGCACGCCGCTGTCGATGCCCAGCCCGATGAGCAGCGGCAGCACCAGCACGTTGGCGTAGTTGAACGGCAGGCCGAGCAGCACGCCGGCCCCCACCGTGACGGCGGCGGCGAGGAACAGCGGCAGCAGGATCGCGCCGACCCGCGCCGCGTCGCGCAGCATCGCCCAGCCGAGCAGCGTGCAGCCGACCAGCGCCAGCAGCGTCGCCTCGAGCATCGCCCGGCCCACCGCCCGGGCGGCGCCGTGCATCATGTCGGACGGGCCGGCGGCGCCGGGGGCGACCGCGGCGACCGCCTCGACGAAGGCCGCGCGCGGCCCGGGGGCGCGGATGTCGGCGGCGGGGACGATCTCGACGCGCAGCCGGCCGTCCGCCGCGACATAGCGCGCGCGCAGCGGCTCGGGCAGCGTCTCGGGCGTGACCTCCTTTGCCTCGAGCTGGCGCCCCAGCCGGTCGATCAGCATCGGGAAGTGGCGGAAGATGTTGCCCGCCAGCGCCTCGTCGCGCTCCGGGCTGCGCCGCCCGGCATAGGCCGAGAGCTCGCGCGCCAGCGCGGCGGCGCCCGGTCCGGGCTGCCCGGCGAGACGGGCCGCGAGGCTCTCCGGCGTGACCGCGCCGCCTTCGCCGAGCACGGCGGGCGGCCCCTCGACGGCGTGCAGGATCGAGGGGTAGGCGAGGTCGATCAGCTCGAGCTTCGCCTGCTGGTCGCGCGGCACCAGGTCGGCGAGCCAGCGCGCCTCGCGCACCTCGTCGAGCGCCTCGAGCCGGGCGGCGGCGGCACGCGCCGCGCCGGCGTCCCCGACCAGCAGGCTGAGGCGCATGGGCGTGAGCTCCGGGTCGGCGGCGAGCCAGTCGTGGGTTCGCACCGAGGCGGCGTCCGGGTCGCGCAGGTTCATCGGGTCGGCGTCGAAGCGCGCGCCCGGCGCCAGCGCCAGGCCGCCCAGGCCGAGCGCCAGCGCCAGCCAGGGCAGCGCCCGGCCGATCGCCGGCGGCGGCTGGCGCAGCGGGCGCGGCAGCGGCCCGGCGTCGAGGCCGGGCCACAGGGTGACCGAAGCGGGGATCACCGTGAGCGTGCTCGCCAGCGCGATCAGCACCCCCGCCGCGCCGATCAGGCCGAGCTGCGCCATGCCGGCGAAATCGGTGGTGGTGAAGGCGAGGAAGGCGAGCGCCGTGGTCGCCGCGCTGAGCACCAGCGCCGGCCCCAGCGCCCGGCCCGAGCGCACCAGCGCCACGCGGCGGCTGGAGACCTCGACCCGATGCTCGTCGAAACGCGCGATGAAGTGGATCGCGTAGTCGATGCCGAGGCCCACCATCAGCACCACGAAGGCGATCGAGACGAGATTGAGCGCGCCGACGGCGGCCCCGGCGAAGCCGGCGGTGGCGACCAGCGTCACCGCCAGCGTGCCAAGCGCCAGCCCGGCCCGCGCCGCCGAGCCGAGCGCGCGGTGCAGCAGCAGGCCGGCCAGCACGACCGACAGCGCGAGCGAGAGCGGCAGGCGCCGGACCACGCTGTCGAGCTCCTCGGCGCGCAGCGCCAGGTCGCCGGTGACGCCGATCTCGACGGCGCCGGCCAGGTCGGGGTCGAGCCCCTTGATCGCCCGCCCGATCACCGCGAGCGCCTCCCCGGCCGGCTGCAGCGCCGAGAAGTCGAGCCGCGGGCCGAGGTTGATCGTGCGGATCGCCGTGCCATCCCGACCTGCGCCGCCGAGCACCCCGGACCAGCCGAACGGCCGGTCCTGCCCGCGCCGCTCGGCGGCGAGCACGGCCGCCGCCTCGGCGTAGAGCGGCTCGAGCATGGCGGCGCCGCCCGGCGCCTGCGCGGCAAGCCCGGCCGCGCCGTCCAGCGCGCGCAGGAAACCGGGCAAGCTCGGCTCGGCGCGCAGCGTCGCCAGCAGGTTGGCCGAGCGGCCGAGCCGCGCGAGCCGGGCCTCGAGCGCCGCCCGGTCGAGATAGAGCAACCCGTGCGCCACCAGGTAGGGGTCCGCCGCCGGCGCGAACACGAAGCGGAAGCTGTCGCCGCGGCGCGCCAGCGCCCGGGCCAGCGCCGCGGTCGCGGCATCGGCGGCGTCGGGGATGTCCGAGCGCACGGCGACGACGATGGTCTCGTCGAGCCGGGGAAAGGCGGCGTCGAGGGCGTCGGCGCGCTCGCGGAAGGGCAGGTCGCCGGCGAGCATGCGGCTCGAATCGGTGTCGATGCCGAGGCGCAGCACCCCCGCGAGCGCCAGCACGAGGACCAGCGCCACCCCCGCCAGCGCCCGGCGCGGCCGCGCCGCCACCGCCGCCACCCAGGCGCCCACCGCGTCGCGCGCCGTGTCGCGCGCCGTGTCGCGGTGGCGCCCCGGGGGGCGATCCGGGGGGCGATCCGGCGGGCGAACCGGGGCGTCTGCACCGGGCGAATGTTGCACCGCTCCTCCACTTTTCGAAAGCCGGACGGATCGTGGCGTTAACTCGCTTGAGACAAGGGGAATGGCAGGATACTTATGGACCAACAAGTCGCGATCGCCCGCGGGAGCGGTTTTCGCTGCGGTCGCGGGGCGGGCTCCGGGGCCGGGCGCGCACATGAGTTTGAGGGGAGAGTCATGACGTTCATCGCCACGATGGGCCGCGGTTTCGCGGCACTGGCTCTTCTCGGCCTCGCTTCCTGCGCGTCCGCCGATCCCGACGATCTGTCGGCGACGGACACCACGCCCGGCTTCAACCGGGCGATGCACGGGTTCAACCTGGCGCTCGACCGCAACGTGCTGAGGCCGGCCGCGCAGGGCTACGACTTCGTCACGCCGACGCTGTTCAAGCACCTGATCGGCAACGGCTTCAGCCACCTCGAGCTGCCCGGCGACTTCGTCAACTACCTGCTGCAGGGCAGGATCGAGCCGGCGCTCGAGACGCTGGGCCGCTTCTCGGTCAACACCGTGGTGGGCGCCGGCGGGCTGCTCGATCCGGCGACCGAGGCCGGGCTGCCGAAGCGGCCGACGGATTTCGGCATCACGCTCGGCCGGCACGGCGTGGCCGAGGGCAACTACCTGGTGCTGCCGCTGTTCGGACCCAGCACCACGCGCGACGCCGTGGGCACGGTGGTGGACCGGGCGCTGCACCCGCTGACCTATCTGGGCTACATCGCGCCGGGACTCCCGCCGGCGGCGGGCATCGCCCTGAACGTGACCGAGCGGGTGGACGCGCGCAACCGCAACGCCGACGTGATCGACGACCTGCTCTACGAGAGCGAGGACAGCTATATCTCGCTGCGCTCGGTCTACCTGCAGCGCCGCCGGGCGCTGGTGGCGGGCGAGGAAGGCGGGGCGGACGCGCTGCCCGACATCTTCGACCAGGGTAACTGACCGCCCGCCGGAAGTTCATCCCCCGGACGCGGAGCCGGCAGGCATGACACGAGACGACCCGCAGTTCGCCGAGGCGCTGTCGCGCGCGGCAGGCCGCGCCGAGGCGGTGCTGCGCGCGTGCCTGCCCGCCGGGGACGGAGGGAGTGCGGACGCGGGGCGGGGGGACACAGGGCACGGGCAGCCGGGGTTCGGCGAGGCCGGGCTCAGGGCGGCGATGCGCTACGCGGTGCTCGACGGCGGCAAGCGGCTGCGCGCCTTCCTGGCGATCGAGGTGGCGCAGCTTTTCGGTGCCGGGGGCGCCGGGGGCGCCGGGGGCGTCGGGGGCGCCGGGGCCGAGCGGGTCGCGGCGGCGGTCGAGTGCCTGCACGCCTACAGCCTGGTGCACGACGACCTGCCCTCGATGGACGACGACGATTTGCGCCGCGGCAAGCCCACGGTGCACCGGGTCTGGGACGAGGCGACCGCGGTGCTGGCGGGCGACGCCCTGCAGGCGCTGGCCTTCGAGATCCTGGCGGACCCCGCGACCCACCCGGACGGCGCCGTGCGGGCGCGGCTGGTGCTGCGGCTGGCACAGGCGGCGGGCCATGCCGGGATGGTCTGCGGGCAGGCCATCGACCTCGCCGCCGAGGGCGCGCGCGAGCCCCTGGGCGGCGAGGCCGTGCGGCGGCTGCAGGCGCTCAAGACCGGCGCGCTGATCGAGTTCGCGGCCGAGGCCGGGGCCATCGTGGCGCAGGCGGCCGAGGCCGACATCGCCCGCATCCGCGCCTATGCGCGGGCGCTGGGCGAGGCGTTCCAGATCGCCGACGACCTGCTCGACGTGACCGGCGACGAGGCGGCGCTGGGCAAGCGCTCGGGCAAGGACGCCGCGGCCGGCAAGGCGACCTTCGTGGACATCCTCGGCGTCGGGGGCGCGCGTGCCCGCGCCGCCGAGCTGGCCGGGTCGGCGGTGGCCGAGCTGGCGCCCTATGGCGAGCGCGCGGCGCTGCTGGCCGCCGCGGCGCGGTTCGTGGTCGAGCGGCGCAGCTGACCCCGCCGACGCTCGCGAGACGGGACGGTTTCAAGAAAACCCGCGGCAATATTCCCCTTATTGCGTTTGACAATGACCGGGGCCTTGCACAGGCTCGGGCGCCGTCGGGAAAACCGGGAAGGACGAGCGGGATGGCTGCCGCGACGAGTGCGCCGGGGACGACTGCGCGGGACACGCCGCTTCTCGAGGCGCGCAACATCGTCCGGAAGTTCGGCGACTTCGCCGCGAACGACGACGTCAGCCTGAGCATCCGCGCGGGCGAGAAGCACGCGCTGCTCGGCGAGAACGGCGCGGGCAAGTCGACGCTCGTCAAGATGATCTATGGCGTGATGCAGCCGACGGCGGGCGCGTTCTTCTGGCAGGGCGCGCGCACCGTGATCCACAAGCCCGCCGAGGCGCGGGCCCTGGGCATCGGCATGGTGTTCCAGCATTTTTCCGTGTTCGACGCGCTGAGCGTGGCCGAGAACATCGCGCTGGCGCTGCCGCCCCAGCCGATGCGGGCGCTGAGCCGGCGCATCCGGGAGGTCTCGGAGGCCTACGGGCTGGCCATCGACCCCAGGCGCGCGGTGCACACGCTCTCGGTCGGCGAGAAGCAGCGGGTCGAGATCATCCGCTGCCTGCTGCAGGACCCCAAGCTCCTGATCATGGACGAGCCGACCTCGGTGCTCACGCCCCAGGAGGCCGCGACGCTGTTCGGCACGCTCGACAAGCTGGCCGCCGAGGGCTGCGCCATCCTCTACATCTCGCACAAACTCGACGAGGTGCGTGCGCTGTGCGACACCGCCACCATCCTGCGCCAGGGCAAGGTGGTGGCTACCTGCGACCCGCACGCCGAGACCGCGCGCTCGCTGGCCGAGATGATGGTCGGCTCCGAGATCCTCTGGGTCGAGAAGGAGGGCGCGCCCGAGCCCGGCCCCGTGCGCCTCAGGGTGGACGCGCTCGACCTGCCGGCCGCCTCGGAGTTCGCGGTGACGCTGCGCGGGATCTCGCTCGAGGTGCGCGGCGGCGAGATCGTCGGCATCGCCGGGGTCGCCGGCGAGGGCCAGTCCGAGCTGATGGAGGCGCTGACCGGCGAGGTGCCCGTGGCGCGCGACGACGCCATCGCCATCGACGGGGCGCCGGTGGGCCGCAGCGGCCCGACCCGGCGCCGCCTCGCCCGCGCCGCGTTCGTGCCCGAGGAGCGCAACGGCCACGCGGCGGTGGCCGACATGACGCTGCCCGAGAACGTGATCCTGAGCCACCACACGGCCGAGGGGCTGGCAAGGGCGGGATGGCTCGGCAGCTGGCTCGACTTCGCCAAGGCCGCCGACTGGGCGGCCCGCGTGCGCGCGGCCTTCGACGTGCGCGCGGGCGCCGAGGACCCGGTGGCGGGCTCGCTCTCGGGCGGCAATCTGCAGAAGTTCGTGGTCGGCCGCGAGATGCTGCGCGCGCCCGGCGTGCTGGTGGTGAACCAGCCGACCTGGGGCGTGGACGCCGGCGCCGCGGCGCTGATCCGCCGGGCGCTGATCGAGCTGGCCGGGCGCGGCACCGCCGTGCTGGTGATCAGCCAGGACCTCGAGGAGATCTTCTCGATCTGCGACCGCATCGCGGTGATCCACCACGGGCGGCTGTCGCGGCTCCATCCGGCCGCCGAGATGACGCCCGAGAAGGTCGGCCTCCTGATGGGCGGCGCGCGGCCCGAGGCCACCGAGATCTCGGACGTGGAGGCCGCCTGATGATCGAGCTCGAGCCGCGGCCGCAGCCCTCGCGGGCGCTGATGTGGCTGTCGCCGGTGATCGCCATCGGCCTGACGCTGGCGGCGGGCGGGGCGCTGATGGCGGCGATGGGCCGGGCGCCGGGGCAGGCGCTCCACGTCTACTTCTTCCAGCCCTTCGAGGAGCTGTGGCTGTGGCTCACCCTGCCCGCCGACGAGGCGGCCATGTGGATCTACACGCCCGCCGAGGTGGTGGTGAAGGCGATCCCGCTGGCGCTGATCGGGGCCGGGCTGGCGGTGTGCTTCCGCGCCAACGTGTGGAACATCGGCGCGGCGGGGCAGTATACGCTGGGCGCCATCGCCGGCGGCTGGGTGGCGCTCTCGGCGCCCGCCGACGCCAGCGGCATCTGGCTCGTGCCCTACCTCGCGGCGGGGGCGCTGGCAGGCATGGCCTGGGCGGCGATCCCGGCCTTTCTCAGGGTGCGCTTCAACGCCAACGAGATCCTGGTCAGCCTGATGCTGACCTACGTCGCCGCGCTCGTGCTCGACTGGCTGGTGCGCGGGCCCCTCAAGGACCCGGCCGGCTACGGCTTCCCCGAATCGCGCGACTTCGACGCGGCCTTCATCATGCCGGTGCTGGTCGAGGGCACGCGGCTGCATCTGGGCCTGGTGCTGGCGGTGGCGGCGTGCATCGCGCTGTGGCTGATGATGGGCCGCACGCTCAAGGGCTTCGAGGTGCGGGTGATGGGCGCGGCGCCGCGCGCGGGGGCGTTCGCGGGCTTCTCGCGCAACCGGACCATCTGGTTCGTGCTGCTGCTCTCGGGCGGGCTCGCCGGGCTCGCCGGGGCGATCGAGGTCTCGGCCACCATCCAGCAGCTGCAGCCGACCATCTCGGCCGAGTACGGCTTCGTCGCCATCATCGTCGCCTTCCTCGGCCGCCTGAACCCGCTCGGCGCCATGTTCGGCGCGCTGATCCTCGGCGTGAGCTTCATCGGCGGCGAGAACGCGCAGATCGCGCTCAAGCTGCCCAAGGCCGTGACCGGCATCTTCCAGGGGATGCTGCTGTTCTTCCTGCTGGGCTGCGACACGCTGATCCGCTACCGGGTCCGCCTGGCGCTGCCGGCGCGGGCCTGAGGGGCGGACATGGAGAACTTCCTCTTCGCCATGGTGATCGCCGCGACGCCGCTTCTGCTGGCGGCGACGGGCGAGCTGGTGGCCGAGCGCTCGGGCGTGCTGAACCTCGGCGTCGAGGGCATGATGCTGGTGGGCGCGGTGGTGGCGTTCGCGGTGGCGAACCAGACCGGCTCGGGGACCGTGGCGGTGCTGGCCGGGGCGGCGGCGGGGATGGCGCTGGCGCTGGTCTTCGGCGTGCTGGTGCTGGGCTTCATGACCAACCAGCCGGCCACCGGGCTGGCGCTCACCATCTTCGGCATCGGCGTCTCGGGGCTGATCGGCCAGAGCTTCGTCGGCATCGCGCTCGACCCCCTGCCGCGGCTGGCGGTCCCGCTGCTCACGGACTCCACCGCGCTTGGGCGCATCCTGCTCGGGCACGACGCCATGGTCTATCTGTCGCTCCTGCTGATCGCGGGGGTCGCGTGGTTCCTCTACCGCACGCGCGCCGGGCTGGCCCTGCGCGCGGTGGGCGACAACCACGACTCCGCCCACGCGCTCGGCTACAACGTGATCGCCGTGCGCTACGCCGCGGTGATGTTCGGCGGCGCCTGCGCGGGCTTGGGCGGCGCCTACCTGTCGCTCGCCTACACGCCCATGTGGGCCGAGAACATGACCGCCGGGCGCGGCTGGATCGCCGTGGCGCTGGTGGTCTTCGCCACCTGGAAGCCGGGCCGTCTGGTGGCCGGCGCGGTGCTGTTCGCCGCCGTCACCCAGCTCCAGTTCTACGGACAAAACTGGGGCATTCCGGTGCCCTCGCAGTTCATGGCCATGGCGCCCTACCTGGCGACGATCCTTGCGCTCGTGGTGATCTCGCGCGATGTGAACTTGACGAAAGCCAACGCGCCTGCCTGCATTGGCAGGCCATTCAGGGCCGAGCGCTGAGCGGCCCCCGATTCGCGTCAACAGGGAGAGAGACATGATCCGCAACACCGCGCTCGCGCTGGCCGCGCTGGTGATGGCCGCGGGGATGGGTTCCGCCGCCCGGGCCGCCGACCTGAAGGTCGGCTTCGTCTATGTCGGCCCGATCAGCGACCATGGCTGGACCTACCAGCACGACCAGGGCCGGCTGGCCATCGAGGCCGCGTTCGGCGACCGCGTCGAGACGACCTATGTCGAGAGCGTGCCCGAGGGCCCGGACGCCGAGCGCGTCATCCGCCAGCTCGCCGCCGCGGGGCACGGGCTGATCTTCACCACCTCGTTCGGCTACATGGACCCGACCGCGAAGATCGCCGGGATGTTCCCCGACGTGAAGTTCGAGCACGCCACCGGCTACAAGCGCGCCGACAACCTCGCCACCTACATGGCCCGCTTCTACGAGGGCCGCCACGTCATCGGCACAATCGCCGGGCTGATGACCAAGACCAACAAGATCGGCTACGTCGCCTCGGTGCCGATCCCCGAGGTGGTGCGCGGCATCAACGCAGCGACGCTGGCGGCGCGCGCCGTGAACCCCGACATCGAGACCCAGGTGATCTGGGTGAACTCGTGGTACGACCCGGGCAAGGAGGCGGACGCGGCGAAGGCCCTGATCTCCCAGGGCGCCGACATGATCATGCAGCACACCGACAGCCCGGCGGCGCTGCAGGCGGCCGAGAACGCCGAGGGCGTCTACGCCTTCGGCCAGGCCTCGGACATGATCAAGTTCGCGCCCACCTCGCAGCTCACCGCGATCATCGACGACTGGGCGCCCTACTACGTCGCGCGCGTGCA
>DATKCQ010000103.1:0-5036 GCA_035513135.1 Thermohalobaculum sp.
CGGCCCTCGAAGTTGCGGTTCGAGGTCGAGGCGCAACGCTCGCCCGGGCCGAGCTGGTCGGGGTTCATGCCCAGGCACATCGAGCAGCCCGCCATGCGCCAGTCGAAGCCGGCCTCCTGCAGGATCCGGGCGATGCCCTCCTCCTCGGCCTGCTTGCGCACCAGCCCCGAGCCCGGCACCACCATGGCGCGCAGGCCGTCCTTGACGCGCTTGCCCTTCACCAGCTTCGCCACCGCGCGCAGGTCCTCGATGCGCCCGTTGGTGCACGAGCCGATGAAGACGGTGTCGACCTCGATCTCGCGCAGGGGCGTGCCGGGCTTCAGCCCCATGTACTCGAGCGAGCGCCGCGCCGCGGCCTGCTTCGCCGGGTCGTCGAGCTCGGCCGGGTCGGGCACGCAGGCCGTGATCGGCAGCACCTGCTCGGGGCTGGTGCCCCAGGTGACCACCGGTGCGATGTCCTCGGCCCGCAGCGTCACCACGCGGTCGAACCGCGCGCCCTCGTCGGTCGCGAGGGTGCGCCAGTGGGCGACCGCCTGCTCCCACTTGTCGCCCCCGGGCACCTTCGGGCGGCCCTTCAGATAGGCGAAGGTCGTCTCGTCGGGCGCGATCAGCCCGGCCCGCGCGCCGCCCTCGATCGCCATGTTGCACACGGTCATGCGGCCCTCCATCGAGAGCGCGCGGATCGCCTCGCCGCAATACTCGATGACGTGGCCGGTGCCGCCCGCCGTGCCGGTGTGGCCGATCACCGAGAGCGTGATGTCCTTGGCGGTGACGCCCAGCGGCAGCGTGCCGGTGACCTCCACCTTCATGTTCTTCGCCTTGCGCGTCACCAGCGTCTGGGTCGCCAGCACGTGCTCGACCTCGCTCGTGCCGATGCCGAACGCCAGCGCCCCGAAGGCGCCGTGCGTCGCGGTGTGGCTGTCGCCGCAGACGATGGTCATGCCGGGCTGGGTCAGCCCCTGCTCGGGGCCGATGATGTGCACGATGCCCTGGCGGATGTCGCTGACGTCGAAGATCTCGATGCCGAATTCCTTCGCATACTTGCGCAGGGTCTCGACCTGGATGCGCGACTGCTCGTCCTCGATGCGCTCGGCCCGGTCCACCGTGGTCGGCACGTTGTGGTCGGGCACGGCCAGCGTCGCCTCCGGGTGGCGCACGGTGCGGCCGGCGAGCTTCAGCCCCTCGAAGGCCTGCGGGCTGGTGACCTCGTGCACCAGGTGGCGGTCGATGTAGAGCAGGCAGGTGCCGTCCTCGGCCTCGTCGACCAGGTGGCTCTCCCAGATCTTGTCGTAGACTGTCTTCGGCGCGGTCATGGCGGGGTCTCCTTGGCGTATCATCTGACGGGCTGCGGGGCGCGTGCGCGCAGGCTCACGCCGGCAGCACGGCGCGGGCCCGCCGCCCGTGAAAGCGCCACGGCAGCCGGGACCGGTCGGCCAGGTCGATCACCAGGCGGGGGCGATACGTCATGGCGCCGAGTGTTACTCCCAAGTCACGGCTGCGGCAAGGTGGGGCCACTCAAAGCGCCTTCGCGAGCACCAGCGCATCGTCGCTTCTGCCGTCGGGGCGCCGGTAGTAGCCCGGGCGCCGCCCGACCTCGCGGTAGCCCGCCCCGGCATAGAGCACCCGGGCGGCACCGTTCGCCGCGCCGACCTCGAGGAACAGCCGCCGTGCCCCGGCGGCTCGCGCCCCATCCTCGCAGGCGCCGAGGAGCGCCCGGCCGAGCCCGGCCCGCCATGCTTGCGGCGCCACCGCGACGGTGAGCAGCTCCGCCTCGTCGGCCGCCACCCGGTAGAGCGCGAAGCCCGCCGGCGCCAGCCGGTCGCCGGCCCCGCCCTGCCCGGCATGCGCCAGCCTCAGCCCGACGCCGGGCTCGCTCAGCAGCGCAAGGATCTCCGGCGCGCTCCACGGCCGGCCCTCGCCGGCGAAGGCGACGGCGTGGATGCGGGCGAGCGCGCCCGCGAGCCGCAGGTCGCGCGCCGGGTGTTCGTCCAGCCTGACCGGAACCATCTCAGTCCAGCAGCGCTGGCGGCGCCTCGCGCGGCGGGGCCGCGTCGGCGCCCCTCAGATAGAGGGGCCGGGGCGCCCCGGCGGGCGGGCGCCCGGCGGCGAGCCGGGCGATCACCGCCGGATCGGGCAGCCCGTCGGGCAACAGCGCCGAATCACCGGCGGCCAGGTGCGCCGCGTCGCCCGCGAAGCGGCTGATGCCGGCGGGGATGGCGGCGGCGAGCGCCTCGGCGCCGATCATCCGCGGCTCTCCCGCCGGGCGGCCATCGGCTTCAAAGCATTGAACATACAAGGTATTTCCACGCCCGGCCAGACAGACCGCGACCGGTGCCCCGGCCTGCGCCGCCAGCGCCTCGAAGCGGTTGACCCCGTTCGCCGGGATGCCGAGGGCCAGCGCCAGCCCGCGCGCCGCCCCAACCCCGATGCGCACGCCGGTGAACGACCCCGGACCGGTGCACACGGCGATGCGGGCCAGGTCGCCAAAGGCCACGCCGCCCCGCGCCAGCACCGACTCGATCATCGGGAACAGCGCCTCGGCATGACCCCGGTGCATCGCCGCCCGCTCGACGACCGGCGCATTGCCGGTCAGCGCCACGGCACACTGCCCCGCCGAGGTGTCGATGGCGAGGATCATGGCCGGCCCATCGGCGCGTCAGTGGCCGGCGGTCAAAGCCCCACCGGGCGGACCTCGACGATCTCGGGGATGTAGTGGCGCAGCAGGTTCTCGATGCCCTGCTTCAGCGTCAGCGTCGAGGACGGGCAGCCCGAGCAGGCACCCTGCATGTGCAGGTACACGACGCCCCGCTCGTAGCCGTAGAAGGTGATGTCGCCGCCGTCCTGGGCCACCGCCGGGCGCACGCGCGTATCCAGCAGCTCCTTGATCTGGTCGACGATCTCGCTGTCCGGCCCGTCATGCGCGGCGTGCTCGACGGCGTGGCTGTCGTCCCGGATCACCGGCTCTCCGGAGGCGAAGTGCTCCATGATCGCGCCGAGCAGCGCCGGCTTGATGTGCGCCCACTCGACCTCGCCCTTGGTCACCGAGATGAAGTCGGGGCCGAGAAAGACCGCGTTGACCCCCTCGACCTCGAACAGCCGGCCGGCGAGCGGCGACACCGCCGCCCCCTCGGGAGTCGGAAAGTCGGCCGTACCCTTGCCCATCACCTGCCTGCCGGGCAGGAACTTCAGGGTCGCCGGGTTCGGCGTCGCTTCGGTCTGGATGAACATCCTGGCTCTCCCTTGTCTGGCCCCACAGATGGCGCGGATGGGCGCAAATATCAAGAATCATTCTAAAGTGAGGCCGGGTCGCCGGGCCAGCCGGGCGGCTCAGCTCACCTCGTCGATGCGCTCCATGCTCATGCCGCCGGGCACGATGGTGACCGGCACCGGCAGGCGGTGGCCCATCTTGGTGACGAGGTAGCTGACCAGCGGTCCCGGCCCCTCGCCCTCGCCGGCGCCGAGCACCAGGACGCCGATGTCGGGGTCCTCCTCGATCGCCTTCAGCACGGCCTCGGTCTTCTTGCCCTCGCGAATCGAGAACTCGGGCGTCACGCCGCACAGCTCGCGCATCTCGTCGGCGAGGTGCATCAGGCGCTCCTCGGCCTTCTCGCGCGCCTCGGCGCGCATCACCTCGGCGACGCCCACCCAGTGCTGGAACTCCTCGGGCTCGATCACGTAGAGCATGCTGACGCCGCCGCCGGTCTTCTGCGCCCGGCGGGCCGCGAAGCGCATGGCGTTCATGCACTCCGGCGTCTCGTCGACGACGATCAGGAACTTGC
Organism: Thermohalobaculum sp.; assembly: GCA_035513135.1. Lineage (GTDB taxonomy): Bacteria > Pseudomonadota > Alphaproteobacteria > Rhodobacterales > Rhodobacteraceae > Thermohalobaculum. The sequence continues at coordinate 3,780 of DATKCQ010000103.1, forward strand.
GCAAGGACCGCTCCCCGGCTGTGGACGGGCCCTAAGAGGATGGCAGCACAGGCGAGGCCGCGCAAGCGCGACGCGCCGTGCTCAGCGGCGTGCGCTCAGGAATCCAACCTTTTCAAATACTTCCGAGAGGACAGGCGCGGCCAGCGCGTCGGCCCGCGCGGCACCGTCGGCGAGGATGCGGTCGATCTCGCCCGGCTCCGCCATCAGCCGGTTCATCTCGCCGGTGATCGGCGCGAGATGGCTCACGGCGAGCTCGGCCAGCGCCGGCTTGAAGGCCGCGAAGCCCTGGCCGGAGAAGTCGCGCAGCACGGCCTCGACGGTCGTGTCCGCCAGCGCCGCGTAGATGCCCACGAGGTTGCGCGCCTCGGCGCGCCTCTCCAGCTCGGCCACCGTCTCGGGCAGCGGCTCGGGGTCGGTGCGCGCCTTGCGGATCTTGAGCGAGATGGCGTCGCCGTCGTCGGTCAGGTTGATCCGGCTCAGGTCCGAGGGGTCGGATTTCGACATCTTCTTCGTGCCGTCGCGCAGGCTCATGACGCGCGGCGCCGGGCCGCCGATCAGCGGCTCGGGCAGCGGGAAGAAACCGGGGCAGGAGTAGTCGTTGTTGAACTTGGCGGCGATGTCGCGCGCCAGCTCCAGGTGCTGCTTCTGGTCCTCGCCGACCGGCACGTGCGTGCCCTTGTAGGCGAGAATGTCGGCGGCCATCAGGGCGGGATAGACGTAGAGCCCGGCCGAGGCGTTCTCCCGGTCCTTGCCCGCCTTCTCCTTGAACTGGGTCATGCGGCTGAGCCAGCCGATGCGCACCACGCAGTTGAAAATCCAGGCGAGCTGGGCGTGGGCCGGGACCTGGCTCTGGTTGAACAGGATCGAGCGCGCCGGGTCGAGCCCGCAGGCGAGGAAGGCCGCGGTGACGTGGCGGGTGGCCTCGGTCAGCGCGCCGGGGTCCTGCCACACGGTGATGGCGTGCAGGTCGACGACGCAGTAGATCGTCTCCATGCCGCTGTCCTGCAGCTCGACGAATCGCCGCATGGCGCCGAGATAGTTGCCCAGCGTCAGGGCGCCCGAGGGCTGCACGCCCGAGAACACGCGCGGGGTGTGGGTTCTCGTCTCGTTCATCGCCGGATGCTTTCGTTCCCTGATCGCCGGGGGCCTTCTATGGTGCGGCGTCGGGACCCCGTCAAGGGAGCGGTGGCGCCCGCGCCCGCGACCCGATAGAAGGCGCGGATGCGCGACGGCGATCCGATCCGGGCCCGCGAGGGC
>DATKCQ010000104.1:0-3309 GCA_035513135.1 Thermohalobaculum sp.
CCGCCGAGGTCGACGTCGAGGCCGCGGCCGCGCACGGCGAAGCGGTCGCGCACGACGATTTCGACGTCGAGCGCCAGGTCGCCGCCGCCGCCGCCGTTGCGGGCCGCGAGCGCCGCCGTCTGGCGCTGGACCGCCGGGGAAGCGTTGATGTGGCGGACGTCCAGCGCGGCAAGGGCCACGGGGAGCGGCTCGCTCAAAGTCAGCTTGGGGCCGATGAGGTCGACCCGGCCGGCCACCAACGAAGTGCCGGCGAGCGGGCCGGTCAGCGTGAGGTCGGCGTCAAATGTAGTTACCAGCAGCGTGCCTTCGCTGTAGGTGCCGCGTTCGAGCACGATGGCGAGGTCGGCTTGGTGGGGCGCGGCGGTCGCGATCGTGCCGGTGATCGATGCGGTGCCGTCGCGCCCGGTGGTGCCCTGCAACTGCTCGATGCGCGCGACGCCATCGGCCAGCACGATGCGGGCGCTGGCGTTGCGCACGATGAAGCTGCCATTGGCATCGCCGAAACTGGCATCGGCCGTGGTGACGGCGCCGGTGATGGCGATGTTGTCGAGCGGCCCCGCGACGGCCAGGTCGACGTCGAGAATGGCGTCGAGCCGCAAGCCCGCTTCGGCCAGGGCGTCGCCTACCAGCGTGCTCGGCACCTGGCCGCGCACCGTCACGTCGGCGCGGGGTAGCTCGCCGAGCGACATCGTGCCGCCGATCGCCAGTTCAGTGGGCGCGACCCCGCGCGCGGTTGAAAGAAACGTGAGGTTCTGTCCGGCGAAGTCGCCCTGCATTTCGAGCGCCAGCGGCGGCAGGCCATAGTCGCGCAACGCCGCCATAGACACGTCGCTGCCGGTGAGCACGAAGCGGGCCTGCGGCGCCTCGAGGCTGCCCGACAGCACGAGCGTGCCCGATACCACGCCCGTCGGGGCGACGTCGGGGACGAGATCGCCGGCCACCGCCAGCTGCAGGCCGCTGACCTCGATGCTGGCCTCCAGCGCCGGGGACAGGCTGCCTGCCACGATCAGGCGGCCGCCGCCGGCGGCGATCTCGGCGCGCTCGATGCGGATGGACTCGCCGGCGAAGCGGATGGAAGCCGGGGCAAGCAGCGACAGGTCGTTGCCGTCGAGCTGCCCCGAAAGCTGCTCGAGCGTGACAAGGTAGACCCCGTCGGCGGCTTCGGTCATGGTCCGGGCGGTGAAATTCATGCGCGGGCCCGAGGCCTCCAGCGCGATGGCGAAGCGGCCCGGCCCGACCGCCTCGGTCGCGAGTTCGACCGCGGCGAGTTCGACGCCGCCGGCGCGCACGCCCGCCAGGCGCATGTCGCCGCGCGGCCGCGGCGTGCCGAACAGGTCCTCGACCACGAGATCGGCATCGACGCTGGCCGCGGTCAGCGCGCCGATGGTCATGTCGCGGCCTTGCGCGTCAATGGTCGCGGTGCTTCGGTCGCCCGAGTCGGCGATCTCGATCTCGGCGTCGAGCGCGCCGCCGAGCTCGGTGAGCAGCAGCGGTCCCAAATGCGACAGGTCGGGGGCGGAGACGACGAGCCGGCCAGTCGGCGCGCCTTCGGAGGGGATCGCCAGCGCGCCCTCGATGCGCGCCGTGCCCACCGTGGCGGCGAGGTCGATGTCGGGGCCGGTGTCGCCGGTATGGGCGAGGGTGGCGGACATGTCGACCGGCTGGTTGTCGAGGTTGCCGGTGAGGCGCAGTGCGGCGGTCGGCTCATCGGGGTCGAGCATGGCCGCGGCCTCGAACACGACGTTGCGGAACGGCTTGTCCATCAGGACAATCTCGCGGCCACGGCCGGAAACGTCCGCCTGGGGCGCATCGCGCGGGCCGGTCAGCGTCGCCTCGATCTCGACGGTGCCGGCGGCGCGCGCATCGAGCCGGGCGAGTTCCTCGATCACCGCGCTGGCGGTCAAATCCATGGTTTGGGGGAGGATCTCGCCGCCGAGCCGGGCGGCAATCACGTCGGACGTGAGCGCGATGTCGTGCAGGCGCACGACCTCGGGGAAAATGCCGGTGGTGCGGCCGACCAGCCGGGTCTGGCCCTGGAGCAGGGGGTCGAGCGCCGCAACGCCGGTTTCGGGCGAGCGCATCTGGGCATCGAGCGTGAGCTCGTAGTTGCCGGTTTCGGGGGTGACGTGGCCGGTGGCCGAGACGGCGCCGGCGGGGGTCTCGACATACGCATTCTCCAGCACCACGCGGCCGTCGCCCGGCATGTCGAAGGAAAGGTCGGTGAGGAACTGGCCGGCGAGCAGCGGCGGCAGGCCGCTGTCGCCGGGTTCGAGTGCGCCCGAGGCGATGATCCGCGTCTCGGCCGCCTGGTCGGCGATCGGCAGGCCGGAGCCGGAGACTTCGAGCGTGAGGTTGCGCCCGGCGACGCCGGCGGCGATGAGGGATTCCGCGCTGGCGTTCATGTCCCACTCGGGCGCGTCATAGGTGCCTTGCAGGCGCGCCTCGAAGGCCAGCCGCAAGATTTCGGCCTCGGCGATCTCCACCGGGCCGGCATAGCCGAGCTGGCCGGTGAGCGAGAACAGCATCTCGCCGGTTTCGAAATCGAGCCCGCCGTCGGCGCTGATCTCCACCACGTCCGAGCGCAAGATCGCGCTTTCGATGCGGAGCGCGCCTGCCTCCTCGAGCATGACGGCGGCGGCCAGCTCGGCGCGGCCCTGGACGAGGTCGTGGAACTCGGACGGGACCAGGCGGGTGAACTCGCCCGTCAGCTGCGCCTCGATCATGGTGCCGGCATCGGTGCCGGACAGGCGCGCCGTGCCCGAAACCAGTTCCTCGCCGTCGAGCGCCAGTTGGAGGTCGCCGGACCAGTCCGACACCGGGCCTTGGCCGTTCACGCGCAAGTCGACGGTCGGTTCGCCCCGGAGCGCCAGGAGCTGCTGGACGAGGCCGCCGCGGCCTTCCGCCAGCACCAGCGAGAGGTCGAGATTGCTGGTTTCCTGCTCGAACACGATGTCGGCGGCGAGGCGCCCCTCGACCTCGTCGATGCGCTCCGCGGCAAGGTCGAGGCGGATTTCGGCAGGGGCCGCCGACAGAGAGCCCGAGCCCGACAGCGTGAAGCGGGCGGGCGTGCCGGCTACGGCTGCGGCGATCTCCAGTTCCCCGATCGACAAGGTGCCGATCTCCGCGGCGATCAGGTTCGCAGCCTCGTCGGGGGCTTCCGCCGGCGGGGCGGCCTCGGGCCGGCGCAGCATGGTCATGCGTTCGGCCGTCAGGGCGTTGATGACGAGGGTGTCGGTGAACAGCGACAGCGGGCGCCAGTCGAGGCCGAAGTCCTCGATCACCAGCCACTCGCCGGCCTCGTCGCGCACC
>DATKCQ010000105.1:0-2448 GCA_035513135.1 Thermohalobaculum sp.
CCCCGGCGCCGCGGCGCTGCTGGCGCAGGCCGAATCGCCCCGCCGGATGCACGTCTCGATCCTGCACGCCTTCCGCCACAACCCGTTCACCGACGGCGCCCGCGAGCTTTTCGACTCCGCCGCGCAGGGGCGCATCGACACGTTCTTCCTCGGCGGCGTGCAGATCGACGGCCAGGCCAACATCAACCTCGTGGGCATCGGCGACTACCCGGCGATGAAAAAGCGCTTCCCCGGCTCGTTCGGCTCGGCGCTAATGTATTTCGCGGTGCCCCGCGTCATCCTGTTTCGCGAGGAGCACAGCCCGCGCACGCTGGTCGAGCGCGTCGACTTCATCTCCGCCCCCGGCGTCAGCGAGCCCGGCGTGTGGCGCCCCGGCGGGCCGAAGGCGCTGGTGACCAACCGCGCCGTGTTCGCCTTCGACCCGGCCCGCGCCCGCTTCCGGCTCGAGTCCGTCCACCCCGGCGAGACGCCCGAAAGCGTCGCCGAGGCCACCGGCTTTGCTTTCGACAGCGCGCGGGACGTGGCCGAGACCCCTGCCCCCGCCCCGGACCGCCTGGCGATCCTGCGCCGCGAGGTTGCGCCGAAGGTCGCCGAGTTCTATCCCCGGTTCGCGGCGAAGGTCTGGAACCTCGCCGCCTGAGTCACGGAGGACCACATGGGCGCGCTCGACGGCGTCAGGATCATCGACCTCACCCGCATCCTCGGCGGCCCCTACGGCACGCAATGGCTGGCCGACCACGGCGCCGACGTGATCAAGATCGAGCCGCCGCAGGGCGACGACACCCGCGCCTGGGGCCCGCCCTTCGACGAGGAGGCCGGCGCCTCGTCCTACTTCCTCGGCGTCAACGCCAACAAGCGCGGCGCGGCGCTCGACCTGCGCAAGCCGGAGGCCCGCGAGGCGCTGCTGCGGCTGCTGGAAACCGCGGACGTGCTGATCGAGAACTTCAAGCCCGGCGGCATGGAGAAGTTCGGCCTCGGCTACCACGAGGTGCTGGCCGAGCGCTTCCCCCGCCTCGTGCACTGCCGCATCACCGGCTTCGGCACCGACGGCCCGCATGGCGGCCTGCCCGGCTACGACGCCATCATCCAGGCGCAGGGCGGGCTGATGAGCGTCAACGGCCCCGAGGGCGGCCCGCCCACGCGCATCGGCATCCCGCTGGTCGACATCGGCACCGGCGTCGCGGCGGCGCTCGGCATCGTCATGGCGCTCTACGAGCGCACCGTCTCGGGGCGCGGCCAGTATCTCGACATGACGCTCTACGACACCGCGGTCTCGATGCTGTTCCCGCACGCCGCCAACTACTTCCTCTCGGGCAAGCACCCGCAGATCACCGGCAACACCCACTCGAACCTGTCCCCCTACGACGTGTTCCCGACCCGCACCTGCAAGATCTTCATCGCCGGGGGCAACGACACCCAGTTCCGCCGCATCTGCGAGCTGATCGGCCGGCCCGAGCTGGCCGAGGACGACCGCTTCGTCAACAACTCGGCGCGGCTCGCCAACAAGCACGCGCTGCGCGACGAGTTCGCGCCGGCCATGATGGAGTGGGACGGCGAGGAGCTGGCGCGCGCCCTGATGGAGGTCGGCGCGCCGTGCGGCCCGGTGCTCGAGACCCACGAGGTGGTGGCGCACGCTCACACCGTGCACCGCGAGATGGTGGTGGAGAACGACGGCTACCGGGCGCTCGGCAACCCGATCAAGCTCGAGCGCACGGCCCCGGTGCCGGCCCGGCTGAAGCCGCCGCGTTTCGGCCAGCACACCCGCGAGGTGCTCGCCGAGGCGGGCTATGCGCCCGCCGAGATCGACCGCCTGATCGAGATCGGCGCGGCACTCGACAAGGCGCCGCGAAAGCGCTGACGCGGCGCCGCGCCGCGATCAGCCCCGCTTCAAGAGCTTCTACCGACGGAGATGATGACGCGCCTGGGCGGCCATATGCACATTCGCTTCGATGACTACACGCGAGGCATGCCCGTCGGTGGCAGCGTGCGTCGCTGGGCGGCGATGCGGAACGGGGCGTTCGGGGCGCCGTAGCCGCGATAGCCGCCCCGGCGTTCCACGATCTCGAAGAAAAAGCCCTCGCCATAGCTATGGCTGTAGAACTGGAAGTACTCGCCCGCCTCGTCGCGGTCGTACAGGATATTCCCGGCCCTGAGGCGGGCAGTCAGGTCCGGGGCGAGATCCAGGCGCGCCTCTAGGTCGTCATAGTAGTTCGGCGATATGTCGAGCGGATCGAAGCCGAATTCCCGCATCCTGGCGGCGGCGGCGAAGATATCGCCCGTGGCGAAGGCCAGGTGCTGGATCGAGGACCCGAAGCTTTCGGCGATGAACAGCCCGGCCATCGTCCTGCGGTTCTCCGCGCCATTCAGGGTCAGGCGCAGCGCGCCGTCGCCGCTCTCGATCACCTGGCTGCGCACCAGCCCGCCGGGGTCGACGACGTCGACCATCGG
>DATKCQ010000106.1:0-9668 GCA_035513135.1 Thermohalobaculum sp.
TCCTGCACCGGCTGGTCGTGCGCGAGCATGAGCAGCGACCAGGAGAGCGCGAGCGCCGTCGTCTCGTGCCCGGCGACGATGAAGAACTGCATGTTGTGCAGCAGCTCCTCGGGGGTCATGCGCCGCCCGGTCTCGGCGTCCACGGCATTCAGCATGTGGTCGAGCAGGTCGTCGGCCCGGCCGGTGGCGGCGCGCCGGCGGTCCTCGATGGCGCGGGCGACCATGCGGTGCATGGTCCTGACCGAGCCGCGCCCGAGGATCTGCCCGGGCCGCGGCACCCAGTAGGGCACGTGCAGGAAATCGAGCATCGAGGCGCGCCCGATGGTCTCGAAATAGCGGGTGATGGCGGCGCCGTAGACCTCGGCGTCGAAGTGCTCGCGGCCCGACAGCGCCACCTCGCAGATCACGTCGAAGGTGGCGGTGAGCATCTCGGAGACCATCTCGGCCTCGGGCTCGTCCCCTTGCGCGGCGGCCAGCCGCTCGCAGGCGCGCGCGGCGGTCGCGGTCATCACCGGGGCGAGCGCGGCGACGTTGCGGTGCGTGAACACCGGGGCGACGGCGCGGCGCTGGAACCTCCACTCCTCGCCCTCGAGCGTGAACAGGCTGTCGCCCACGGCGGGGCGCAGCATGCGCAGCATCACCTCGGATTTCGGGTAGTTGGCCAGGTTGTCGAGGAAGATGCGCTTGAGCGCGCCGGGGTCCTGCACCATGTGCCAGCGCGAGCCGAGGCGGCCCGAGATCATCGGCTGGGTGAAGGCCATCTCGGGGATGATCTCGAGCACGTTGCGCTGCGCCGCGCGCAGCGATTCGAGCATGCCGAGCGGCTTGCGCGTCGGCTCGATTCGGGGGGGCACGAAGTTCATGGGACCAGGATAGGCGATGGCGCCCCGACGGCAAAGCGTGTCGGCGGCCGGCCCGGTCGGGGGTCAGCGCGGCTCCATTTCCGCGGCGCGGCTCTCGCGGGCCATGTGGTCGAGCACGGCGTTGACGAACTTCGCCTCCCTGCCCTCGGCGAAGAAGGCCTTGGCGACGTCCACATACTCGCCGATGGCGACGCGGGCCGGGATGTCGGGGCGCGCGGTGATCTCGTAGCCGGCGGCGCGGAACAGCGCGCGCAGCGTCGCGTCGATCCGGCCGAGCGGCCATTTGGCCACCAGCGCCCGGTCGGTGAGCTGGTCGATCGCCGCCTGGTCCCCGAACACGCCCTCGAGGATGGCGCGGAAGAGCTCGACGTCGGCCTCGCGGTACTGCGCGCCCTCGATCTCGGCGCCGAGGCGGTGCGCCTCGAACTCGTCGCGCACCGCCTCCCACGCGGCGCCGGTCAGCTCCATCTGGTAGAGCGCCTGCACGGCGGCCAGCCGCGCGGCCGAGCGGGCCAGCCGCGCCTCGGTGTGCGCGCGGGGGGGCATCAGGTCCGGCCCCGCCGCCTGCTGTCGCCGGCCAGCAGGATATCGTCGTTCGGGACCAGCGGCGAGCCGCGCCCCGGCGCGCCCCGGAAGCGCCGCGTCAGCGCCACCAGGTGCAGCGCCGCGGCGGCCGCGCCGCCGCCCTTGTCCATGCCGCGCGGGTCGGCGCGGGCCTCGGCCTGGGCCATGCTCTCGCAGGTGAGGATGCCGTTGCCGACGGCGAGCCCGCGCTCGACGCCGAGCAGCGTCAGGCCCCGCGCGCTCTCGGTGCAGACGTGCTCGTAATGCGTGGTCTCGCCGCGGATCACGCAGCCGAGCGCCACGTAGCCCTCCCACGCCCCGGTCTCTGAGGCCAGCCGGATGGCGACGGGGACCTCGAGCGCGCCGGGCACCTCGATCAGCTCGTGGCGGGCGCGGGCGGCGTCGAGCACGGCGCGGGCGCCGGCGATCAGGCCGTCGGCTACCGGGCGGTAGAACGGCGCCGCGACGATCAGCAGCTTCGGCGGCGGCGCCAGCCGGGGCAGGGGCAGCGCGCCCGCGTCTTCGGGGGTTGCCATCTCAGCCCCCCCGCTTGGGGATCGGCCGGGTGCCGACGATGGAGATGCCGTAGCCCTCGAGCCCGACCACCTTGGGCGCCGGCGAGTTGGTCAGCAGGATCAGCTCGCGAATGCCCAGCGCGTGCAGGATCTGCGCGCCCACCCCGTACTGGCGGAGCTGGCGCGGCCCCGGCCCGGCGGCGCGCAGCTTGGCCGAGAGCGCGCCCGGCGACATGTCGCGCAGCAGCACCAGGGCGCCGCGGCCCTCCGCGGCGATGGCGGCCATGGAGTCGGGCACCTGCTCGAAGCGCTCGGGGTGCAGCGCCAGCACGTCGTCGAGCGGGTCGAGCACGTGCATGCGCACCAGCACCGGGCCGTCGGCGCCGATGTCGCCCTTGAGCAGCGCCAGGTGCTCGGCGCCGTCGGGCTGGTCGTGGAAGACGCGGATCTGCCATTCGCCGCCGATCATCGAGCTGATGGTGTCGGCGGCCGTCTCGCGCACCAGGTTGTCGTAGCGCAGGCGGTAGGCGATGAGGTCGGAGATCGTGCCGATCTTCAGGCCGTGCCGCTGGGCGAAGCCCACCAGATCGGGCAGCCGCGCCATCGAGCCGTCGTCGTTCATCACCTCGCAGATCACCGCGGCCGGGATCATCCCGGCGAGCCGGGCGATGTCGACGGCGGCCTCGGTGTGCCCGGCGCGCACCAGCACGCCGCCCTCGCGCGCGCGCAGCGGGAAGACGTGGCCCGGCGTGGCGATGTCGCCGGGGCCGGAATTCGGGTCGATGGCGACCGCGATGGTGTGCGCGCGGTCGTGCGCCGAGATGCCGGTGGTCACGCCCTCGCGCGCCTCGATCGAGACGGTGAAGGCGGTCTCGTGGCGCGACTGGTTGGAGGCCGACATCAGCGGCAGGCCGAGCGCGTCGAGGCGCCGGCCCTCCATGGCGAGGCAGATCAGGCCGCGGCCGTGCTTGGCCATGAAGTTCACCGCGTCGGGCCCGGCCATCTGCGCGGGGATCACCAGGTCGCCCTCGTTCTCGCGGTCCTCGTGGTCGATCAGCAGGAACATGCGGCCGTTGCGCGCCGCCTCGATGATCTCGGCGACGGAGGCGATGCAGTCGCTGTAGTCGGTATCGGTCATCCTGCCTTCCGCCCGGCCTCAGCCCGCGATCTCGTGGAGCCGCGCGACGTAGCGCGCGAGCAGGTCGATCTCGAGGTTCACCCGGCGCCCGGGCGCGGCGCCCGCGAGGTTGGTCACCGCCCAGCTGTGCGGGATGATGTTCACGCCGAAGCTGGCGCCCTCGACCTCGTTGACGGTGAGCGAGATGCCGTCGACCGCGATCGAGCCCTTCGAGGCGATGAACCTCGCCAGCCCGGCGGGCGCGCGGATGGTCAGGCGGTGGCTGTCGCCCTCGGGGCGCACGGCGGTGATCTCGCCGATGCCGTCGACGTGGCCCGAGAGGATGTGCCCGCCGAGCTCGTCGCCCACCCTGAGCGCCGGCTCGAGGTTGACCTTAGTGCCCTCGCGCCAGTCGCCGAGCGTCGTGCAGGCCTTGGTCTCGGCCGAGGCGGAGACCTCGAACCAGCTTTGCCCGCCTGCTGCGCCCCCTTGGCGCCCGGCCTCGAGCACCGTGAGGCAGATGCCGTTGCAGGCGATCGAGGCGCCGGGCTCGATGGTCTCGGCCGGGCGCCGGCAGGCGATCCTGAGATAGGTATCGCCGGCGTCCCGGCGCACCAGCACCGTGCCGAGCTCGCGAATGATTCCGGTGAACATGCTGCCGTCCTGACCTGCCGCGGGTCGCTTCGCGGGCGAGCGATAACGGATGGCGCCGCCCCCGGCAAGGCGCCGCGTCGGCGTAAGCGCTTCGTTAACCGTGACCATGATAACCATCGCGCCCACGCAGGGCCAGACGCGGGCCACACGGGGGCCAGACGCGGGCCAGACGCGGGCCAGACATGGCCACCAGACGGGGCGAGGAGTCGGGAGCGGCAATGGCGGAGTCGAGCGGGCGCGTCTTTCTGTTCCTCCAGGGGCCGCACGGGCCGTTCTTTCGCCGGCTGGCCGGGGCGCTCGCGGCGGGCGGGGCCGCGGTGCGCCGGGTCGCCTTCAACGCGGCGGACGCGGCGGAATGGGGGGGCGCGGGGCCGCTCGATGTCTGCACCGGCTACCCCGAATTCACCGACTACACCGGCGGCGCCGGGCGCTATGCGGCGTGGCTCGGGCGATACCTCGAGGTCCACGCGGTCACCGACATCGTGCTCTACGGCGACAGCCGGCCCGAGCATGCCATGGCGGTGGCGGTGGCGTGGACGCGCGGCGTCCTCTGTCACTGCATCGAGGAGGGCTACCTGCGGCCGCACTGGGTGACCTACGAGCGCTGGGGCAACAACGGCAACTCGCCGCTGGACGCCATCCCGCTCGAGCGCATGGCGGCGGCGCCAGCGCCGGACGGCGGCACGTCAGCGCCGGACGACGGCACGTCAGCGCCGGACGGCGGCGCGCCACCGCCGGACGGCTGGGGCGCGCTGCGCCCGCATCTGTGGTACTCGGGGCTTTATCACGGCCGGCTGCTGCTGCCCTCGCGCCGCTTCGGCCGCCACCGCAGCCGGCGCGGCATGAGCCTGTGGCACGAGGCGGCGCGCTATCTCGGGCGCCTCGCCGGGATGCCGCTGCGCCGCGCCCTGCACCGCCGGCGCATGCGCTGGCTGGCGGCGAGCGGGCGGGGCTATCACCTGGTGCTGCTGCAGCTCTCGTTCGACGCGTCGATGCAGCGCTATTCGCGCTATCGCAGCTCGGCGGCGTTCGCCCGCGACTGCCTCGAAGCCTTCGCCCGCGGCGCGCCGAGGGGCGAGGTGCTGGTCTTCAAGTCGCATCCGCTCGAGGACGGGCGCGAGGGGCTCGGGCGGGTGATCGCGCGCGAGGCCCGGCGGCTCGGGCTGGCCGGGCGCGTGCTGTTTCTCGATGGCGCCACGGGGCTGTCGGCGCTGCTCGACGGCGCGCGCTCGGTGGTCACGGTGAACTCGACCGGGGCGCAGCAGGCGCTGGCGCGCGGGCTGCCGGTGGCGGCGCTCGGCGAGGCGGTCTACGCGCGGCCGGGGCTCGCTTCCGGGCAGCCGCTCGCGGCGTTCTTCGCGGCGCCCGCGCCGCCGGACCGCGATGCGTACCGAAAGTTCCGGCAGTTCCTGCTCGCGACCTCGCAGATCGAGGGCTCGTTCTACTCGGACGCGGGCATGGCGGTGCTGCTCGAGCGGCTGCCCGGCGCCATGCTGGCCGCCGAGGATCCCTACGCGCGGGCGCTGGGCGCGGCCGGCCGGGACGCCGTGGAGGCTGGCGCCGGGGGGCGCCGGATGGCCGGCTGAGGCGAGACATTCCGGCCGGCGCGGTGCCGGCCGCCGATCACCGTCCCTTAGAACGAGGAGCGTTGCGATGATCCCACTCGAGCGACTTGCCCGCCTGTCCCTGCTGGCCGTGACGATGCTCGGCGTCGCCGCCTGCGGCCTGCCGCGCAGCGGGCCGTACTACGAGGAGATCACGGCCGAGGCCACGCCGGAGCTCGACTACGACGTGGTGGCGGTCACCGCGGCGGTGACGCGCGACACGCGGGTCGACGAGCGGCTGGGCTTCGCCGAGACCTTCCGCGGCGCGCCGGCCGTGGACACGGCGGCGATCGCGGTCGGCGACGTGCTGTCGGTCACCGTGTGGGAGAACATCGAGCAGGGGCTGCTGAACCCGCAGGGCATCGGCGCCACCCAGCTGCCGCGCGCCAAGGTCGACCGGGAGGGGTTCATCTTCGTGCCCTATATCGGCCCGGTGCGCGCCGCCGGCCACACCGTGGCCAGCCTGCGCGAGGCGATCCAGCGGCGCCTGTCGGAGAAGACCCTGAACCCGCAGGTCGATGTGTTCGCCGAGGAGGGGCGCGGCCGGATGGTCAGCGTTCAGGGGCGCGTGCGCACGCCGGGGCTCTACCCGATCGAGACCGAGACCGAGCGGCTGCTGCCCATGCTCGCCCGCGCCGGCGGCGTCACCGAGGAGCCCGAGGTGGTGCGGCTGCGGTTGCGCCGCGGCGCGCGCACCGGCGAGATCTGGGTGCAGGACCTCTACGACGAGCCGGCCAACAACGTCGCCATGCACGACGGCGACGCGCTGATCGCCGAGCGCGACCGGCGCATCTTCACCGCGCTGGGCGCGGTCGGCCAGCCGTCCACGGTGCCGTTCCCGGTGCGCGAGCTCTCGGTGGAGCAGGCGATGGGCACGGTGGGCGGGCTGACCGAGGGCTCGGCCGACCCGACCGGTGTCTTTGTTTTTCGCGAGGAGCGGCCGGAGATCGTCGCCAAGGTGCTGCCCGGCGAGGCCGGGACCGGCCCGCGCCGGGTCGTCTACCTGCTCAACCTGACCGAGCCGGGGGGCATGTTCCTCGCGCGCGAGTTCATCATGCGCGACGGCGACACGCTCTACGTCACCACGGCGCCGTTCACCCGCTGGATGAAGGTCGTGCAGTCCATCGCCCCGCTGGTCACCTTCACCGGGGCGGCCAAAAGCCTGGTATTGTTGTGAAATCCGGCATGACACGCGGAGTCCCGCCGGTTTGCGGGGCGGCCGCGCTCAGCACGCCTCGGGCCGGCGCCAGAGGCTGAGCACGTCGTCGCCGGCCGTTTCGAGTTCGGCGAGGTCGAAGGCCGGGGCGTCGGCCAGGCGATCGAGGCCGAGCGCCTCGAGCACCGGCCTTCCGTCGCCGCCGATCGCCTTGCCGGCGGTGAACAGGGCGATCTCGTCGGCCAGTCCCGCCGCCAGCAGCGAGGCGGCGAGCCTGCCGCCGCCCTCGCACAGCAGCCGGGTCACGTCGGCGCGGGCGAGCGCACGCAGGGCCTCGGCCAGATCGAGCAGGCCGTCGTCGAGCAGGGCATCTTGGCCGGGGGCGACCGCGACGGTCCCGACGCCGAGCGCCGCGAGCGCCTCGCGGCGCGCGGCCGGGGCGTCCGGGCGGTGCAGCAGCAGCACGGGAATGTCGCGGGCAGTGCGCGCCAGCCGGCTGTCGGGCGCAAGCGTCAGGCTGCCGTCGGCAACGACGCGCAGCGGCTGCGCCGCAAGCGGGCCGAGGCCGCGCACGTCGAGCATCGGGTCGTCGGCCCGCGCCGTCCCGGCGCCGATCAGCACCGCGTCGGCGCGTGCGCGCATCAGGTGCACCCGGGCGCGCGCCTCGGGCCCGGTGATCCAGCGGCTCTCGCCGGCGCGCGTGGCGATGCGGCCGTCGAGCGTGGCGGCGAGCTTGAGCGTGACATGCGGCCGCCCCCGCTCGATGCGCGACAGGAAGCCGGCATTGAGCCGGCGCGCCTCGTGGCGCAGCACGCCGGAGGTCACGGCCACGCCGGCGCGGGCGAGGGCGGCGAGGCCCCGGCCCGAGACGCGGGGGTCCGGGTCCTCGAGCGGGCAGACCACGCGGGCGATGCCGGCCGCGACCAGCGCCTCGGCGCAGGGCGGCGTGCGGCCGTGGTGGTTGCAGGGCTCGAGGGTGACGTAGGCGGTCGCGCCCCGGAGCGCCCGGGCGCCGTGGCGCGCCCGCGCCTGGTCGAGCGCCACCGCCTCGGCGTGGGGCCGGCCGCCGTCGCCGGTGACGCCGCGGCCGAGCACGCGGCCCTCGCGCACCAGCACCGCGCCGACGGCGGGGTTGGGCGCGACCCGGCCGAGGCTGCGCGCCGCCAGCGCCAGCGCCATGCGCATCCAGCGCGCGTCCGCGTCGGGTGTCGGGTCGGGTGTCGGGTCGGGCGTCGCGTCGGGCGTCCCGGCCGGGGTCGCCGCCCCGTGCATGGCTCAGCCCTCGGTCGCGGCCTTGGAGTCGGCGGCCCTGGTGTCGGGACGGAGTTCGGCGACGAACTCCTCGAAGTCGTCGGCCTCCTGGAAGTTCTTGTAGACGCTGGCGAAGCGCACATAGGCCACGGTGTCGACCCGGGCCAGCGCCTCCATGACGATCTCGCCGATCGCGTCCGACGGGATGTCCACGTCGCCCATGCTCTCGAGCCGGCGCACGATGCCCGAGATCATCTGCTCGACGCGCTCGGGCTCGACCGGGCGCTTCCTGAGCGCGATGCGGATCGAGCGGGCCAGCTTGTCGCGGTCGAAGTCCTCGCGCCGGCCGTTCTTCTTGACCACCACGAGGTCGCGCAGCTGCACGCGCTCGTAGGTGGTGAAGCGGCCGGCGCATTGGGGGCAGCTCCGCCGCCGGCGGATCGCCACGTGGTCCTCGGCGGGACGTGAGTCCTTCACCTGCGTTTCGACATTGCCGCAGAACGGGCAGCGCATCTCGCCCTCCAGAACACCTGAGGACAAGCACTATAGGGCGTCACCAAGCGATTGGGTAGAGGTGTTGAAACGCCCCTACATCTGGCGGCTTGCGGGGGCCGGCGCGAAAGGATGGCGGCCGGCCCGGGTGCGTCAGAGCGTCTGGTAGATCGGGAAGCGGTCGCACAGCGCCGTGACCCGCTCGCGCACCGAGGCCTCGGTCCCGGCGTTGCCGTCCCCGCCGTTGGCGGCGACGCCGTCGACGACCTCGACGATCAGCCGGCCGATCTCGGCGAACTCGGCCTCGCCGAAGCCGCGGCTGGTGCCGGCGGGCGAGCCGAGGCGCAAACCCGACGTCACCGTCGGCTTCTCCGGGTCCCAGGGGATGCCGTTCTTGTTGCAGGTGATGCGGGCGCGGCCGAGCGCCTGCTCGGCGGCCAGCCCGGTGACGCCCTTGGGGCGCAGGTCGACCAGCATCAGGTGGCTGTCGGTGCCCCCGGTCACCAGCGCCAGCCCGCCCTCGACCAGCGCCGCCGCGAGGGCCTTCGCGTTGGCGACGACCTGCGCCGAGTAGGTGCGGAACTCAGGGCTAAGCGCCTCGCCGAAGGCCACCGCCTTGGCGGCGATCACGTGCATCAGCGGGCCGCCCTGGAGCTGCGGGAACACCGCCGAGTTGATCTTCCTGGCGATCTCCTCGTCGTTGGTCAGCACCATGCCGCCGCGCGGGCCGCGCAGGGTCTTGTGCGTGGTGGTGGTGACCACGTGGGCGTGCTCGAGCGGGTCGGGGTAGACGCCGCCCGCCACCAGCCCGGCGAAGTGCGCCATGTCCACGTGCAGCCAGGCGCCGACCGAATCGGCGATCTCGCGGAAGCGTTCGAAGTCGATGATGCGCGGCACCGCCGAGCCGCCGGCGATGATCAGCTTCGGCTTGTGCTCGGCGGCGAGCGCGGCGGCCTGGTCGTAGTCGATGTCGTTGTCGGAGCGGGTCACGCCGTACTGCACCGAGCGGAACCACTTGCCCGACTGGTTGACCTTCGAGCCGTGCGTCAGGTGCCCGCCCGCGGCGAGGTCCATGCCCATGAGGGTGTCGCCCGGCGCGAGCAGCGCCATGTTCACGGCCTGGTTGGCCTGCGCGCCGGAATGCGGCTGGACGTTGGCGAAGCGGCAGTTGAACAGCTTGCAGGCCCGCTCGATGGCGAGGGTCTCGGCGATGTCCACGTACTGGCAGCCGCCGTAGTAGCGCCGGCCGGGATAGCCCTCGGCATATTTGTTGGTGAGCACCGAGCCCTGCGCCTCGAGCACCGCGAGGCTGACCAGGTTCTCGGACGCGATCAGCTCGATCTCGTCGCGCTGGCGCTTGAGCTCCTGGCGGATCGCCTTGTGGAGCTCGGGGTCGCGGCTCTCGAGCGGCTCGGAGAAGAAGCGGGCGTCGGGGGTGGGGGATTGCGGGGA
>DATKCQ010000107.1:0-7691 GCA_035513135.1 Thermohalobaculum sp.
TTCACCGGCGCCGGCGACCGGGCCTTCGTCGCGGGCGGCGACATCGCCGATCTGGAGAGCCGCGGCGGGCTCGCCCACTACCGCGAGTTCGCCGAGACCATCCACCGGGTGTTCCGGCGCATCGAGGTGTCGGACAAGCCGACCATCGGCGCGATCAACGGCTTCGCGCTGGGCGGCGGCACCGAGCTGCTGCTGGCGCTCGACATCCGGCTCGCCGCCGATACCGCGAAGCTGGGGTTGCCCGAGATCACGCTGGGGCTGTTCCCCGGCGCCGGCGGCACCCAGCGGATGCTGCGCCAGGTGCCGCTGTGCCGCGCCAAGGAGCTGATGTTCACCGGGCGGCACATCACGGCCGCGGAGGCCGCCGAGATCGGGCTGATCAACCGGGTGGTGCCGAAGGACAGCCTGATGGACGAGGCGCTGAAGCTGGCCGGGAGCATCGCCGCCAAGTCGCCGCTGGTGCTCAAGCTGCTCAAGCGCACGCTGGGCGACGGCGGCGACATGCCCCTGCCGGCGGCGCTGGCGCACGAGCAGGCGATGGTCAGCCTGGTGCTCGACAGCGCCGACGCGCACGAGGGCTGCAAGGCGTTTGTGGAGAAGCGGGATGCCGTCTTCACCGGAAGGTAATCCCGGCGGCACCGCCGTCTCCGACCTGGTCATGCCCAAGCTCGGCCTGACCATGACGGAGGGCGTGCTGGCCGAGTGGCACGTCAAGCCGGGCGACCGGGTGCGGCCCGGCCAGGTGATCTTCGTGGTCGAGACCGACAAGATCGCCAGCGAGGTCGAAGCGCCGGGTGCGGGCGAGATCGTCGAGATCCTGGTCGAGAGCGGCAGGTCGGTCGCGGTCGGCACGCCGCTCGCGCGCTGGACCGGATCGGGTGTGCTGCGCGAGGCGGCGGAATCGCAAGCGCTGCCGGCCGCCCCGGCGCCGCGCGCCGACGGTGAAGGGGCGCCGCGGCCGGCCGCAAGCAGCGCCGGGGGGCGCGTCAAGGCAACGCCGCTGGCCAGGCGCCTCGCGCGGCAGCAGGGCATCGACGTCGCCAGCGTCGCCGGCAGCGGCCCCGGCGGCCGGATCAAGGCGGCCGATGTCGAGGCCGCGGTCGCGCAGGAGGCGCCGGCGCGGGAACCCCCGAAGCGGGAACCCCCGGCGCAGATCGCGCCGGAGAACGTCGCCGTCTCGGCCAAGCATCTCGCCATGGCGCGGCGCGTCGCGGCGGCCATGCGCGAGGTGCCACACTTCTACCTGGTGCGCCGCGCCGAGGTCTCGGCGCTGCTGGCGCTGCGCGCGGCGATGAACGCGGCGGGCGGGCCGAGGATCACGCTCAACCACTTTCTGCTCAAGGCCGCGGGCCGGGCGCTGATGCAATGCCCCGAGGCCAACCGGATCTGGGCCGACGACGCGCTTTTGGCCTTTGCCGCGAGCGATGTCGGCATGGTCGTGGACACGCCGGACGGCCTGTTCATCCCGGTCCTGCGCGACGTCGGCCGCCTGCCGCTCGACCGGCTCGCCCGCACGGCCGGTGCGCTGGCCGAGCGGGCGCGGGGCGGCGCGCTGCGCCGCGAGGACCTCGAGGGCGCCGCCGTCAGCGTCTCGAATCTGGGCATGGCGGGGGTGGAGAGCGTGGCGCCGATCATCAACCCGCCGCAGTCGGCGATCCTCGGGGTCGGCGCCATCGCCGAGACCTTCCGCCCGGACCCGGCGGGCCAGCCGGCGCTCAGGCGCGAGCTGGTGCTGACGCTGGCCTGCGACCACCGGGTGTTCGACGGCATGGCTGGCGCGCGCTTGCTCGGCGCCATCGTCGCCGGGCTCGAGGCGCCGCACGGCCTGCTGCAAACCACCGAGCCGGAGGACAGCTGAATGGACTTCCGCCTGAACGACGAGCAGAGGCTGATCGTCGACACCGCGCGGCGGGTCGGCGAGCGGTTCGGCCTCGATTACTGGCGTGATCTCGACGCGCGCAAGGCGTTCCCGGCCGAGATCTGGCAGGCCATCTGCGAGGCCGGCCTCGCCGCAGCAGCGCTGCCCGAGGAGCACGGCGGCAGCGGGCTCGGCATGATGGAGGTCGCGCTGATCGTCGAGACCCTGGCCGCCAGCGGGGCCGGCTCGACCGTGGGCCAGATGTTCATGAACAACACGATCTTCGGCGGCGTGGCGCTGACCCGCTTCGGCACCGAGGCGATGCAGCGCGACTACCTGCCCAAGCTCGCCACCGGCGAGATGAAGTTCTGCATGGCGCTGACCGAGCCGAACGCCGGCTCGAACGCGCTGGAGATCGAGACCTTCGCGCGCGCCGACGGCAACGGGTTTCGCATCAACGGGCGCAAGATCTGGATCACCGGCGTGCCCGAGGCGCACAAGATGCTGGTCATCGCCCGCACGAAGAAGCGCGACGAGGTCGCGCGGCGCACCGACGGGATCACCATGTTCCTGATCGACCGCGAGCGCGAGGGGCTGGACCATGCGCCGATCGACAAGGTCGGCACCAACACCCTGAGCTCGAGCATGGTCTTTTTCGACGACGTGCGCGCCACGCCCGATGAGGTCGTCGGCACGCTCGACGGGGGCTGGCGCGAGCTGCTCGACGTGCTCAACACCGAGCGCATCGTGACCAGCGCCTGCCTGGTCGGCACGGCCGAGCTGGCGCTCCGGCTCGCGGTCGAGTTCGCCAACGAGCGCAAGGTGTTCGGGGACGCGCCGATCGGCAGCTACCAGGGTCTGCAGTTCCCGCTGGCCCAGGCCTTCGCCGAGACCGAGATGGCGCGGCTGATGAACTACAAGGCCGCCACCCTCTACGACAACGGCGAGCCCTACGGCACTGAGGCCAACGTCGCCAAGCTGATCGCGGCGCAGGCGGCGCACCGTGCGACCGAGCGCTCGATGCAGACCATGGGCGGCATGGGCTACGCCAAGGAAAGCCATGTGGAGCGGCTGTGGCGCGACGCCCGGCTGTTCCGCATCGCCCCGATCTCGGAGGAGATGATCCTCAACTTCATCGCCCAGCACAACCTGAAGATGCCCCGCTCGTACTGAGGGAGGCCCGACCCGGCATGATCAACCTGAGCAGCTTCGTCCGCTACCACGCCAGCCGCGGGCCCGAGCGCACCGCGATCGTCTTCGAGGGCCGGCAGGTCAGCTACGCCGAGTTGTGGCAACGCGTGCAGACGCTGGCCGGCTGGCTGGCGGCGCGCGGCATCGGCGAGGGCGAGGTCGTCGCCGTGTTCATGAAGAACTCGCCCGCCTTCATCGAGACGGCGCTGGCCACCAGCCATCTCGGCGGCGTCTTCCTGCCGGTCAACTACCGGCTGGCGACCGACGAGGCGGCCTATATCCAGGAGAATGCCGGGGCCAGGCTGCTGCTCGCCGACGACGAGTTCGAGGGCATTGTCGGCGGGCTCGAGAACACGGTCCTGCTCGGCGCGGCGGAGCGGCGCGACATCCGCGCGCTGACCGGCGAGACCGAGCCGCCGCCCATGTGCCGGCGCGAGCCGGGTGACCTGTTTCGGCTGATGTACACCTCGGGTACCACCGACCGGCCGAAGGGCGTGATGCACAGCTACGACAACTTCTACTGGAAGTGCATGGACCACGTGATCGACCTCGGGCTGAGCGCCGAGGACCGGCTGCTGGTGGTCGGGCCGCTCTACCACGTGGGCGCCTTCGACCTGCCGGGGCTGGCGGTGATGTGGGTCGGCGGCACGCTCTCGATCGTGCGCGAGTTCGAGGAGGAGGCGGTGCTCGGCGCCATCGAGGCCGGGAAGCTCACCTGCGGCTGGCTGGCGCCGGTGATGCTGGGGCGGCTGCTGGCCTGGCCGGACCGCGAGCGCTTCGACCGCTCGTCCGTGAAATGGATGATCGGCGGCGGCGAGAAGACCCCCGAGAGCCGCATCCGCGCCTTCAACCAGCTGTTCCCGAATGGCCGCTACATCGACGCCTACGGCCTGACCGAGACCTGCAGCGGCGACACGCTGATGGAGGCGGGGCGCGAGATCGAGAAGATCGGCTCGACCGGCCGGGCGCTGGCGCACTGCGAGATCGACATCCGCGACGACGACGGCAACGCGCTGCCGCCGGGCACCCAGGGCGAGATCTGCGTGCGCGGGCCGAAGGTGACGACGGGCTACTGGAAGGACCCCGACAAGACCCGGGCGAGCTTCTTCGCCGACGGCTGGTTCCGCACCGGCGACGTCGGCGTCCTCGACGCGGAGGGCTTCCTGACCATCACCGACCGCAAGAAGGACCTGATCATCTCGGGCGGCGAGAACATCTCGTCCTCCGAGGTCGAGCGGGTAATCTACGCCCTGCCCCAGGTCGCCGAGGCGGCGGTGATCGGCGTGCCCGACGCCGACTGGGGCGAGCGGCCGATCGCGGTCGTGGTGCCCAGGCCCGGCGAGACGCTGGATTACGCGACGCTGCGCGAGCACTGCCGGGCGCACCTGGCGCGCTTCAAGGTGCCGCGCGAGCTGCACCTGCGCGAGGCGCTGCCGCGCAACCCCTCGGGCAAGATCCTCAAGCGCACGCTGCGCGACGAGTTCGCGCCGCGGGCCTGACCACGGAAAGGAGCGAAGCCATGACCCTCGCACGACGCATCGCCGAGTTCACCTGCGCGCTGGAGACCGGGCGGATGCCCGCCGAAATCGAGGAGAAGGCCCGCGTGTGCCTGCTCAACGGCTACGGCATCGGGCTGGGGTGCCACCCCACCCCCTACGCGCCCGTCGCCCGCCGCGCCGCGCTCGCCATCGACGGCGAGGTCCGCGGCGGCGCGACCATGCTGGGCGACGGCCGCAAGGTCACCGTCGCCGGGGCGACGCTGGCCAACGCCGCCCTGTTCCACGGCCGGGCGCAGGAGGACACCTGCGGCGCGGCGCATCTGGGCGCCATCGTCATCCCGCTGCTCACGGCGATGACCGAGGCGCGCGGCTACCCGCCGGACCGCCTGTTGCCGGCGCTGGTCGCGGGCTACGAGGTCGGCGGCCTGCTCGAGGGCGCCTATGCCGGGCGCACCACGCCCGCCGGCCTGCGCGCCTCGCCGATCTACGGCACGCTCGCCGCGGCGGCCGCCGCCGCCCGGCTGATGGAGCTCGACCCCGAGCGCACCGCCGCCGCCATCGCCAACGCCGCCGCGTTCGCCGGCGGCATCCTGCAGGCCTTCGCCGACGGCACCGACGAGTGGCGCTACCAGGTGGGCGTCGCGGGCCGAAACGGCCTGGTCGCCGCCGAACTGGCGCGCGCCGGCTCGGTTTCGGCGCCGCATGCGCTCGAGGGGCCGGCCGGGTTCGTCAGGGCCTTCGCGCGCACCGAGTGCGACGTCGAGGCGCTCGCCGCCGGGCTCGGCACCGACTGGGCGACGGCGCGCGTGGCGTTCAAGCCCTACCCGGTCTGCGCCTTCAACCAGACGCCGGTGACCGCGGCGCTGGCGCTGCGCGAGGAGATCGGCGGGCGCGGCATCGCCGCGGTGCGCATCTCGATGAACCCCTATGAGACGGGCTATGCCGGGATGGACGCGGTGGGGCCGTTCAACTCGATCTCCGGCACGCTGATGAGCATCCCGTTCTGCATCGCGGCGACGCTGGTGCGCGGCACGCCGACCATGCAGATGATGACCACCTATGACGATTCGGACGTGAATGCGCTCGTTGACAGGGTCGAGCTCATCAGCGACGAGGGGGTTTCCTCACTCTGCTGCCGCATCGAGGTCGAGCTCGCCGACGGCCAGCGCATCGAGCGCAACGAACGCAAGACCCCGGCCGACTACAGCTACGACCGCGCCACCGTATCCGAGATGGTCCGGCGGATCGGGGCCGAGACGGGCGTGCCGGCCTCGGCCTATGAGCGCCTCGAGCGGTTTATCGACGAACTTCCGGACGGAGACATCGCGCGGGTCGTTAAGAGCTTTGCCGAGGCACCGAAGATGCAGGACGCCGCGTAAGTTGGAGAAACGAGGTGCTAGAATGAGTCTGGACATCAAGGCCGAACGCAGTCGCCCCGCCCGAAGCAAGGGCAGGCGCCGCCAGACTCGCGCCGAGCGCAGCGAGAGCACGCTGCGCGCATTGTTTCAGGCTGCCGCTGAAGTTGTGGGCGAGGTCGGCTATGCAGACGCCTCGGTCGCCAGGATCACCTCGCGGGCGAAGGTCGCCCAAGGTACCTTTTACAACTACTTTGCGTCGCGCCAGGACCTGTTTGATCAGCTGCTCCCGCGCCTTGGCGCGAGCATGCTCGAGTACATCAGGGACCGGGTCGACCCAGATGCCAGGGGAGCGGAGCGGGAAGTCCAGCGCCTGCGCGCCTATTTCCAGTTCCTCGACGAACACCCCGAGTTCTATCGCATCCTCTACGAGGCCGAGACGCTGGCGCCGACCGCGCACCGCAAGCACATGGAGATCGTGGCTGGAGCCTATGTGCGTGGGCTCAGGCGAAGCTGGGAGCGCGGCGAGATGCCGGAGGCATTCGAGGCGAAGGACCTCGAACCCGTGGCCTACCTGTTGCTCGCGGCGCGCGGCTACCTGAGCATGCGCTACGGCGCCGGACGCAATGGCGGGGCGGTGCCGGAATGGGTGGTGCGCGCCTACGCGAAGCTGGTGCGGCACGGCATCCTCCGCGATGTGCCTGCGGGTGGAGAGACAGGAGCCGACGCCGATGACGAGCGTGGATAACGCGAAGACGCCACCCCTTGTCGTGGTCACAGGCGGGCGCAGCGGCATCGGTGCCGC
The DNA here is from genome assembly GCA_035513135.1 of Thermohalobaculum sp. Taxonomy (GTDB): domain Bacteria; phylum Pseudomonadota; class Alphaproteobacteria; order Rhodobacterales; family Rhodobacteraceae; genus Thermohalobaculum. The sequence continues at coordinate 6,709 of DATKCQ010000107.1, forward strand.
GGCGGTCGAGGCGCTCGGCGAGGCCGGGTTTCGCCCCCTAATCCTCGACATCGCCACCGACGGTTCCGGCGTAGCGTCGCCGGCGATCCTCTGGCCAACGCCCGTCGATGTCTCCGACGAGGCCGCCGTGGCCGAGGGGGTGGCTGCCGTCGAGATGGCCCACGGCTCGATCGTCGGGCTGGTCAACGCCGCCGGCATCCTCGGCCGCATGCACCCGCCCGAGCGCCTGCGCATGGAGCACTGGGACCGCGAGATCGCCGTCGACCTGCGCGGCACATTCCTGATGTGCCGGGCGGTCGGCCCGCGCATGGCCAGGCGGCGGGCCGGGTCGATCGTCAACGTCGCCTCGGTGGTCGGCATGAGCTCGGGGCCCGTGCACGGCTACGGCCCGGCCAAGGCGGCGGTGATCAACCTCACCATGACGCTGGCGGCGGAGTGGGGGCCGGCGGGGGTGCGGGTCAACGCCGTCTCGCCCGGGTTCACGCGCACTCCCGCGCTCGAGGCGGGGCTCGAGCACGGGGTGCTGAAGGCGGACGAGTTGGTCCGGGGTGCCGCGCTCCAGCGGCTCGTCGAGCCGATCGAGATCGGCCGGGCCATCGCCTGGCTGATCGGCCCGGAGGCGAGCGCGATCACGGGGGCCAACATTCCAGTCGATGCCGGCTTTCTGGCCGGGATCACCTGGCAGGCCTATGGCGGCCTGAGAGGCGCCTGACGGACGGGCCGCAGCGGCGGCGGCGGATCCAGGCAGGCAGCGAGGACCGGCGACGTTCCTGAGCATCGGGCACCTGGCCCGGGAGGAAGGCATGCAGGCGATACCGGCGTTTAGCACCGTGCTGCCGGCGAAAGTGTGCGTCGTGCACTACGCGCTCGAGCGGCATGCAAGGGAACGCGGCGACGACACGTTTGCGGTCTTCGAGGATGGCGGGTCCTGCACTTTCGCCGGCCTACTGCAGGAGGTGCGGGCGGCTGCCGCGGGCCTGCAG
>DATKCQ010000108.1:0-10989 GCA_035513135.1 Thermohalobaculum sp.
GATTACGTGGCAAACTCCGCCCTCAAGGACATGAACGTGCCTGAGGCGCTGGACGAGACCCTTGTCGAGTTCCCCGACAATCGCCTGCTGGTCGAGCTCTGCGGCCAGTACGACCGGCACCTCGCCGCGCTCGAGCAGGGCTTCGGCGTGGTCATCATGCGCCGCGGCAACCGGCTGGTGGTGCACGGCCCCGCCGACCAGCGCAGCCGTGCGTCGCAGGCGCTCGAGGGGCTCTACGCCCGGCTCGAGCGCGGCCGTGCCGTGGAGCAGGGCGACGTGGATGCCGCCATCCGCCTCGGCGGGCCGGCCGAGGACGGGCCCGCGCCCGCGCCCGACCCCCAGCTCGACATGTTCCCCGGCGGGCGCATGGAGATCCGCACCCGGCGCCGGGTGATCGAGCCGCGCTCCAACACCCAGGGCGCCTATGTGGCCGAGCTGTTCCGCCGCGAGCTGGTGTTCGGCATCGGCCCCGCCGGCACCGGCAAGACCTATCTCGCGGTCGCCGCCGCCGTCTCGATGTTCTTCGAGCAGAAGGTGGACAAGATCATCCTGTCGCGCCCGGCGGTGGAGGCCGGCGAGCGGCTCGGCTTCCTGCCCGGCGACATGCGCGAGAAGATCGACCCCTACCTGCGGCCCTTGTACGATGCGCTCGACGACATGATCCCGACCAAGCAGCTGGCGCGGCTGATGGAGGAGGGCAAGGTCGAGGTGGCGCCCTTGGCCTTCATGCGCGGGCGCACGCTGGCGAACGCCTTCGTGGTGCTCGACGAGGCGCAGAACACCACCGAGATGCAGATGAAGATGTTCCTCACCCGGCTCGGCGAGGGCTCGCGCATGGCGGTCACCGGCGACCCGAGCCAGATCGACCTGCCGCCGGGCACCGGCTCGGGGCTCCTCGAGGCGCTGCGCGTGCTCGAGGGCGTGGACGAGATCGGCTTCGTGCGCTTCACCTCGGCCGACGTGGTGCGCCACCCGCTGGTGGCCCGCATCGTCGAGGCCTACGACGCCGTGGGGACCAGGGCCCGGTGACGCCGGTGCTTGACGAGGACCTCGTCGATCTCGCCGTCGAGGAGCCGGCCTGGCTGGCCGAGCTGCCCGGGCTGGCGCGCCTCGCCGGCACCGCGGCGCGGCTGGCCTGCGAGGCGGCGGGGCTCGACCCGGCGCAGGTCTCGGTCTCGCTGCTGGCCTGCGACGACGCGCGCATCGCCCGGCTGAACCGCGCGCACCGCGGCGGGGCGGGCCCGACCAACGTGCTCTCCTGGCCCGCCTTCGCGCTGGCGCCGGTGCGCCCCGGCGGCCTGCCGCCGGCGCCGCCCGCGCCCCTGCCGGGCGCGCGCCAGCCGCTCGGCGATGTGGCCATTGCGCTGCAGACCGCGCGGCGCGAGGCGGCGGCGCTCCGAATACCCTTGAAAGATCACGTCCTCCACCTGATCTTACACGGGTGTCTGCACCTGCTCGGCTTCGACCACGCCGACGAGGAGGATGCGGAGACGATGGAGGGGCTCGAGACGCGCGCGTTGCAGCGGATCGGTGTCCCCGATCCCTATTCGCGAGGGGGTGCGGCGGGGCCGCACCCGGACTGAGAGAGATGAACGAAGGACCAAGTCCGCCCGCCACCGACGAGGGCAGGGAAGGCGGCAGCGGCGACGCCGGGGCCGACCAGAGTAGCGGGGACGGCGGCTCGTTCCTTGCCCGGCTACTGCGGCGGGCCTCGAGCGCGCTCAACGGCGACGACGAGGCGGAGGCCGAGCTGACCGCCGAGCTCGCCCGGGAGCTGCGCCACGCCACCCCGGCCGAGCGCGCCATGGTGGCCAACATCCTGAGACTGCACGAACAGCGGGTCAGCGACGTGATGACCCCGCGCGCCGACATCGTCGGCGTGGCCGAGGACGCCAGCCTCGAGGAGGTCATGGCTGCCTTCGCGCGCGGCGAGTTCTCGCGCCTGCCGGTCCATCGCGAGACGCTCGACGACCCGCTCGGCTTCGTGCACCTCAAGGACATCGCGCTCGCCTACGGCGTCGGCGTGCCGAAGGAGGTGCCGGAGTTCAGCCTGTCCAGACACATCCGCAAGGCGCTGTTCGTGCCGCCGTCGATGCGCATCGCCGCGCTCATGCAGCGGATGCAGGCGGCGCGGGTGCACATGGCACTGGTCATCGACGAGTTCGGCGGGGTCGACGGCCTCGTCACCATCGAGGACCTGGTCGAGCAGATCGTCGGCGACATCGAGGACGAGCACGACGACGAGGAGATCGACGAGTGGACCGAGGAGGCGGACGGCGTCTACCTGATCGACGCCCGCGCCGACATCCGCGAGTTCGAGACCAGCGAGGGCGTGGAGCTGCTGCCCGCCGACTGGGAGGAGGAGATCGACTCGTTCGGCGGCCTGGTCTTCATGCTGACGGGGCGCGTGCCGGCGCGCGGCGAGGTGATCGCCCATCCCGGCGGCCACGAGTTCGAGATCATCGACGCCGACCCGCGCCGCGTGAAGCGCCTGCGCCTGACGCTCAGGGGCCACGGCAACGGGACCGGCCCCGAGGCCCGGCAGGCGGCCGAGTAGTGCCAGCGGAGGGGGGCGTCGAGCGGCGCGCTGCCGGCTGGATCGCGGCATGGATCGCGGCATGGATCGCGGATCGGGGGCGCTGGGCAAGGCTGGCGCTGGCGCTCGCCGCCGGGGCGGCGATGACCCTGGGCCAGCCGCCGCTCTCGCAGCCCTGGGCGCTGTTTCTCGCCCTGCCCGTGCTGGTCTGGCTGATCGACGCCGCGCCGGGCCCGCGCGCCGCCGCGCTCACCGGCTGGGCCGCGGGGTTCGGCTATTTCGTCACCGGGCTCTACTGGATCGGCCACGCCTTCCTGGTCGATCCCGAGCGCTTCGCCTGGATGATGCCGTTCGCGGTGGCGCTGCTGCCGGCGTTCCTTGGCCTGTTCTGGGCCGCGGCCTTCGCGCTGGCGCGCCGGCTGTGGCCGGTTGGGCGGTGGTGGCGGCCGCTGCCGCTCGCCGCGGCGCTGACGCTCGCCGAGTACGTCCGCGCCCACGTGCTGACCGGGTTTCCCTGGGCGCTGCCCGGCTATGTCTGGGTCGAGACGCCGCTGATGCAGGCCGCCGCCTGGGTGGGGCCCTTCGGTGTGACGTTCCTGACGCTGCTCGTCGTGCCCCTCGTGCTGCTCGGCCTCGCCGAGCGTCGGCGCCTTGCCGGGCCGGCGGCGCTGGGCGTGCTGGCGGCGCTGTGGGTGGGCGGCATCTGGCGGATCGAGACGACGCCGTCGGAGGGCGGCGGGCCGGTGCTGCGCGTGGTGCAGCCCAACGCCGAGCAGCGGCTGAAATGGCGCGAGGACCACGCGCGGATCTTCTACGAGCGGCTGCTGAGCGCGACCGCCGCGCCGCCCGACCCGGCCCTGGGCCCGCCCGTTGCGGTGATCTGGCCCGAGACCGCGGTGCCGTTCCTGCCCGCCTACCAGCCCGAGCGCCGGGCCGAGATCGCGGCCGCCGCGGCCGGCGTGCCGGTGATCCTCGGAGCGCTGCACGGCGAGCGGGGCGAGGGCGCCGACCGGTTCATGAACGCGGTGATGACGATCCGGTCCGACGGCAGCCTCGGCGAGCGCTACGACAAGCACCACCTGGTGCCGTTCGGCGAGTACCTGCCCTACCCCGCGGTGCTCGGGCCGCTGGGGTTTCGCCAGCTGGTGCCGCAGGCGGGGTTCACGCCGGGGCCGGGGCCGCGGGTGATGCGGGTCGCCGGCCTGCCGCCGTTCTCGCCGCTGGTCTGCTACGAGATGATCTTCCCCGGCGAGGTGGTGCCGGCGGGCGAGCGCCCCGCCTGGCTGTTGCAGGTCACCAACGACGCCTGGTTCGGCTCGTGGGGCGGGCCGCAGCAGCATCTGGCGCAGGCGCGCATCCGCGCCATCGAGCAGGGCCTGCCGGTGGTGCGCGCCGCCAATACCGGCATCTCGGCGGCGATCGATGCGCATGGCCGGATCACCGCGTCGCTGCCGATGCACGCGCACGGCCATGTCGACGTGGTGCTGCCGGTGGCGCTGCGCCCCACGCTCTACGCGCGCACGGGCGACCTGCCGGCGATGGCGCTGGTGGTGCTCGGCCTGTTCCTCGCCGCGCGCCTGCGGCGCGGCCGGGAAGCGCCCGCCGCTTGACCCGATCCCGCGTGCGTGCCAAAGCAACGCCGCCCGCGCCCGCGGCGGGGGCGCGATGGGAACCGCGGCGCAACAACACGGCGCAACAATAGCCCGAGCGAGGGAGGGTCGGCGCATGGCGCGCAAGGATTATCTCTTCACCTCCGAGTCGGTCTCGGAGGGCCACCCCGACAAGCTCTGCGACCAGATCTCCGACGCCATCGTCGACTTCATCATCGCCCGCGAGCCCGAGGCCCGCGTCGCCGTGGAGACCGCGGCCACCACCAACCGCGTGGTGCTGATGGGCGAGATCAAGGTCTCGGCGGCGAACGCGCCGAGCCCCGACGAGATGTGCGAGGTGGCGCGCGACACCATCCGCGAGATCGGCTACGAGCAGAAGGGCTTCCACTTCAAGACCGCCGAGATCGACTGCTACGTGCACGAGCAGTCGCCCGACATCTCGCGCGGGGTGGACGCCGCCGACAACAAGGACGAGGGCGCCGGCGACCAGGGCATCATGTTCGGCTTCGCCTGCGACGAGACGCCCGAGCTGATGCCCGCGCCGATCCTCTACGCCCACAAGATCCTGCGGGTCCTGGCCGCGGCGCGGCACACGGGCGCCGAGCCCCGGCTCGGTCCGGACTCCAAGAGCCAGGTGACCATCGAGTACCGCGACGGCCGCCCGCTGCGCGCCCACACCATCGTGGTCTCGACCCAGCACACCGACCCGGACATGGAGTCGGCCGACGTGCGCCGGATGGTCGAGCCCTACGTGCTCGAGGCGCTGCCCGGCGGCTTCGCCGACCGCGACACCATCTGGCACGTCAACCCCACGGGCCGCTTCTTCACCGGCGGGCCGGAGGGCGACGCCGGTCTGACCGGGCGCAAGATCATCGTCGACACCTATGGCGGCGCGGCGCCGCATGGCGGCGGCGCCTTCTCGGGCAAGGACCCGACCAAGGTGGACCGCTCGGCGGCCTACGCCGCGCGCTACGTGGCGAAGAACGTGGTCGCCGCCGGGCTGGCCACGAAATGCTCGCTGCAACTCGCCTACGCCATCGGCGTCTCCGATCCGCTCTCGGTCTATGTCGACACCTACGGCACCGGCGAAGTGGCGCCCGAGCGGATCGAGCAGGCCATCCGCGAGGTCGTGCCGCTCACCCCGCGCGGCATCCGCACCCGGCTCGGGCTGAACCGGCCTATCTACAAGCGCACCGCGGCCTACGGCCATTTCGGCCGCGAGCCCGAGCCCGACGGCGGCTTCTCGTGGGAGCGGCTGGACCTGGCCGAGGCGCTGAAGGCGGCGGTGTGAGGCCTGCGCCGGGCGATGACGGATTCGCTAGGCGAGACGGCATCCTTGAGCACCGGGCTCAGCCCGCTTTCAACCCGGAGAGTCGCACGGCGCCGTCGATGCAGACGCGGTTCCGGCCGTCATGCTTCGCCCGGTAGAGACAGGCGTCCGCGACCGTCGTGAGCTCGTCGGGCGACCTGCCCGACCGGAGAGCGTGCCGGAACGTGGCGACGCCGACGCTGGCGGTCACGCGGCCCGCCGGGCTTTCCCGGTGCGCGATGGCGAGGGCCTCGATCGCGCCGCGGGCGCTTTCCGCGATCCCGGCCGCGGCGTCTAAGTCGGTGTCGCCGAGGACGATGGCGAACTCCTCGCCTCCGTAGCGCGCCGCGAGGTCGCCCGGGCGCCGGGCGAGCGGCTTCAGCGCCGCGCCCACCCGGCGGAGGCAGTCGTCGCCCTCGAGGTGCCCGTAGCCGTCGTTGAACCGCTTGAAGTGATCGATGTCGAGCATCACCAGCGAGATCTGCCGGCCGCGCCGCCGGGCCTGGCCCCACTGGTCGGCGAGGAACTCGTCGAACCGCCGGCGGTTGGCGAGGCCGGTCAGCCCGTCGATGGCCGCCAGCGCCTCGATCCGCTGCTCGGCGCGCTTGCGCTCGGTGATGTTCTCGTGCGTGATGACGAAAAGGTCACGGATGTTCTCGAGCGCGCGGCAGCGCATGATGAACCAGCGCTGCTCGTCCGGCGAATGGCATGGATACTCGAGATAGACCTCGCGCGAGCGGCCCTCGATCACCGCGCGGATCCGGTCGGTTGCCTGATTGGCCTCCGGCTCGCCCGCGGCGCCGGCGCAGACGCCGAGATAGTTGATGTGCGCGCAGGTGCGGGTGGGGTCGCCGCCGTTCGCCTCGCTGAAGCGCCGCCACGACCGGTTGACCCAGCGGATCGCGCCGGTGCCGTCGATCAGCGCCAGGTGCTGCGGCAGGGCGTCGAGCACGGACGGGGGAATCTCCGGCGGGAGGGCGTCGTGCATCTCTCGGTCTCCGGTGGGCGCGCCCCGAGCATGGCCTGCTGAGGTTAACGACTCCTTTACGCGGCAAACGGCGCCGGATAAACGGGCCGCCATGTCGGAGATGTCGGATCGGGGGCCCGGCGCCCCCCGGCGCAATATCTACGGCCGGCGCAAGGGCAAGCGGCTGCGCCCGCGCCGGCGCGGGCTGCTCGAGACCCGGCTCGCCAGGCTGGCGCCCAAGGGCGTGAGCCCCGAGGAGAACCCCGAGCGCTGCCCGCTCGATCTCGCCGCGCTGTTCCCCGGCGCCCGCGAGGTCTGGCTCGAGATCGGCTTCGGCGGCGGCGAGCACATGGTCGAGATGGCCACGCGCCACGCCGATGTCGGGATCGTCGGCTGCGAGTACTTCATCAACGGCATCGCCAAGCTGCTGGCGCAGATCGAGCGGGCGGGGGTGACGAACCTCGCTGTCCACCCGGGCGACTGCCGCGACCTGATCGACGTGCTGCCCGAGGCGGCGCTGGCGCAGGTGTTCCTGCTCTACCCGGATCCTTGGCCGAAGCAGCGCCACCACAAGCGCCGCTTCGTCAGCCCCGAGAACATGGACGCGCTCGCCCGGGTCATGGCGCCCGGCGCGCATCTTCGCCTCGCCACCGACATCGCCGAATACGCCCGCCACGCGCTCGAGGTGATCGCCCGCGACCCGCGCTTCGCATGGCTCGCGGCCGGCCCGCGCGACTGGCGCGCGCCGTGGGAGGGCTGGCCCGGCACGCGCTACGAGGCCAAGGCGCTGCGCGAGGGGCGAATCCCCCACTACCTGACCTTCCGGCGCCTCTGACACAATTTCGCCCAATTGGGCAAAATCGCCACAATTGGCCCTAAATGTCCGCGGAAGCGCGTGAAAATGGGCGAAACAACGGCGCGGGCCGCCGCATCCTCGCCCTCTTTTGATCGCACATTCTGTTGTGCGGCGCCGCTTCGGGATCGCAGACGGTCGCTCAGAGTTGCTTGGCCGCGCTGCATAGCCGCACGATCCGAGTGCTGTGTGCGTAGCGTAAAGGCGCTGGTCCGGGACCCGGACCAGCGCCTTTTCTTTTGGCGCCGGACCGGTTGCACGGGAACCCGCCGGGTGGACGGGCCGGGTGGACGGGCCGGGTCCGATGGCGCTAAATGCCGCCTCGGTCTGGCCGCACCGGAGCGCACGCCCATGTCGCATTTCCATGTCGCACCCCTTTGACCCGACGCCCGTCTCGGCGCGGCGCTCGGCCGGGCTCTCGGGCACCGCCGAGGTGCCGGGCGACAAGTCGGTCTCGCACCGGGCGCTGATCCTGGGCGCGCTCGCCGTGGGCGAGACGCGGATCACCGGGCTGCTCGAGGGCGAGGACGTGCTGCGCACGGTGGACGCCATGCGCGCCTTCGGCGCCGAAGTCGTGCGCACGGGCGAGGGCGCATGGGCGGTGCACGGCGTCGGCGTCGGTGGCCTGGCCGAGCCGGGCGACGTGATCGACTGCGGCAATGCCGGGACCGCGGTGCGTCTGATCATGGGGCTGGTGGCGACCACGCCGATCGCTGTCACCTTCACCGGCGACGCATCGCTGCGGTGCCGGCCGATGGGCCGGGTGCTCGAGCCGCTGAGCCGCTTCGGCGCGCGCTGGGCGGGACGGGCCGGGGGGCTCCTGCCGCTGACGCTCACCGGCGCCGCCGACCCGCTGCCCATCGCGTACACCCTTCCCGTCGCCTCGGCGCAGGTGAAATCGGCGGTGCTGCTCGCCGGGTTGGGCGCGCCGGGCGAGACGGTGGTGATCGAGCCCGAGGCGACCCGCGACCACACCGAGCGGATGCTCGCTTGCTTCGGCGCGGAGGTCACGGTGGAGGCGCTGCCCGGGGGCGCAGGTGGCGGCCGCGCCATCCGCCTCGCCGGCCAGCCCGAGCTGACCCCGCTCGGCATCGCCGTGCCGCGCGACCCGTCCTCCGCCGCCTTCCCGGTCGCCGCCGCGCTCGTCACCGAGGGCTCCGAGGTGCGCGTCCCCGGCATCGGCCTCAACCCGACGCGCGCCGGCCTCTACGACACGCTGGCCGAGATGGGCGCCGGGATCGCCCGCGAGAACGAGCGCGAGGAGGGCGGCGAGCCGGTCGCCGACCTGCGCGCCCGCTTCTCGGGCTTGCGCGGCGTCGAGGTGCCGTCTGAGCGCGCCGCCTCGATGATCGACGAATACCCGGTGCTCGCCGCCATCGCCGCCTGCGCCGAGGGCGACACGGTGATGCGCGGCGTCGCCGAGCTGCGCGTCAAGGAGTCCGACCGCATCTCCGCGATGGCCGCGGGGCTGCGCGCCTGCGGGGTCGAGGTCACCGAGCACGAGGACGGCCTGACCGTGCACGGCCGCGGTCCGGGTGGGGTGCCCGGCGGGGCGAGCGTGGCCACCCGTCTCGACCACCGCATCGCCATGGCGTTCCTGGTGCTCGGCCTCGCCGCGCGAAAGCCCGTGACCATCGACGACGCCGCGCCGATCGCCACCAGCTTCCCCGGCTTCCTGGCGATGATGCGCGGGCTGGGGGCCGATCTGGCATGAGTTTCGTTGTGGCCATCGACGGCCCGGCCGCCTCGGGCAAGGGCACCATCGCCCGGGCGGTGGCGCGGCATTTCGGCTTCGCGCATCTCGACACCGGGCTGCTTTATCGCGCGGTCGGCGGGCGGCTCATCGAGGAGGGCGGCCCGGTCGAGCCCACCCGCGCCGCGCGCATCGCCCGCGAGCTGCGCGCGGGCGAGCTCGAGCCGGACGCGCTGCGCGGCGACGCGGTGGCCCGCGCCGCCTCGCAGGCCGCGGCGATCCCCCAGGTGCGCCAGGCGCTGCTCGAGTTCCAGCGCAGCTTCGCCCGCCGCGCGGGCGGCGCGGTGCTGGACGGCCGCGACATCGCCACCGTGGTTTGCCCCGATGCGGACGTGAAGCTGTTCGTGGTCGCCGCCGACGAGGTGCGCGCCCGGCGGCGCTGGGAGGAGTTGCGCAGGCGCGGCGAGGACCCCGGCTACGCGGCGGTGCTCGAGGACCTGCGCGCGCGCGACTCGCGCGATTCGGGGCGCGCCGTCTCGCCGCTCGCCAGGGCCGACGACGCGCACTTGCTCGACACCACGGAATTGTCTATAGACGCCGCCGTCGCCAGGGCGACCGAGATCATCGAGCAGGCACTGAGTCGGGGGGACGAGCGATAACTCCGGCGCGGTGGCCTTTTTTGGCTTTGCCGCCCTGACCGCAACGAGCTCAAGACCGCCGGAGACAACCGGCTGGCCGGAAAGATCACTGGAAACCAGGAGACCGCCTTTATGCCAGCAACCGCCTCCATGGAGGAATTCGAGTCTCTCCTCAACGAGAGCCTCGCCCGCGAGACCCCCGAGGAAGGATCCGTCGTCAAGGGCAAGGTCGTCGCCATCGAGAATGGCCAGGCCATCATCGACGTCGGCTTCAAGGTCGAGGGCCGCATCGACATCAAGGAATTCGCCGCCCCCGGCAAGCCCGCGGAAATCGGCGTGGGCGACGAGGTCGAGGTGTTCCTCGACCGGGTCGAGAACGCGCGGGGCGAGGCGGCGATCAGCCGCGAGCGGGCGCGGCGCGAGGAGGCGTGGGACCGGCTGGAGAAGGCCTATGAGGCGGGCGAGCGCACCGAGGGCGCCATCGTCAACCGGGTCAAGGGCGGCTTCACCGTGGATCTCGGCGGCGCCGTGGCGTTCCTGCCGGGCAGCCAGATCGACGTCAGGCCCGTGCGCGACGTGACGCCGCTGATGGGCGTGCCGCAGCCCTTCCAGATACTCAAGATGGACCGGCGCCGCGGCAACATCGTGGTGTCGCGCCGCGCCGTGCTCGAGGAGGAGCGCGAGCGGATGAAGGCCGGCGTGCTCAAGGACCTGGGCAAGGACCAGATCCGCGAGGGCCAGGTCAAGAACATCACCGACTTCGGCGCGTTCGTCGACCTCGGCGGGATCGACGGCCTGCTCCACATCACGGACATGTCGTGGGGCCGCGTCTCGCACCCGTCCGAGATCGTCAAGATCGGCGACAAGGTCACCGTCAAGGTGCTCAACTTCGATCCCGAGAAGGAGCGCATCTCGCTCGGCCTGAAGCAGCTCACGCCGTACCCGTGGGAGGGAGTCGACAAGAAGTACCCCGTCGGCACGCGCGTCCACGGCAAGGTGGTCTCGATCACCGACTACGGCGCCTTCGTCGAGCTGGAGAAGGGCGTCGAGGGCCTCGTCCACGTGTCCGAGATGAGCTGGACGCGGCACGTGCGGCACCCGTCGAAGGTCGTCTCGATCGGCGACGCGATCGAGGCGCTGGTGCTCAAGGTCGATCCCGGCAACGAGAAGATCTCCCTCGGCCTGAAGCAGGTCGAGCCCGATCCCTGGCTGACGCTCGACGACCGCTTCCCGATCGGCTCGCGCGTCCAGGGCAAGGTGCGCAACCTGACGAACTTCGGCGCCTTCGTCGAGCTCGAGGAGGGCATCGACGGCCTCCTGCACGTGTCCGACCTGTCCTGGACGAAGAAGATCGTCCACCCGTCGGAGCTGCTGAAGAAGGGC
>DATKCQ010000109.1:0-4025 GCA_035513135.1 Thermohalobaculum sp.
CGCCGCCTCGTTCCTCGAGGACTGGAAGCCCTCGCGCGCCTGCGCGTCGTCCCGGGCGATGCGCATGCCCTTGCCGCCGCCCCCCGCGGAGGCCTTGATCATCACCGGATAGCCGATCTCGCGGGCGATGCGCACGGCCTCGTCGGCCGTCCCGATCACGCCCATGTGGCCGGGGATGGTCGAGCCCCCGGCCTCGGCGGCGAGCTTCTTCGAGGTGATCTTGTCGCCCATCGCCTCCATCGCACCGACCGGCGGGCCGATGAAGACGACCCCGGCCTCCTCAAGCGCGCGCGCGAACTTCGGATTCTCGGCGAGGAAGCCGTAGCCGGGGTGCACGGCCTCGGCCCCGGTCTCGCGCACCGCCTCGAGGATCTTGCCGATGTCGAGATAGGACTGCGCCGCCGGCGCCGGGCCGAGCCGCACCGCCTCGTCGGCCATGCGCACGTGCAGCGCGTCGCGGTCGGCGTCGGAGTGGACGGCGACGGTGGCGATGCCCATGCGCCGGGCGGTCCGGATCACCCGGCAGGCGATCTCGCCCCGGTTGGCGATCAGGATCTTCGTGAACATGCCGCTCACGCCTCCGGCCGCCGGGCGAGCATGTCGATCTCGACCAGCGCGCCGACGGCCAGCGCCGTCACCCCGATGGTGGTGCGCGCGGGCCGCCGGACGGGCGGGAAGTAGCTTTGATACACCTCGTTGAAGGCGGCATAGTCGCGCTCGAACTGCATGAGATAGCACCGGCACTGCAGCACGTGGGAGAGGTCCAGCCCCACCCCCGCCAGCACCATTTCGAGGTTCTCCATGACGCGCCGGGTCTGCGCCGCGATGCCCTCGGGCAGCGGCGCATCGGGCGCCGCCGGGTCGGTCGGCATCTGCCCGGTCAGCAGCACCCAGCCGTCGCATTCGACCGCATGGGAGAACGGCGCCACCGGGCGCGGGCCGCCGGCGATCATGTGGAACATCGGGCGGTTCCGGTCAGAGCGGGATGTTGTCATGCTTCTTCCACGGGTTCTCGAGGCGCTTGTTCCGCAGCGCCGCGAAGGCGCGGGCCACGCGCTGCCTTGTCGAGTGCGGCATGATCACCTCGTCGATGAAGCCGCGCTCGGCCGCCACGAACGGGTTGGCGAAGCGGGCCTCGTATTCCTTCGTGCGCGCGGCGATCTTCCCGGGATCGCCGAGCTCCGCGCGATAGAGGATCTCGGTCGCTCCCTTGGCGCCCATCACGGCGATCTCGGCGGTGGGCCAGGCGTAGTTGATGTCGCCGCGCAGGTGCTTCGACGACATCACGTCATAGGCCCCGCCATAGGCCTTGCGGGTGATCACGGTGACCTTCGGGACCGTCGCCTCGCCATAGGCGAACAGGAGCTTGGCGCCGTGCTTGATCACCCCGCCGTGCTCCTGCCCGGTGCCGGGCAGGAAGCCGGGCACGTCGACGAATGTCAGGATCGGGATGTTGAAGCAGTCGCAGAATCGCACGAAGCGCGCCGCCTTGCGGCTCGAGTCGATGTCGAGGCAGCCGGCCAGCACCATTGGCTGGTTCGCCACCACGCCCACCGTGCGGCCCTCGACCCGGATGAAGCCGGTGACGATGTTCTTCGCGAAGTCCCGCTGGATCTCGAAGAAATCGCCCTCGTCGGCCACCTTCACGATCAGCTCGTGCATGTCGTAGGGCAGGTTGGCGCTATCGGGGATCAGCGTGTCGAGCGACCGGTCCTCACGGTCCGGCGGGTCGAAGAACGGCCACTTGGGCACCTCCGCGCGGTTCGACTGCGGCAGGAAGTCGATCAGGCGGCGGATCTCGGCCAGCGCCTCGACGTCGTTCCCGAAGGCGCCGTCGGCGACCGAGGACTTCGCCGAGTGGGTGCGCGCGCCGCCCAGCTCCTCGGCCGTGACCACCTCGCCGGTCACCGTCTTCACCACGTCGGGCCCGGTGACGAACATGTAGGAGGTGTCGCGCACCATGAAGATGAAGTCGGTCATCGCCGGCGAATACACCGCGCCCCCGGCGCACGGCCCCATCACCACCGAGATCTGCGGGATCACGCCCGAGGCCAGGATGTTGCGCTGGAACACCTCGGCATAGCCGGCGAGCGAGGCCACGCCCTCCTGGATGCGGGCGCCGCCGGAGTCGTTGATGCCAATCACCGGCACCCCCGCCTTCATCGCCATGTCCATGATCTTGCAGATCTTCTCGGCGTGCGCCTCGCTCAGCGAGCCGCCAAAGACGGTGAAGTCCTGGCTGAACACGTAGACCTGCCGGCCGTTCACCGTGCCCCAGCCGGTCACCACGCCGTCGCCGGGCATCTTCGTCCCTTCCATGCCGAAATCGGCGCAGCGGTGGGTGACGAACATGCCGAACTCCTCGAAGCTGCCCGCGTCGAGCAGCACCTCGATGCGCTCGCGCGCCGTCAGCTTGCCCTTGGCGTGCTGCGCCTCGATGCGCGTCAACCCGCCGCCGAGCCGCGCCTCGGCGCGGCGCGTCGCGAGCTGGTCGAGGATCTCCTTCATCGCCGTCCTCCCCGCAAGGTCCGGTTTTCCCGCCTTTTCGCGCTTGCAAGCTGCAAAGACCATAGAAAATGCGAAGCGATTTTGCGAAACTGCAAATTCATGGAGGTGCGACGATGCCGTCACGCAAGGTCTATGCCGGGGCGCGGCTGGCCGAGATCCGCCGCGGGCTGGGCCTGACCCAGACCGCCTTCGCCCGCGCGCTCGGGGTCTCGCCCAGCTATCTCAACCAGATGGAGAACAACAACCGTCCCGTCAGCCGCGGCGTGGTGCAGGGGCTGGCCGAGCGCTTCGCCATCGATGTCGCGGTGTTCTCGATGGACGAGGGCGACCGGCTGGTGGCCGACCTGCGCGAGGCGCTGGCCGACCCGGTGTTCCGCGAGACGCCGCAGAGCCGGGCCGAATTGCAGATCGTCGCCGCGAACGCGCCGGGCGTCGCCCACGCCTTCCTGGCGCTGCACCGCGCCTACCGGCAGGCGCAGGAGCGCCTCGCCAGCCTCGACGAGGCGTTCGACCGCCCCGCGGGCGGCCTCACGCCGCTGCCCTGGGAGGAGGTGCGCGACTTCTTCCACTATTGCGACAACTACATCGACGCGGTGGACCGCGCCGCCGAGCGGTTCGCGGCGACGGCCGGCTTCAAGGGGCGCGACAAGCTCGCCGCCGGGATCGGCTGGCTCGCCCAGACGCACGGCGTCACCACCGAATTCGGCGGCGAGGCGATCCGCCACTACGACCCGGCGCGGCGCGTGCTGACGCTCGGGGCCGGGACCGGCCCGGCCACGCTCGTCTTCCAGCTCGCCCACCAGGTGGCGCTGATCGCCCATGCGGGGCTGATCGAGGCGACGCTCGACCTCGCGCGCTTTCGCAGCCCGGAGGCCCGTGCCATCGCCCGGATCGGGCTCGCCAACTACTTCGCCGGCGCCGCGGTGCTGCCCTACGCGGCGTTCCTCGACGCGGCGCGCGCGCTGCGCCACGACCTCGACGCGCTGGCCGGGCGCTTCGGCGCCTCGGTCGAGCAGGTGGCGCACCGGCTCTCCACCCTGCAGCGCCCGGGCGCGGGCGGCATCCCGTTCTTCTTCGCGCGCGTCGATCAGGCGGGGACCATCACCAAGCGCCACTCGGCCACGCGGCTGCAGTTCGCGCGCTTCGGCGGCGCCTGCCCGCTGTGGAACGTGCACCAGGCGTTCGAGACGCCGGGCCGCATCCTGCGCCAGCTCGCCGAGACGCCCGACGGCGTGCGCTACATCTGCCTCGCGCGCGACGTGATCAAGCCGGGCGGGCACTACCGCGCACCGTCGCGGCGCTACGCCATCGCGCTCGGCTGCGAGGTGAAATACGCCGGCGCGCTGGTCTATGCCGACGACCTCGACGTGACCAACCCGGCGGCCTTCGAGCCGATCGGCGTGAGCTGCCGCATCTGCGAGCGCACCGGCTGCCATCAGCGCTCGGTGCCGCCCGTGGAGAAGGCGCTGAGGGTCGACCCGAACCGCCGCGACGTCCTGCCCTACCGCATCGCCTGA
>DATKCQ010000110.1:0-4045 GCA_035513135.1 Thermohalobaculum sp.
CAGCCGGCGAGCAGGGCGAGCCGCGCCTCGCGCGCGGCCGCCGCGAGGTTGCCCGGCGCGGCGCGCAGGTCGCCCGCGACCAGCACCGCGTGGGAGACGCCCAGCCGGGCGCACAGCGCGGCGACCGAAGCCGCCTCGGCGCGGCTCTCGGGCCGCAGCCGGTGGTCCACGCTGGCGGCCGCGAGCGACACGCCCCGCGCCACCGCCCAGCCCTGCGCGATCATCAGGAGCGCGGTGGAATCGCCGCCGCCCGAGACGGCCACGCCGAGGGCCGCGCCCGGACTGACACCCAAGAGTCCGCCGGCCGTCAGCCGGTCGAGCTCGGCGACGACCGCCGCGCGCGTGGCCTCGGGTGAATCGCCCCGCCTATCCAAGGGCACAGCTCAGCCGCAGCCGAGCGCATCGGCCTCGTCCTCGACCCCCTCGAGCACCTCGCGGGGCCCGCGCGGGAACTGGCTGCGCACCTCGGCCAGCGTCAGGCAGGCCTCGTTGACCTGGCCGAGCCGGCCGAGCGTGACGCCGAGCCGGTAGAGGTTGCGCGGCGCCTCGGCGCCCGCGCGGTCGGACTTGTAGCCCTCGAGATAGCTGCGCGCCGCGCTCTGGTAGGCGCCGCGCACGAACTGGCTCTCGCCCAGCCAGTAGAGCGCCTCGGCCTCGAGCGGGCTGTCGGGGTAGCTGCTCAGGAAGCTCCGCAGCCGGTCCTCGGCCTGGTCGTAGCGGCCCTGGCGCACGTCCTCGACGGCCCGGTCGAGGTCGCCGCGCTCGCTGATCGAGACCGCCTCGGCCACCGCCGTCTCGTCGAGGCCGCCGAGCGGGGGCACCGGGGCGAGGCTCGAGGTGTCGCCGCCCTCGAGCTCGGTCAGCCGGAACTCGATGTCGCCGAACAGGCGCGCCGCGTCCTCGGCGATGCGGCGCTGCTCGAACTCGAGCCGCTCGACCTTGCCGGTCAGCTCGCGGATCTGCGCCTCGAGCCGGTCGAGCCGGACGATCAGCTCGCCCGTGCCGCCGCCCGAACCGACGCCCGAACCGCCGCCCGGACCGACGGGAGGCATGCCGAGCCGGGCACGGATGTGCCCGAGCTCGCGCTCGATGCCGCCGAGGCGGGCGCGCATCTCGTCGGCCGACTGGGCCGCGGCCGGGGTGGCGCCCAGGATTAGGGACGCGACCAGGGACACGAGCACAGCCAGCAGCACGGCGCCGATCGGCATCGAGCGGGGCGTCATCCCGCGGAAATGGCTGCGCATGGAATTCTCCTCGCACAAGGGCTCGCACAAGGGCTCGCACAAGGGCTCGCACAAGGGCTCGCACAAGGGCTCGCATACGGGCTCGCATACGGGCCTGCATCCGGGCCGCGGGCGGGCGCGGCGGCGCCGCCCGCGGGCCGCTGGCCTGGCGGCCGGATCAGCCGGATCAGCCGGTCGGCGCCCCGGTGACCACGGTCACCGCGCGGCGGTTCTGCGACCAGCAACTCTCGTCCGAGCACAGCGCGACCGGGCGCTCCTTGCCGTAGCTCACGGTGCGCAGCCGGGCCGGGTTGACGCCCTGGCCGACCAGGAAGTCGCGCACCGAGTTGGCCCTGCGGGCGCCGAGCGCGAGGTTGTACTCGCGGGTGCCACGCTCGTCGGCGTGGCCCTCGACGACCGCCGAGGTGCCGGGGTTGGCGTTGAACCACTGGGCCTGCTTGACCAGCGTCTGCTGGGCGTCGGGCGCCAGGTCGTGCCGGTCGGTGGCGAAGAACACGCGGTCGCCGACCACGACGTTGAAGTACTCGACGGTCTCGGGAGACGGCATGCCCGATTGCTCGAAGCCGCTCCCCGCCCCGGCCGCCGCCGACGCGTCGATGCCGTCCTCGGGTCCGTCGTCGGAGCACGCCGCGACGAGCGCGACCGCCCCGATGAGTGCGATGGTCAGTCTCTTCATCCAGTTGCCTCCTGCCATATGCCTGGTTCGTGCCTGGTTCGTGCTGATTCGCGCCAATTTCGCGCCGGCTCTCCGGCCGCTCCTCGCTCGCCCGCAGTATCCATGCGGGCCGCGGTCTCCGCAAGGCCGCCGGCCATGCCGCGACCCCGCCATCGCTTACGCCCATGCACTCACCTGCGCAATGGCGACCAGGCCGGGTCCGAGGCGCCGTTCGGCGTCTCGACCGCGCGCAGGTTGCGCCCGGTGATGTCCACGCTCATCAGCTGCGCCCGGCCCTCGGTGCCGGGCTGCACGCGAAAGAAGGCGATCACCCGCCCGTTCGGCGAGAAGGTCGGGCCCTCGTCGAGGAAGCTCGAGGTGAGCAGCCGCTCGTCCGAGCCGTCGGTGCGCATCACCCCGATGTGGAAACGCCCGCCGAGGATCTTGGTGAAGGCGATCTGGTCGCCGCGCGGCGACCACACGGGCGTCGCGTAGTTGCCGGACCCGAAGCTGATGCGCTGGGCCGTGCCGCCGTTGAGCGGCATGATGTAGAGCTGCTGGCTGCCGCCGCGGTCGGATTCGAAGACGATCTGGCTGCCGTCCGGCGAGTAGGAGGCCGAGGTGTCGATCGCCGGGCTGTCGGTCAGCCGCCGCAACTGCCGGTCGGCCAGCCGCATCACGTAAAGGTCGGTGTTGCCGTCGCGGCTGAGCGACATCAGCACCTGGCTGCCGTCGGGCGAGAAGCGCGGCGCGAAGGTCATGCCGGGGAAGGTGCCCAGCGGCTCGCGCTGGCCGGTGTCGAGGTTCACCAGGTTCACCCGCGGCTCGCCGGTGTCGTAGGAGATGTGGAGCAGCGACTGGTCGTTCGGCGCGAAGCGCGGCGTCAGCACCAGCCCCTCGCCGCCCGGGACGTAGCGCAGATCGGCGCCGTCCTGGTCCATGATGGCGAGGCGCTTGCGCCGGTTGTCCTTCGGCCCGGTCTCGTCGATGAAGGCGATGCGGCTGTCGAAATAGGGCCCTTCGCCGGTCAGCTTGGCGTAGACCCCGTCGGCCACCTTGTGCGCCATGCGCCGCCAGGTCGCCGGGTCGCCGAGGAACTGCAGGCCCTCGATCTGGCTCTCGGCCGCCGTGTCGAACAGGCGGAACTGCACGACCAGCCGGCCGTCGGTGGCCTGGGTGACCCGCCCGGTCACCACCGCGTCGGCATTGATCGTGCGCCAGTCGGCGAAGGCCGGCACGGTGTCGAACCCGGCCGGCCGGGCGATGTGCGCGTCGCGCGGGATCACCCGGAAGAGGCCGGAGCGCTCGAGGTCGGCCTGCATCACCGCGACGATGTTCCCGGCGACGGTGGCGAGCTCGGGACCGGTGGCCTCGAAGGCCACCACGGCGATCGGGATCGGCTCGAACCTGCCGCCGGCCACGGTGATCTCGAGGGGGCCCTGCTGCGCCCGGGCCTGGCCGGCGACGATGAGCGCGGCGGCGATGAGCGCGGCGGCGATGAGCGCCAGCCCGCCCAGGTGCCGCAGCACGGCGGCGGCGTTGCGGTGCACTGTCATGATGAGAAACCGATTTCCTCTGGTGTGAACGTGACGTGGATGAGCCGCCAACCGGCATGCTTGTCGGGCGGAAGCCTGGTGAACTCGCCGGCGCTTTCGGCCTTCATCAGCGCCCGGCGGCCGGCCTGCCACAGCGCCTCGCGCGCGCCCTCGTCGCCGCCCGAGGCGCGCAGCAGCTCCGGCCCGCCGACGATGCGGGCGTCGGGCCCGAGCTCGACGGCGATGGTGACCTGGAGCGAGCGGTCGGCGCGGTTGCCGTTGTAGACGAAGAACTGCTTGATGCCGAGCCTGAGCGCGTCCTTCTCGCCCCGCGTGATGGTCGCGGCGAACTGCGAGGTCGAGCCGGGGGCGGGCCCGGCGGGCTTGGGCTCGGCGGGCTCCTGGGGCGCGGCCTGTTCGACGGGCCTGGGCTTCTCGGGCTTCTCCGCCTGCGGCTTGGGCGCGGCGGCCAGCGGCTCGGGGGCCGAGGAGGCGCGTGCCGCGGCCGCGAGCTCCGCCGGCTTGGCCACCGGCAGCCGCGCCTGCTGCGGCGCCGCGGCGACGGGAGCGTCGGGCTGGGCCTCGGCCACGGCCTCGGGCTCGGGCTTCTG
>DATKCQ010000111.1:0-4180 GCA_035513135.1 Thermohalobaculum sp.
GCAGATCGTCATGTGGGCGGTGGGCGAGCTGGGGCTCGCGCACGAGCGCATCGACTGGGGCGGCGCGTTCGGCGGCAACGACGATCCCGAGTATCTCAGGATGAACCCGAACGGCCTGATCCCGACCGTGCGCGACGGCGATCTGGTGGTGTGGGAGAGCGGCGCGGTCCTGCGCTACCTCGCGGCGCGCTACGGCGACGAAGCGTTCTGGCCCGAGGACCCGGCGAAGCGGGCACCGCTCGACATGTGGGCGGAGTGGGTCAGGACCACGCTGGCGCCGCCGCTCACGTCCCAGGTGTTCTGGCAGCTCGTGCGCACCCCCGCCGCAGAGCGCAACCAGGCGCTGATCGACGACGGGGTGGCCAAGCTCAGGCGGCTTGCGCCGATGCTCGAGGCGCGGCTCGGCGCGGGGCCGTATCTTGGCGGCGCGAAGCTCAGCTTCGCCGACATCATGGCCGGGCACCTGCTCTACCGCTACTTCACGCTCGACTTCGAGCGGGCCGACACGCCGAACCTCGCCGCCTATTACCGGCGCCTCGGCGAGCGCCCGACCTACCGCGAGCACGTCATGGTCTCCTACGAGAGCCTGCGCGTCGACTGACGCGGCCGGCGCCCGGGAAAGGCTGCAATGGAAGCTGATTTCGTCATCGTCGGTGCCGGCTCGGCCGGCGCGGCGCTCGCCCACCGCCTGTCCGAGGACGGGCGGCACTCGGTGCTGGTGCTGGAGCATGGCGGCAGCGACATCGGGCCGTTCATCCAGATGCCCGGCGCGCTGAGCTACCCCATGAACATGGGGCTCTACGACTGGGGCTACATGACCGAGCCCGAGCCGCACCTGGGCGGGCGGCGCCTGCCGGCGCCGCGCGGCAAGGTGATCGGCGGCTCGTCCTCGATCAACGGCATGGTCTACGTGCGCGGCCACCCGCACGATTTCGACCAGTGGGAAGCCGAGGGTGCGAGCGGCTGGGCCTTCGCCGACGTCGCCCCCTATTTCGAGCGCATGGAGTGCTGGCACGGCAACGGCCTCGACGGCGCCTGGCGCGGCCGCTCCGGCCCGCTCCACGTCACCCGCGGGGCGCGCGAGAACCCGCTGTTCCACGCCTTCGTCGAGGCCGGATCGCAGGCCGGCTTCGAGCTGACCGACGACTACAACGGCGAGAAGCAGGAGGGCTTCGGCGCCATGGAGCAGACGGTCTGGCGCGGCCGGCGCTGGTCCACCGCCAGCGCCTACCTGAAGCCGGCGCTGAAGCGGCGGAACTGCGATCTCTACCGCTGCCTCGCCCGGCGCGTGGTGCTCGAGGCGGGCCGCGCGGTGGGCGTCGAGGTCGAGCGCGGCGGGCGCGTCGAGGTGGTCCGCGCCCGGCGCGAGGTGATCCTCGCGGCCTCGGCCTTCAACTCGCCCAAGCTGCTGATGCTCTCCGGCATCGGCCCCGCGGCGCACCTCGCCGGGCATGGGATCGCGGTTCTCGCCGACCGGCCCGGCGTGGGCCAGAACCTGCAGGACCACCTGGAGGTCTACGTCCAGCAGGCCTGCACGCAGCCGATCACGCTCTACAAGTACTGGAGCCTGGTCGGCAAGGCGCTGGTCGGGCTGCGCTGGCTGCTGTTCAAGACCGGTCCGGGCGCCAGCAACAACTTCGAGGCCTGCGCCTTCGTGCGCTCGCGCGCCGGGGTCGCCTACCCCGACATCCAGTATCACTTCCTGCCCATGGCGGTGCGCTACGACGGCACGGCG
The DNA here is from genome assembly GCA_035513135.1 of Thermohalobaculum sp. Lineage (GTDB taxonomy): Bacteria > Pseudomonadota > Alphaproteobacteria > Rhodobacterales > Rhodobacteraceae > Thermohalobaculum. The sequence continues at coordinate 1,736 of DATKCQ010000111.1, forward strand.
CCGGCCGAGGGCCACGGCTTCCAGGCGCATGTGGGACCGATGCGCTCGGCCGCGCGCGGGCGGGTCGCGCTGACCTCGGCCGCGCCGCGCGCGGCGCCCTCGATCCTGTTCAACTACATGAGCGATCCGCAGGACTGGGCGGATTTCCGCCACTGCATCCGGCTGACCCGCGAGATCTTCGCGCAGCCGGCCTTCGACGCCTTCCGGGGCGAGGAGATCCAGCCGGGCGCGCAGGTGCAGTCCGACGACGAGATCGACGCCTTCATCCGCGCGCACGTGGAGAGCGCCTACCACCCCTGCGGCACCTGCCGCATGGGCCGCCGCGTCGACCCGATGGCGGTGGTCGATCCCCAATGCCGGGTGATCGGGGTGGAGGCCCTGCGGGTGGCCGACAGCTCGGTGTTCCCGATGGTGACCAACGGCAACACCAACGCGCCCTCGATCGTGGTGGGCGAGAAGGCGGCCGACCACATCCTCGGCCGCGAGCCGCTGCCGCGCGTCAACCGCAAGCCGTGGATCAACCCGCGCTGGGAGATGTCCGACCGATAGAGCGATTTCGAGCGAAGTGGATACACTTCGCGACTCGGAAATCGCGGTGACTCAACGTGCTAGAGCGATCAGGCCGCGTGGTAGGCGGTGGCGCCGGTGTCGCGCTGCCACGCCTCGAGCGCCGCCTTGGCGCGGGCGGTGTAGGCGCGGGCCCGGTCGCGCTTGCCGCGGCGGCCCTTGGGCTGCTCGTCGAGCGGCGGGAACAGGCCGAAGTTCACGTTCATGGGCTGGAAGGTCTCGGCCTCGGCGCCGCCGGTGATGTGGTGGAGCAGCGCGCCCAGCGCCGTCTCGGCCGGCGGCAGGGGGAGGTCGCGGCCCAGCCGCTCGGCGGCGGCGAGGCGGCCCGCGAGGATGCCCATGGCGCCGGATTCCACATAGCCCTCGACGCCGGTGATCTGGCCGGCGAAGCGCAGGCGGGGATCGGCCCTGAGCCGCATCCGCGCGTCGAGCAGGCGCGGCGCGTTCAGGAAGGTGTTGCGGTGGATGCCGCCGAGACGCGCGAACTTGGCGTTCTCGAGTCCGGGAATTAGCGCAAAAACATCCGCCTGCGCGCCATACTTCAGTTTCGTCTGGAAGCCGACCATGTTGTAAAGCGTGCCCAACGCGTTCTCGCGGCGCAGCTGGACCACGGCGTGGGGGCGTTCGTGCGGCGCGTGCGGGTTGGTCAGGCCGACGGGCTTCATCGGCCCGTGGCGCAGGGTCTCGCGGCCGCGCTCGGCCATCACCTCGATGGGCAGGCAGCCCTCGAAATAGGGGGTGTCGCGCTCCCAGTCATGGAACTCGGTCTTGGGTGCGGCGAGGAGCGCGTCGATGAAGCGGTCGTACTGCTCGCGGCTCATCGGGCAGTTGAGGTAGGCGGTGCGCTCGGCTTGCGTCTCGCCCTTGTCGTAGCGCGACTGGAACCAGGCTTTGGCGTAGTCGATCGAGTCGGCATAGACGATCGGCGCGATGGCGTCGAAGAAGGCGAGCGAGGTCTCGCCGGTCATGGCGCGGATGGCCCCGGCCAGCGCCGGCGAGGTCAGTGGCCCGGTGGCGATGATCACGCTGTCCCAGTCGGCGGGGGGCAGGGCGGCGATCTCGCCGCGCGCGACGGTGATCAGCGGGTGGGCCTCGATTTTCGCGGTGACCGCGTCCGAGAAGATGTGCCGGTCCACCGCCAGCGCGCCGCCGGCGGGGAGCGCGGCCGGTTCCGCGCAGTCCATCATGATCGAGCCGAGCCGGCGCATCTCCCAGTGCAGCAGGCCGACGGCGTTGGTCTCGTCGTCGTCCGAGCGGAACGAGTTGGAGCAGACCAGCTCGGCCAGCCCGGCGGTCTGGTGCGCCTCGGTCGGGCGCTCGGGCCGCATCTCGTGCAGGACGACGGGAACGCCCATGCTGGCCGCCGCCCAGGCGGCCTCGGACCCGGCCATGCCGCCGCCGATGACGTGGATCGGTTTCATGGTTGTGGGGATAGGGGCGGGGCGGGGCGGGGTCAAGGTCAGCCCCCCACCAGCATCCCCACCGCATAGGCCACCACGGCGCAGGTGCCGCCGATGGCGACCGTCTCGCCGATGGCGCGGAGCGCCGTCCTCGTGGTCACCTTCCAGCGCAGGAGGCCGAGGAGGACCAGCGCCAGGAAGGTGGCGGCGACCGAGAGGTGGAAGGTCGTCTCGGTCGGCTCGCGCAGGAAGTAGGGGATCAGCGGGATGGCGCCGAAGAACAGGAACGAGACGAAGGTCGCCAGCGCCCCGAGCACGGGGCTGCCGTCGCGCGGATCGGCCATGCCGATCTCGTGGGTCATCATGAAGTCGGCGAGCAGGTCCGGGTGCCGGCCGTAGAGGTCGGCGAAGGCGGCGATGTCGGCCTCGGGCAGGCCGCGGGCGCGCAGGATCTCGAACACCTCGGCGCGTTCCTGCT
>DATKCQ010000112.1:0-12871 GCA_035513135.1 Thermohalobaculum sp.
CCGCGCCCGCTCGGCGCGGCTGCGCACCGCCCGGCGCACCGAGGCGCCGGCCGTGCCGGTCGAGCCCGCCCGCCTCGGCCTGCCACCGCTGCCGGCGGCGGCCGAGCTGCTTGGCGGGGGGCGGCGGTGAGCCGGCTCGGCTTCGCCCTGGCGATGGCCGCGGTGGTCGCCGCGGCGGCCTGGACCTATCACGTCAACTACCAGACGAAGACCGCGCTCAACCGGGTCGACCGGCTGCGCGCCGCGATCGCCGCCGAGCGCGAGGCGGTCGAGGTGCTGCGCGTCGAGTGGGCCTATCTCAACGCCCCGGACCGCCTGGCCCGGCTGGTCGCCATGAACAACGACCGGCTCGGCCTGGTGCCCCTGAGCCCGCAGCACTTCGACGAGGCCGCCGCCGTGCCCTTCCCGCCGCGCCCGCCGCTGGCGGCGCCCGAAGAAATCCCGAACGAAGTCCCGAACGCGGCCCCGCTCGAGGCCCCGCCCGAGACCCCGCCCGAGGCCCCGCCCGAGACCCCTCTCGTGGCGGAGCCGGCCGCGCCGCCCGCGCCCGAGCCGCCGCTGCTCCTCACCGAGCGGGCGGCGCCGGCCGTCCCGGCGATGCCGCCGCCGGTGCCGCGCCCGGCGAGCTGGAGGCCCCAGTGAATGAAAACCCGGTGAGCGAGACCCCGGCCCCGCCCGAATCGGCCTCGCCCGAACCGGTCCCGCCGCAACCGGGCCGGGCCCGCTCGGTCCCGCGCCTGCGCGCCATCGCCCGCCCGCGCGACGACTGGCGGCTGGTCATCGTCATCGTCGCGCTGTGCCTGTGCTACGGCACGGTGGCGCTGCGCATGGGGCTGATCGCGCTCGAGGAGCCGGCCGAGCCGCGCCTCGCCCGCAGCGGCGGCGGCGTCCCGGTGCGCGGCGAGATCACCGACCGCGCCGGCCGGCTGATCGCCGCCAACCTGCCGGCCTTCTCGCTCTACGCCCACCCGCGCGAGATCAAGAACCCGGCGCGGGTGGCGCGCGAGCTCGCCGGGATCTTTCCCGACATGACCGAGGCGGGCCTGCGCGCGATGCTCGAGCGCGATGCCAGCTTCGTCTGGGTGCGCCGCCCGATCACGCCGAGCGAGCGCCGGCAGGTGCTCGACCTCGGCCACCCCGGCCTCAGGTTCGGCTCGCGCAGCATGCGCGTCTACCCGCCCGGGCGCACCGTGGCGCACATCGCCGGGGGCGTGCGCGCCGCCGCCGAGGACGTGCGCCACGCCGAGCTGGTCGGCGCCGGCGGCGTCGAGGGCTATTTCGACGCGCGGCTGCGCGACCCGGCGCGGCTGGGCGAGCCGCTGGCGCTGTCGATCGACCTCGGCGCCCAGGCGGCGCTGCGCGAGGTGCTCGCCGCCGGCATGGCGCAGTTCACCGCCAAGGGCGCGGCGGCAGTGATGATGGACGTCACCACCGGCGAGGTCCTCGCCATGGTCTCGCTGCCCGATTTCGACCCCAACGCGCGCCCCGAGGCGTTCGACGGCCCGGCCGAGCTCGACCCCCGCTTCAACCGCGCCGCGCAGGGCCGCTACGAGCTGGGCTCGACCTTCAAGGTGCTGACCGCGGGCATCGCGCTGGACGCCGGCGTGGTCGGCCCCGACACGCTGATCGAGACCGGCACGGCGCTGAGCTGGGGCCGCCACCGCATCCGCGACATGCACCGCATGCCGCCCGAGATGACCGTCACCGACATCGTCGTGCGCTCGTCCAATGTGGGCGCGGCGCGGCTGGCACTCAGGGTTGGCACGCCGCGGCTGAAGGACTATCTCAAGCGTCTGGGATTCTTCGACCCGCTCCCGCTGGAGCTGGCCGAGGCCGAGCGCGCGGCGCCGCTGCTGCCGCCCAAGTGGACGGACCTCTCGACGATGACGATCTCCTTCGGTCACGGGCTCGCCGCCTCGCCGGTGCACCTCGCCTCGGCCTTCGCCACGCTGGCCAATGGCGGCAAGCGGGTGCGCCCGACGCTGGTCAGGGGCGGGGACGGGCAGGACGGCGAGCGGGTCTTCTCGCCCGACACCTCGCGGCACATTATGTCGATCGTGCGCCAGGTGGTCAGCCGCGGCACCGGGCGGCGCACCAACGTCCCCGGCTACGAGGTCGGCGGCAAGACCGGCACGGCGGACAAGTACCGCCCCGGCGGCGGCTACTACCGCGACCGGGTGATCTCGACCTTCGTCTCGGTGTTCCCGACGAGCAGCCCGAGATACGTGCTCGCCGTCTCGCTCGACGAGCCGACCGACCGCTCGGGCAAGCATGCCGTGCGCGAGGCGAGCCGCACCGCCGCCCCGGTCACCGCCGCCGCGATCGGCCGGCTCGCGCCGCTTCTGGGCATGCGGCCCCTGCCGGTCGGCGCGCCCGCCGGCATCGCCGCGGTCGCCGCCGCCAGCCAGTAGGAGCGGGCGATGACCGAGCCGCGCGCAAGCAGCCTCGCCGATCTCGGCCTCGCCACGCTTCAGGCGGCCGGGCCGGCGCCCGACCCGGCGACGCGCGTGCGCGGCCTCGCGGTGGACAGCCGCGCGGTGCGCGAGGGCTTCGTCTTCTTCGCCATCCCCGGCACCCGGCTCGACGGCGCGCGCTTCGCGCAATACGCCGTGCGCCAGGGCGCCGTCGCCGTGGTCGCCACGCGCGCGGGCGTCGAGACGGCACGGGCCGACATCGGCGGGCTGCCGGTGCCCTTCCTCGTCAGCGACAACCCGCGCCGCGTCCTGGCTTTGGCGGCGGCGCGATTCTTCGCTGCGCAGCCCGAAATCATCGCCGCCGTCACCGGCACCAACGGCAAGACCTCGACCGCCCACTTCCTGCGCCAGATCTGGGAGGCGGCGGGCCACCCGGCGGCGGCCTTCGGCACCACCGGCGTCGAGGGCGAGGGCTTCGCCGAGCCCCTGCGCCACACGACGCCCGAGCCGATCGCGCTGCACGCCCTGCTGGCGCGGCTGGCCGCCAGGGGCTGCACGCACGCAGCGATGGAGGCGTCGAGCCACGGCCTGGCGCAGCACCGCCTCGACGGCGTGCGGCTGCGCGCGGCCGGGCTGACCAACATCACCCGCGACCACATGGACTACCACGCCGACCACGAAGCCTATGTGGCCGCCAAGCTGCGCCTTTTCACCGAGCTGCTGCCCGCGGACGGCGCGGCGGTGCTGAACGCCGGCGATCCCGCCTTCCCCCGCGCCCGCGAGGCCGCCGCCGCCCGGAACCTGCGCGTCATCGCGGTGGGCCGCGCCGCGGGCGCCGACCTGCGCATCCTCGATGCACGCTTCCACGCCGAGGGCCAGGCGGTGACGTTCGGCTGGGCGGGGCGGGAGCACCGCGCCCGGCTCCGGCTGATCGGCGGCTTCCAGGCCGAGAACCTGGCGCTCGCCGCCGGCCTCGCCATCGCCACCGGCGTCGCGCCCGCCACGGTCTTCGCGGCGCTGCCCGGCCTGAGCGGCGTGCGCGGGCGCATGCAGCGCGCGGCGCGGCGCGCCAACGGCGCCGCGGTCTATGTGGATTACGCCCACACCCCGGACGCGCTGGCGAGTGCCATCGACGCGCTCAGGCCGCACTGCGCCGGCCGGCTGGTGGTGGTGTTCGGCGCCGGTGGCGAGCGCGACCCCGGCAAGCGCCCGCTGATGGGTGCGGCGGTGGCGAGCCGCGCCGACGTCGCCATCGTCACCGACGACAACCCGCGCTCCGAGGACCCGGCCGCGATCCGCCGCGCCATCCTCGCCGCCTGCCCCGAGGCGCACGAGATCGGCGACCGCGCCGCCGCGATCCTCGCCGGGGTGGACGCGCTGACGGCACCCGGCGACTGCCTGCTGATCGCCGGCAAGGGCCACGAGCAGGGCCAGGAGGTCGACGGCGCGATGCTGCCGTTCGACGATGTCGACCAGGCGCAGGCCTCGGTGGCCGCCCTCGACGGCGCCGCGCACGCCTTCGGGGACCGCGCATGACCGCCCCGCTGTGGAGCGCGCCCGAGGCCGCCGCCGCCACCGGCGGCGCGGCGCGCGGCGGCTGGGACCAGGTCAGCGGCGTCTCCATCGACACCCGCAGCCTCGCGCCCGGCGACCTCTTCGTCGCGCTCGCCGGGGAGAACCGCGACGGCCATGCGTTCACCGCGCAGGCGATCGAGGCCGGCGCCGCCGCCGCCATGGTCAGCCAGGTCCCCGCGGGCCTGTCCGCCGACGCGCCCCTGCTCGTCGTCGGCGACACGCTGGAGGCCCTGCGCGGCCTCGGCGCGGCGGCGCGCGCGCGCTCGGCGGCGCGGGTGATCGCGGTTACCGGCTCGGTCGGCAAGACCTCGACCAAGGAGATGCTGCGCGCCATGCTGAGCGCCCAGGGCGACACGCACGCCGCCGAGCGCAGCTACAACAACCACTGGGGCGTGCCGCTGACGCTGGCGCGGATGCCCGCCGCAACCCGCTACGCCGTCATCGAGATGGGCATGAACCACCCGGGCGAGATCGCCCCGCTGTCGCGGCTGGCCCGCCCGCATGTGGCGCTGATCACCGCGGTCGAGGCGGTCCACCTTGCCGCCTTCGGCTCGGTCGGGGAGATCGCCGACGCCAAGGCCGAGATCTTCGCCGGGCTCGAGCCCGGCGGCACCGCCATCCTCAACCGCGACAACCCGCATTTCGACCGGCTGGCGCGGCAGGCCGGCGATGCCCGCATCCTCGGCTTCGGCACGGCCGACGCCGACCTGCTGCTCGAGCACGCCACGATCACCGGCCTGACCACGGTGGTGCGCGCCCGCATCGCCGGCCAGCCGGTGACCTTCAAGCTCGGCGCCCCCGGCGCCCATTTCGCGCTCAACGCCGTGGCGGCGCTCGGCGCCGTCACCGCCGTCGGCGCCGACCTCGCCCGCGCCGGTCTGGCCATGGCCGGCTGGCGCCCGCCCGAGGGCCGCGGCCGGCGCTGGCGCATCGAGCTCGGCCCCGCCGGCATGGACGGCGCCATCACCCTCATCGACGACAGCTACAACGCCAATCCCGCCTCGCTGCGCGCCGCGCTCGCCGTGCTCGCGGCCAGCCCGGTGACCCACGAGCAGGGCCGCATCGCGCGCGGCCGCCGCATCGCCTTCCTCGGCGACATGCTCGAGCTCGGCCCCACCGAGGAGGCGCTGCACGCCGGGCTCGCCGAGCTGCCCGAGCTCGACGGCATCGACCAGCTCCACCTCGCCGGCCCGCGCATGCGCAGCCTGCACGCGGCGCTGCCGCCCGAGAAGCGCGGCGCCTGGTTCGAGGACAGCGCCCAGCTCGCCGAGCGCGCGCGCAGGCTGGTTGACGCGGGGGACGTTTGCATGGTCAAGGGCTCTCTCGGCATGGTGATGCGCCGGGTGGTCGAGGCGATCAGGGGCCTGGGCACCGCCCGTTCGGCATACGCGGCGGACGAGGAGTGACGCGATGCTCTACCACCTGCTGACCCCGCTCAGCGAGGGCGGCGACATCTTCAACCTCTTTCGCTACATCACCTTCCGCGCCGGCGGCGCGCTGATGACCGCGCTGGTCTTCGGCTTCCTGCTCGGCCGGCCGATCATCGACTGGCTCAGGCGCATCCAGAAGAAGGGCCAGCCGATCCGCGACGACGGCCCGCAGAGCCACCTGGCCGCCAAGGCCGGCACCCCCACCATGGGCGGCGTGATGATCCTCGGCGGGCTCCTGGTCTCGACGCTCCTGTGGGCGCGGCTCGACAACGGCTTCGTCTGGATCGTCGTGCTGGTCACCTTCGGCTTCGGCCTGATCGGGTTTCTCGACGACGTACTCAAGCTGCGCCGGTTCTCGCACCGGGGCGTGCCCGGGCGGACCCGGCTGGCGCTGGGGTTCGTCATCGCGCTGGGGGCCGCGATCTGGGCCGCGGCGCTGCAGCCGCCGGAGCTGCAGAACGCCATCGCGCTGCCGGTCTTCAAGGACGTGCTGATCCATGCCGGGATCCTCTACGCGCCCTTCGCCATGCTGGTGATCGTCGGCTCGGCCAACGCGGTGAACCTGACCGACGGGCTCGACGGGCTGGCGATCATGCCGGTGATGATCGCCGCCGGGACGCTGGGCGTCATCGCCTACATCGTGGGCCGTACCGACTTCACCGAGTACCTGCAGCTCCACTACGTGCCCGGCACCGGCGAGATCGCCATCTTCGTCGCCGCGCTGATCGGCGCGGGGCTCGGGTTCCTGTGGTTCAACGCGCCGCCGGCCATGGTGTTCATGGGCGACACCGGCTCGCTGGCGCTGGGCGGCGCGCTCGGGGCCATCGCGGTCGCCACCAAGCACGAGATCGTGCTCGCCATCGTCGGCGGCCTGTTCGTGCTCGAGGCGGTCTCGGTGATCGTGCAGGTGGCGAGCTTCAAGCTGACCGGCAAGCGGGTCTTCCGCATGGCGCCGATCCACCACCACTTCGAGCAGAAGGGCTGGCAGGAGGCGACCATCGTCATCCGCTTCTGGATCATCTCGGTGATCCTGGCACTGATCGGCCTGGCCACCCTGAAGCTCAGATGATCCCGGTAACCGCATATGCCGGCCGCGCGGTCGGGGTGCTGGGGCTCGGGCGCTCCGGCCTCGCGGCGGCCCTCGCGCTGCGCGCCGGCGGCGCCGAGCCGCTGTGCTGGGACGACGCCGAGGCCGCGCGCGCCAAGGCCGAGGCCGCGGGCTTCGAGATCGCCGATCTCGGCCGCGCGCGCGAGGCCGCGCGGCTCGCCTGCCTCGTGGTCTCGCCCGGCATCGCGCATCTCTATCCCCGGCCGCACCAGGCGGTGGCGCAGGCGCAGGCCGCGGGCGTGCCCGTGGACAACGACGTGGGCCTCTTTTTCCGCGCCCTGCTCGAGACCGAGCCCGAGGACGGCCCGGCTCCGAAGGTCGTCGCCGTCACCGGCTCGAACGGCAAGTCCACAACCACCGCGCTGATCCACCATGTGCTGCGCTCGGCCGGCCGGCCCGCGCAGATGGGCGGCAATATCGGCCGCGGCGTGCTCGGCCTCGACCCGCCCGGACCCGGCGCGGCGATCGTCCTCGAGCTCTCCTCCTACCAGATCGAGCTCGCCCGGGCGCTGGCCCCCGACGTCGCCGTCTTTCTCAACCTCTCGCCGGACCACCTCGACCGGCACGCCGGCATGGGCGGCTACTTCGCCGCCAAGCGCCGCCTGTTCGAGCTCGGCGCGCCCGAGCGCGCGATCATCGGCATCGACGAAGCGGAGGGCCGCTTCCTCGCCAACACGCATCATGCGCCGATCCTCGTCTCGGTGAAATCCCGCCCGCGCGGCGAGGGCTGGTCGGTGTTCATGCACCGCAACCACCTGACCGAGTGGCGCGCCGGCCGCCAGCAGGCCGCCATCGACATGCGTCCCGCGCTGGCGCTGAGGGGCGCGCACAATCACCAGAACGCGGCGGCCGCTTATGCCGCCTGCCGCGCGCTCGGCCTCGCGCCCCGCCAGATCGAGCCGGCGCTGATCGACTTCCCCGGCCTCGCGCACCGCATGGAGCCGGTGGGCAGCGCCCGCGGCGTCAGCTTCGTCAACGATTCGAAGGCCACCAACGCCGACGCGGCCGAGAAGGCGCTGCTCGCCTTCGAGAACATCCGCTGGATCGCCGGCGGGCGGCCCAAGGAGGGCGGCATCGCGCCGCTGCGCCCGCTTTTCCCGCGCATCGCCAGGGCATACCTGATCGGCGAGGCCGAAGCCGCCTTCGCCGCGACGCTGGCCGACGTGCCCCACGCCCGCTGCGGCACGCTCGAGCGCGCCGTCGCCGCCGCCTGGGCCGAGGCGCGGCCGGGCGACGTGATCCTGCTGTCGCCCGCCTGCGCCAGCTTCGACCAGTTCGCCAGCTTCGAGGCGCGCGGCGACGCCTTCCGCGCCCTGGCCTCGGCCTGCCTCGAGGAGCAGGTCGCGCAGGAGGCCGGCCCATGACCGAGCTCGCCCTGCGCGCCCCGCCCGCCCGGCCCGAGGGCTCGGTGGTCGGCGACTGGTGGCAGACGGTCGACCGCTGGAGCCTCAGCGCGCTGCTGGTGCTGTTCGCGCTCGGCCTCGTGCTGGCGCTGGCCGCCTCGCCGCCGCTGGCGCACAAGAACGAGTTGTGGACCTACCACTACGTGCTGCGCCACGCCGTGTTCGCCGCGATGGCGCTGGTTGTGGTCGCCGCCGTCTCGATGTGCTCGGTCGCCACGGTGCGGCGCTACGGGATCGTGCTTTTCCTGATTTCCTTCGCGGCCACCGCGGCGCTGCCCTGGCTCGGCACCGACTTCGGCAAGGGCGCGACGCGGTGGTACTCGCTCGGCTTCTTCAGCCTGCAGCCCTCGGAGTTTTTGAAGCCCGCCTTCGTGATCGCCTCGGGCTGGCTGATGTGGGGCTCGTTCGAGCGCTTCGGCCCGCCCGGGCGCTCCATCTCCGGCCTGATCGCCATCGGCATCGCGGCGATGCTGGCGCTGCAGCCCGATTTCGGCCAGGCGGTGCTGGTGCTCGCCGTGTGGTCGGTGATGGTGTTCGTCTCCGGCGCGCCGATCCTCACGCTGCTGCTGCTGGGCGGTCTGATCGGGCTGGCCGGCGCCTACGCCTACACCACCTCGAGCCACCTGGCCGGGCGCATCGACAGCTACCTCGCCGAGGAGATCGACCCGCACACCCAGCTCGCCTACGCGCAGTCGGCGATCCGCGAGGGCGGGCTGTTCGGCGTCGGCCCGGCGCAGGGCTCGGTGAAGTGGACCCTGCCCGACGCGCACACCGACTTCATCATCGCCGTGGCGGCCGAGGAGTTCGGCCTGCTGCTCACCCTCGTCATCATCGGCCTCTACGTCTTCATCGTCATGCGCGCGCTGGCCCGCCTGGTCGAGGAGCGCAACCCCTTCGCGCGCCTGGCCGGCACCGGGCTCGCGGTGCTCATCGGCCTGCAGGCCTTCGTCAACATGGCGGTCGCCATCCGCCTGCTGCCGGCCAAGGGAATGACCCTGCCGTTCATCTCCTATGGCGGCTCGTCGCTGCTGGCCGCCGCCATCACCATCGGCGCGCTGCTCGCCTTCACCCGCAGCCGCCCGCGCGAGGCGGCCGAGCGGGGCGCCGCGTGAGCCCACCGCTGCTGGTCATCGCCGCCGGCGGCACCGGCGGGCACATGTTCCCCGCCCAGGCGCTCGCCGAGGAGATGCTGCGCCGCGGCTGGCGCGTCGCGCTCACCACCGACCCGCGCGGGCTGCGCTATGCGGACGGCTTCCCCGAGGCGGTCGAGCGCGTCACGCTGCGCTCGGCGAGCTACCGCCGGGGCGGGCTGGCGGCCCGCGCGCGCGCGCCCCTCCAGATTCTCGCCGGCATCCGCGAGGCCGGGCGCCGTTTCCGCGCCGACCGCCCGGCCTGCGTCGCCGGGTTCGGCGGCTATCCGGCGCTGCCCGCGCTCGCCGCCGCCTGGCGCCTCGGCCTGCCCCGCCTGATCCACGAGCAGAACGCCGTGCTGGGCCGCGTCAACCGCCTGTTCGCGGCCCGCGTCGACCGCGTCGCCTGCGGCACCTGGCCGGTCACCAACGCGCCCAGCGGCGCGCCGCTCGTCCACATCGGCAACCCGGTCCGCGACGCCGCACGCGCCGCCGCCGGGATCGCCTATGCGCCCCCCGGCGACGGCCCCCTCGACCTCCTCGTGTTCGGCGGCAGCCAGGGCGCCGCCGCCTTCGCCCGCCTGGTCCCCGCCGCCGTCGCGCTCCTGCCAGGGGAGCTGCGCGCGCGCCTGCGCGTCACCCAGCAGACCCGCCCCGGCGAGGACGAGGCGGTCGCCGCCGCCTACGCCAGGGCCGGCATCGAGCCCCACCTCGCCCCGTTCTTCGCCGACCTGCCGCGCCGCATCGCCGCCGCGCAGCTGGTCATCGCCCGCGCCGGCGCCTCGACCGTGGCCGAGCTCGCCGCCATCGGCCGCCCCGCCATCCTGATCCCCTATCCGCACGCCGCCGAGGACCACCAGAGCGCCAACGCCATGGCGCTGGCGCGGCCCGGCGGCGCCATCCTCGCGCCCGAGGCCGGCCTCACTACGGATGCCCTCGCCGGCCACATCCGCGCCGTCCTCGGCGACCCCGCCCGGGCCGCCCGCATGGCCGCCGCGGCCCGGGCGCAGGGCCGCCCGCAGGCCACGCGCGACCTCGCCGACCTGGTGGAGGAACTTGGCAACCAACCCGCCGCCTGATAGGTCCCCGCCAGACCGTCTGCGAGGGAAGGACTCACGTGAACCAGGCCACCGCGCTGCCCATCGACATCGGCCCGATCCACTTCGTCGGCATCGGCGGCATCGGCATGTCGGGCATCGCCGAGGTGCTGCGCAACCTCGGCTACACGGTGCAGGGCTCGGACCTCAGGGAGAGCCAGATCACCGAGCGCCTGCGGGCCCTGGGCGCCACCGTCCGCATCGGCCACGACGCGGCGAACCTGGGCGAGGCGCGCGTCGTCGTCATCTCCTCCGCCGTGAAGCGCGGCAACCCCGAGCTCGAGGCCGCCCGCGCGGCCGCGCTCCCGGTCGTGCGCCGCGCCGAGATGCTGGCCGAGCTCATGCGGCTGAAGTCCAACGTCGCGGTGGCCGGCACGCACGGCAAGACCACCACCACCTCGCTGGTCGCCGCCCTGCTCGACGCGGGCGGCGAGGACCCCACCGTGATCAACGGCGGCATCATCCAGTCCTACGGCTCGAATGCCCGGCTCGGCGAGGGCCGCTGGATGGTGGTCGAGGCCGACGAGTCCGACGGCACCTTCGTGCGCCTGCCCGCCACCATCGCCGTGGTCACCAACATCGACCCCGAGCACATGGACCACTACGGCACCATCGAGGCGCTGCGCGACGGCTTCGACGCCTTCGTCTCCAACATCCCGTTCTACGGCGCGCTGGTCGCCTGCATGGACCACCCCGAGGTGCAGAGCCTGATCGGCCGGGTCACCGACCGCCGGGTGGTCACCTACGGCTTCTCGCGCCAGGCCGACCTGCGCGCCGAGAACGTGCGCTACGAGGACCGCCGCATGCTCTTCGACATCGCGCTGCGCGCCGGGCCCGAGAAGCGCCCGGACGAGCGTCACGAGGCGCTGACCCTCTCGCTGCCCGGCGAGCACAACGTGATGAACGCGCTGGCCGCGATCGGCGTCGCCCGCGAGCTCGGCATCGCGATGGACGACATCCGCCGCGCGCTCGCCGCCTTCACCGGCGTGCGCCGCCGCTTCACGGAAGTTGGCGAGTGGAACGGCGCGCGCATCATCGATGACTACGGCCACCACCCGGTCGAGATCGCCGCCGTGCTGAAGGCCGCCCGCGCCGCCACGCAGGGCCGGGTCATCGCGGTGCACCAGCCGCACCGCTACTCGCGCCTGCACGACCTGTTCGAGGAGTTCTGCGCCTGCTTCAACGACGCCGACGTGGTCGCCATCGCCGACGTCTACGCCGCCGGCGAGCCGCCCATCGAGGGCATCTCGCGCGATGCGCTGGTCGGCGGCCTGCGCGCCCACGGCCACCGCCAGGCCCACGCGCTGAAAGGCCCCGAGGAGCTGGCCCCCTTCGTCGCCGAGCACGCGCGGCCCGGCGACATCGTCGTCTGCCTCGGGGCGGGGACCATCTCGGCCTGGACCAACGCGCTGCCGGGCGAGCTGGCGCGGCTCGGCTGATGCGGCATTGGGGATGACCTCGCCATGCGGCAGCCGGTGATCGACGGCGAGCGGCTGCTGGCACGCCTGCCGCCCGTGCGCGGCCGCCTCACGCCCATGCGCCCGCTCGGCGAGCTCGCCTGGCTGCGCGTCGGCGGCCCCGCCGAGGTGCTGTTCCAGCCCGCCGACCCGGACGATCTCGCCGCCTTCCTGGCCGCCTGCCCGGCGGACATCCCGGTGACGCCGCTGGGCGTGTGCTCGAACCTGATCATCCGCGACGGCGGGCTGCCGGGCGTCGCCATCCGGCTGGGCCGCGGCTTCAACCGCATCGAAACGCTCCCCGGCCAGCGCATCCGCGCCGGCGCCGCCGCGCTCGACGCGCAGGTGGCGAGGCGCGCCGCCGATGCCGGCATCGCCGGCCTCGAATTCCTGCGCACCATCCCCGGCGCCATCGGCGGCATGGTCAAGATGAACGCCGGCTGCTACGGCGCCTACGCGGCCGACGTGGTGCGCGAGGTCACCGCCATCGAGCGCGGCGGCCGCAGGCGCACCCTGAGCCCCGGCGACCTCGCCTTCGCCTACCGCGCGTCCGCCATCCCCGACGACACGGTGGTGATCGACGCCACGCTCGAGGGCCGCCCCGGCGACCCCGCCGCGATCCGGGCCCTGATGGAGACCTACGTGGCGCAGCGCCAGGCCAGCCAGCCCGTGCGCGAGCGCAGTTGCGGCTCGACCTTCGCCAACCCCGCGGGCTTCTCCTCGACCGGCGCCCCCGACGACCCGATGGAGCGCAAGGCCTGGAAGCTGATCGAGGCCGCCGGCTGCCGCGGGCTCACCCTCGGCGGCGCGCAGATTTCCGAGCGGCACGCGAACTTCCTGATCAACACCGGCACCGCCACCGCCGCCGACCTCGAGGCCCTGGGCGAGCTGGTCCGCGCCCGCGTGAAATCGCACGCCGGGGTGGATTTGCGCTGGGAAATCCAGCGCATCGGCGTTACACTCGCCCCTTCAGAGACCGCATGAGCGGCAACGGCCGAATCCCCCGGCGAATCGACCGGCGAATCGACCGGCGAATCGACCGGCGAATCACTTGGCGAATCAGCCGGCGAATCAACCGGCGAATCAACCGGCGAATCAACGACCCGGGGGCGGCCGAAAAAAGTTGAGGCGCGGATGTCGGGCAGGACATTTCACCGCGTCGTGGTGCTCAAGGGCGGCCTGTCGGCCGAGCGGGAAGTCTCGCTCGTCTCGGGCCGCGAGTGTGCAGGCGCACTGCGTCGCGTGGGCTACGAGGTG
>DATKCQ010000113.1:0-6387 GCA_035513135.1 Thermohalobaculum sp.
CTTCGCCCGCGCCGGCGGGCGCACGGTGATCTCGCTGCGCGCCGGCGAGGCGGTGCCCGCCCTCCCCGCCGAGATCGCCGCCTGCCGCGAGCTCGGCCTCGTCTTCCGCCGCCTGCCGCTGCGCGGCCACCGGCTGCCCAGCCGCGCCGAGCTGCGCGCCGCGCGGCAGCTGTTCGCCGCCGCCGAGCGGCCAGTGCTCATGCACTGTCAGTCGGGGGCCGACCGGGCCGGCTTTGCCGCCGCGCTGTGGCTGCTCTTCGAGGGCCGCCCGCCGGCCGAGGCGCGGCGCCAGCTCTCGCCGCGCTACGGCCACAACCCGCTCGGCCGCGCCGGGCTCCTCGACGCCTTCCTGGACGCCTGCGCCGCCTCGCCGCTGCCCTTCGCCGACTGGGTCGAGACCGCCTACGACCCCGAGCGCATCACCGCCGCCTGGCGCGCCACCGGTCTCGCCGGCCGGCTGCGCCTGTGGCTCGCCCGCCGCTGACCGGCCTGCCGTGCGCAACATCCCCCCGGCGCCATCACGCACCGTGATCCGCGCCATCAGCATTTCTCCGCTTGCCTTCGCCGCGCCCGCCGCTAGCCTGCGGCGGCTTGATCGGCGGCCCGCTCCCCCGCCCGATCCCCCGCCCGAAACCCTGGCAGAGGCGCCTTCGCATGTCGCTCAATCACGGCTCGCTCAATCACGGCTCGCTCGGGCACGGCCGCCCGCTCGTCGCCATCCCCGGCCCCTCGGTGATCCCCGACCGGGTGCTCGCCGCCATGCACCGGCCGATGCCCAACATCTACGAGGGCGCGCTGGTCGAGATGTCGCACTCGCTGCTGGCCGAGCTGCCCGCCATCGCCCGCACCGCCGGCCCCGCCTTCGTCGCCATCGCCAACGGCCACGGCGCCTGGGAGATGGCGCTGACCAACACGCTCAGCCGGGGCGAGCGGGTGCTGGTGCTCGAATCGGGCCGCTTCGCCGTGGGCTGGGGCGAGATGGCCCGGACGCTGGGCCTCGAGGTCGAGACGCTCAACGCCGCGCCGCGCCGGGCCGTCGATCCGGCCGCCGTCGAGGAGCGCCTGCGCGCCGACCGCGCGCATTCCATCAAGGCGATCCTCGTGGTGCAGATCGACACGGCGTCCTCGGTCTGGAACGACATCGCCGCGCTCCGCCGGGCCATCGACGCCGCCGGCCACCCGGCGCTGCTGATGGTCGACTGCATCGCCTCGCTCGGCTGCGTGCCCTTCGAGATGGACGCCTGGGGCGTCGACGTCACCGTCGGCGGCGCGCAAAAAGGCCTGATGGTGCCGCCGGGCCTGGGCTTCACCTGGGCCGGCGAGCGGGCGCTCGCGGCGCACGCGCGCGCCGACCTGCGCACCGCCTACTGGGACTGGACGCCGCGCATGGGCGACGGGCCGCACTACTGGCGCTATTGCGGCACGCCGCCGGCGACGCACCTCTACGCGCTGCGCGAGGCGCTCGACATGATCGCCGAGGAGGGGCTCGAGAACGTCTGGGCGCGCCACGCCGTGTTCGGCGCGGCGGTGCGCGCCGCCGTCGCCGCCTGGTCCACGCCGGGGGGCATCGAGCTCAACATCACCGAGCCGGCCGAGCGCGCCGACTCGGTGACCACCATCCTGACCGGCTCGATCGACGCCCGGCGCCTGCGCCGCGTGTGCGAGGAGGGGGCGGGGCTGACGCTGGGCATCGGGCTCGGCGACTTCGAGGCGCGCGCCTTCCGCATCGGCCACATGGGCCACATGAACCCGCCGATGGTGCTCGGTGCGCTCGCCACCATCGAGGCCGGGCTTATCGCCATGGCCGCCCCCACCGGCGGCTCCGGCACCGCCGCCGCCGCCGCCCGCGTCGCCGAGGCGCTCGCGCCGTAGCGCCGCCCCTGGCGCACCGCGGGTTGCATGATGGAAGGCACGGCCCATGCGCGGAAGAAGGCAGATGCCCGCCCGAAACCTGGTCGTCCGCTCGATCGAGACCCCCGACGGGTTGCGCTGCGTCGACATCATTCGCCACCCGGACGGCGCATTCGGCTTCGCCGAGTTCCGCCGCGACCCCGAGGATCCGAGCGGCTGGCACCCCACCGGCCTCGCCTCGCCCGAGCCGCTCGCCTCCGCGGAGGCGGCGCTCGCCGCGGCGCGCCGACAGGTTGCCTGGCTCGCCGAGGTGCTCGGCCGATAGAGCGATTTCGAGCAGAGGGGACTCACTTCGCGGCTCGGAAATCGCGGCAATTCAATATGCTAGGGCCGTTTCGGTGAGTCACGAACCACCGAAACGGCCCTGGCCCGCGGCCGCCTCACTCCTCGGGCTCCGGCCGCCCGCGCAGCCGCTTGACTTGGCCGCGCCGGGACTTCGCGTCCGCCCGCCGGCGCCTGGCCCCCGCCGACGGCCGCGTCGGCACCCGGCGCTTGGGCGGCTCGGCGGCCCGGCGGATCAGCGCGACCAGCCGCTCGCGCGCGTCCTCGCGGTTGCGCGCCTGGCTGCTGAAGCGCCGCGCCTCGATCACCAGCACGCCGTCCGCCGTCCAGCGCCGCCCGGCCAGCCGCCTGAGCCGCGCCTTCACCGCCTCGCTCAGGTTCGGCGAGCGCGCCGCCTCGAAGCGCAGGGAGACCGCGGTCTCGACCTTGTTCACGTTCTGCCCGCCGGGGCCGGAGGCCCGCGCGAAGGTCTCGCTGATCTCCCATGGCTCGATGGCGATCTCGTCGCTCACGCGGATCATCCGCCGCTCTCCCGCGCCCCTTCGTCCCCCGGCAGCCGATCCCGCCGGCGCGGCGGATGGTAGAGGATGCGCGCGGGCAGGCCAACCGGCCCGCCCCTGCGCCCTGGCTCTGGCCCCGCCGGCCGATCCGGCCTGGAGCCGTCCCGGTGATCCCTGAATCACCGAAACCACGCTAGCATGTTGAGTCACCGCGATTTCCGAGCCGCAAGGGGATTCCCCTTTGGGCGAAATCGCTCTAGCTTCTGGCGCGCTGTCCCGGGACACCGGAGTCGTCGACTCCCGGGGCCCGGTTAGCGCGGCCGAACGTCCGCCGAATGTCCGCTGAACGTCCGCCGAACGTCCACGGAGGGGATCTTGCTGAACCGTATTCCGCTGCCCGGCCACGCGCTGGCCGCCGCTCTCGCTGTCCTCGTCGCCGCCGCCCTCGCCTGGCCGGCCGCCGCGCAAGCGCCCGCGCCCGCCGAAACGCCCGCCGAGACGCCCGCCGAAACGCCCGCCGAAACGCCTGCGGACTCGGCGGCTGCCCGCGCCGGGGCGCTGGTCGAGGTGCTGCGCGACGACGACGCCCGCGCCGCCCTGATCGCCGAGCTCGAGCGCCTCGCCGCCAACGGCCCGTCGGCTGCCGAGTCGGCCGAGACGCCCGAAGCCGCCGCACCCGAGCCCTCGGTCAGCCGCCGCCTCGCCGAGACCACCCAGGCCGCCGCCGAGGCGACCGCCGCCCGCCTCCAGTCGCTGTGGCGCCAGATCGCCGCGGCGCCGGCCACCTTCGCCGTGCTGGGCGAGACCGACCTCGGCCTCGTCGTCCAGACGCTGCGCGACCTGGCGCTGACCATCGCCGCGACCTACGCGGCCTTCATCGTGCTGCGGCTGGGCGCGCGCCGGGTCTGGCGCGCCATGGACCGGGCGGCCGCCGAGTCCGGCATGTGGCGCACCCTCCTGCTGATCGTCGGCTCGATCCTGATCGACGTGCTGGTCGTGGTCGCCGCCTGGGCGGCGGGTTACGCCATCGCCGTCGCCGCCTTCGGCGAGTACGGCTCGATCGCGCTGCTGCAGACCCTCTATCTCAATGCCTTCCTGGTGGTCGAGCTGGCCAAGGCGGTGCTGCGCGCGCTGATCGCGCCGGCCAACGGCGAGCTGCGCCTGCTGCCGCTGAGCGACGCCGCCGCGCGTTATCTCGACCGCTGGCTGCGCCCGGTGATCGGGCTGCTCGGCTACGGGCAGGTGCTGGTGGTGCCGATCGTCAGCCAGCAGGTCTCCTGGGCCGCCGGCCGGGCGCTCGGCGCGCTCGTCGCGCTGATCGCCATCGCCGTGATCGCGGGCATGATCGTGCGCCGCCGCCACGCCGTGGCCGCCTGGCTCGGCGGCGACGGCGAGCGGCGGCCGGGGGCGCTCGCGTTCCTGGCGCGCAACTGGCACTGGCCGGCGCTCGCCTACCTCGCCGGGCTGGCGCTCATCGTGGCGACCCGGCCCGGGAGCGTGCTGTTCCCGGTGCTCGGCGCCTCGGGCCAGATCCTCGTCGCCGCGCTGGCGGGCTTCGCCGCCGCCGCCTGGCTGAAGCGCGCCATGGCGCGCGGCGTCCACCTGCCCGAGCCGGTGACCGAGCGCCTGCCCCTGCTCGAGCGCCGCCTCAACGCCTTCGTGCCCAGGATGCTGCTGGTCTTCCGCCTCGCGGTGATCGCGGCGGTGGCGCTGTTCGCGCTGCACACCGTCGGCCTGGTCGACGTCCGCGCCTGGCTGGACAGCCGGTTCGGCGCCGCCCTCACCGGCACGCTGATCGGCGTGGCGGCGATCGTGCTGCTGGGCTTCCTCGCCTGGCTGGCGCTGGGCTCCTGGGTGGACTGGCGGCTCAACCCCGATTACGGCCGGGCTCCCAGCCCGCGCGAGCAGACGCTGCTGAGCCTGCTGCGCAACGCCGCGACCATCGCCATCCTGGTCATCACGCTGATGTTCGCGCTGTCCGAGATCGGGCTCGACATCGCGCCGCTGCTCGCCTCGGCCGGCGTGCTCGGGCTGGCCATCGGCTTCGGCTCGCAAAAGCTGGTGCAGGACATCATCACCGGCATCTTCATCCAGTTCGAGAACGCCATCAACGTCGGCGACGTGGTCACCGTCGGCGGCACCACCGGCGTGGTCGAGCGCCTGACCATCCGCTCGGTCAGCCTGCGCGATCTGCAGGGCACCTTCCACATCATCCCGTTCTCCTCGGTGGACATGGTGTCGAACTTCATGCGCGGCTTCTCCTACTTCGTGTGCGACATGGGCGTGGCCTACCGCGAGGACGTCGAGGAGGTCCGCCAGGCCATGCACGACGCCTTCGACGAGCTGCGCGCCGACCCCGCGCACGGCGCCGCGCTGATCGGCGACCTCGAATGGTTCGGCGTGCAGTCCTTCGCCGACAGCGCGGTGGTCCTGCGCGCCCGCCTCAAGACCCTGCCCGGCAAGCAGTGGGGCGTGGGCCGCGCCTACAACGGCGTGCTCAAGCGCGTCTTCGACGCCCGCGGCATCGAGATCCCGTTCCCGCACCAGACCCTGTATTTCGGCGAGGACAGGCAGGGCAACGCCCCGCCCCTGCGCGTCGCCATGACCGGCCGGGCCGAGACCCCGGCCAGGCCGGGCAACGGGGGAGAGGCCGACGAGTGACGCATCCGGGCTATGCACTGCCGGGCGCGCGCCACCGGGGCCCGGGTTTCTGCCAATTCTGATCGCCGGCTCGCCCGAAGTGGCAACAGCCGCTTGCGCCCGGGGCAGTTCCGACTCGGACCGCACGAGGACGGCGATCGTTTCGGGAGCGAACCCCTCGGCCAGGCATCCCGTATCCGCTCACCGATCGCCCGCCTCAGCGGGTTCGTTCGAATCACACCTCATCCCGACGATTCAGCCCTCCCCAGGCGTCTCGAGTCGCCTTCCCAGCGATTCACAACGAAAGGACGCAAATTCAACCATGCGGCGCAGGGCAATAAAAAGAGACATCCTCATAGTGCAATTTTGATAAATTTTTAAGAAAAAATTATAAAGACAGTTCTATTTTGATCTATTTTGACAAAATTTATGGAGGAAATCTCCATTGTATTTAATACATTTTGAGACACATTTAAAGCACGCACCAAAACAACCGTGGGCTGTCCGGGCCGCATGGGGCTAGGTGATATTTGTGGAGGCTGAACATGACTGCGTCGAACATCCAGCGGACTTTTACGCGCGGGCCATCGGGCCGCGCCGGCGTCGGTGAAGTTTCCGACGTTTCTTCGGATCGATCCTGGTGGCGCCAGATCGTCCTGGGCCCGAGGATGGCCCTCAGGCTGGCCGTTCTCTTCGGCGGGCTGGGATTCACGGCGGCGTACATGTCGACCGCGGACCGCGCCGTAGCGCAGGAGGCTGTCCAGGCCGGCGATGAATGCCTGTCCGATTTCGTTGAGCTTGCCTGCATTACCGGGGCGATCCCCGGCGCGGTGCCGTCGCGTAACGTCGGGCCGGCCAGTTCGTTCGGATCGGCGGAGCAAACCGGTTCCGAGATCGGCAACGGCATCGGCAACGGCATCGGCGGCGACACCGCAGCTCGTGACGACACCGCGGCCAACGACGACACCGCGGCCAACGACGGCACCGAGGACGACGACGGCACTGAGACCAGCGACGACACTGAGACCAGCGACGACACCACGGCCACCGACGA
>DATKCQ010000114.1:0-4671 GCA_035513135.1 Thermohalobaculum sp.
TGCCACAGGATCACCGGGCGGCCGGCCTGCCCGGCCTCCTCCACGGCGGCCAGCGCCGCGGCCTTGCGCTCGGCCCAGTCGGGGGCGGAGGCCCAGCCCTGGTCCATCAGGATCATGACCGGCCCGCGGCCCGCGGGGACCAGGCGCTCGGAGGGGTTCAGCACCGGCCCGGCGAAGCCGATGATCACCGCGGCGAGCGCCAGCGCGCGCAGCAGCAGCAGCCACCACGGGGTCTTGGCCGCCTGGCGCTCCGGGTCCTCGAGGCCGAGCAGCAGGCGCACGCCGGCGAAGGTCTGCAGCCTGGGGCTGGGCGGCACCGCGCGCAGCAGCCACCACAGCACCGGCAGCGCGATCAGCACCGCGAGCAGCCACGGGTTGAGGAAGGCGAGCGCGCCCAGGCCTGTCATGTCGGCCCCGCCATCAGCTGCCTCCGAGGATGGTGTAGAGCTGCAGCAGCGCCAGGCGCGGGCTCTGGTCGGTGCGGTGCATGACGAGCTGCCAGCCGGTGCGCCGCGCCGCCCGGCGCAGCTCGTCGCGCCGCTCGGCGAGGCGGTCGAGATAACGCGCGCGCAGCGCCGTGGCCTGGTCGGTCTCGTGGCGCACCTCGCGGCCGACGCTCTCGAAGCGGGTGCGCCCGGCGAAGGGGAACTCCTCCTCGACCGGGTCGAGGATCTGCAGGTAGATGCCGGAGATGCCCTGCCCGGCGGCGGCCATGAGGGCGGGGAACACCACCTCGCGCGGGCCCATGAAGTCGGACATCAGGACCGCGCGCCCCACCCGCGGCGTCATGATCGCGGGCGGCGCGCCGAAGTCGGGCCGGCTCTCGGGCTCGGCCGAGAGGATCCCCGCCCAGCGTACGAGCTGGCGCTCGCCGGTGCGCGGCAGCTCGGCCTCGGTGCCCATCAGCCCGTAGCGCTCGCCGCCCCGGTGCAGCAGCACGCCGAGCGCCAGCGTGAGCAGCGCCGCGCGCTCGGCCTTCGCGCGCGGCGCGAAGTCCGAGCGGAAGTCCATCGAGTGCGAGCGGTCGCACCAGACCATCACGGTCTCGGCCGCCTCCCACTCCATCTCGCGCACGTAGAGCCGGTCGGAGCGGGCCGAGCGGCGCCAGTCGATCGCGCCGTAGGGGTCGCCCGGATGCGCGGCGCGGTACTGCCAGAAGGTCTCGCCGATGCCGGCGCGACGCCGCCCGTGCACGCCGGTCACCAGGCTCGCCGCCAGCCGCTGGGCCTCGACCAGGAGCGGCGGCAGGCTGCCCGAAATGCGCTCGGCGTCGCGACGCAGCCAGCCCGCGCGGTCGCGCGCTGCCGGGCCGGCGCGGCTCATGATGCGGCCCTGTCCGCTGCCGCGCGCGGGCGATGGGCCATCAGGCGGCCTCGTCCATCAGCGCCGTGCCGGCCAGCAGGTCGTCGATCACCGAGGCGATGGTCGCCCCCTCGGCGCGCGCCGCGAAGGTCAGCGCCATGCGGTGGGTGAGCGCCGGGTGGGCGAGCGCCACCACGTCGCCGACCGAGGGCGCCAGCCGCCCGGTGATCAGCGCCCGGGCGCGGGCCGCCAGAATCAGCGCCTGCGCGGCGCGCGGGCCGGGACCCCAGGCGAGGCGCCGGCTCGCCACCTCGGCCGCCTCCGGCTCGCCGGGGCGGGCGGCGCGCACCAGGGTCAGGATCGCCTCGACCACCCGCTCGCCCACCGGCACCCGGCGCACCAGGCGCTGCAGCGCCATCAGCCCCTCGGCGTCGAGCACCGGCTCGGCCACCGCGTCGTCGTTGCCGGTGGTGGTGAGCAGGATCTCGCGCTCCTCCGCGCGACTCGGGTAGGTGACGTCGATCTCGAGCAGGAAGCGGTCGAGCTGCGCCTCGGGCAGCGGATAGGTGCCCTCCTGCTCGATCGGGTTCTGCGTGGCCAGCACGTGGAAGGGCCGCGGCAGCGTGCGGTTCTGGCCGGCGATGGTCACGACGCGCTCCTGCATGGCCTGCAAGAGCGCCGACTGGGTGCGCGGGCTGGCGCGGTTGATCTCGTCGGCCATCAGGAGCCGGGTGAACACCGGCCCCTCGATGAAGCGGAAGGCGCGCGAGCCGTCCTGGCCCTCCTCCAGCACCTCGGAGCCGAGGATGTCGGCCGGCATCAGGTCCGGCGTGAACTGGATGCGGTCGTTGTCGAGCCCCAGCACCGTGCCCAGCGTCTCGACCAGCCGGGTCTTGGCCAGCCCCGGCACGCCGATCAAGAGCGCGTGGCCGCCCGAGAGGATGGCGTTCAGGGTCAGGTCCACCACCTCGCCCTGGCCGACGATGCGCCGGGCGATCTGCTCCTTCACGCGCGCCAGCGTCTCGCCGGCGGCCTCGATCTCAGCAACGGGATCGGTCATCTGTCCTCGCAACCATGCCCCGCCACCCGCGGGGGTGTCATTTCACGCGTCCTTGCATACCATACCTATACCGAGAGCCCCGAAAGCAACAGGTGTGCAGCATGACGACGGTCACAAATTCCGACCAGACGCCCGACCCAGCCGCGGCCGACGCGCTGGCCAGGGCCGCGAAGGCGGCGAAAGGCAAGGGCCGCGGCCCGGCGCCGGTGCATCTGTGGAACCCGCCCTTTTGCGGCGAGCTCGACATCCGCATCCGGCGCGACGGGTCGTGGTGGTATCTCGGCACGCCGATCGGGCGGCCCGAGCTGGTGCGCCTGTTCGCCTCGATCCTCAAGCTCGAGGACGGCCGGCACTACCTGGTCACCCCGGTCGAGAAGATCGGCATCACCGTGGACGACGCGCCGTTCGTCGCCGTGGACTTCCGCGTCGAGGGCGCGGGCGGGACCCAGGTGCTGGTGTTCGAGACCAATGTCGGCGACGAGACCGCGGCCGGCCCCGACAACCCGATTCGCGTCGAGCGCGACCCTCGGACCGGCGAGCCCTCGCCATACGTCCACGTGCGCCGCGGCCTCGAGGCGCTGATCGACCGCAAGAGCTTCTACCGGCTGGTCGACGTCGGCGAGCACGCCGAGACGGGCGGCGCGCGCTGGTTCGGCCTGCGCTCGGGCGGCGTGTTCTTCCCGTTGATCCCGAGCGCCGAGATGGAGGTGTGATGCCGCGCCGCGTCTTGCCGGCGGGCGCGCGGCGGGGCATCTAGGCGGCATGCCGTTCACCCTCGACCAGATCCGGGCCGCCCTCGCCCTGCCGCCGCTGGGCGAGCGCTCGGACGACGATCTCAACCCCGCGATCAAGGCGGCGCGGCTGCCCGGGGTGGCGCAGCGCCCCGCGGCGGTGCTGTGCGGGCTGGTCGGGCGCGACGCGGGCCTCGGCGTGGTGCTGACCCGGCGCACCCGGCACCTTGCGCGCCATGCCGGGCAGATCGCCTTCCCCGGCGGCCGGGTGGACCGCGCCGACCCCACGCTGCTCGCCGCCGCCCTGCGCGAGGCCGAGGAGGAGGTCGGGCTCGGGCCCCACCAGGTGAAGATCATCGGCACGCTCGACCAGTACCTGACCTCGACCGGCTTCCGGGTGACGCCCTTCGTCGGCGCCATCGACCCGGACTGGCGCGCCGTGCCCGACGCCAACGAGGTCGAGGAGGTGTTCGAGGTGCCGCTCGACTTCCTGATGGACCCGGCCAACCGGCACCGCCACAAGCATGACCGGCAGGGCACGACGCGCTACTACTACGCGATGCCGTGGGGGCGCCACTACATCTGGGGGGCGACGGCGGGGATGCTGAAGGGACTGAGCGACCGGCTGGCGGCGCTCGCCGGCGAGGACGCGGGCTGATGCGGCTCGCCGCCGACTGGCTGGCCCGCCCGGGGCTGCGGGCGGTGGTCGCGGCGCTGGGGGGCGCGTGCCACTTCGTCGGCGGCTGCGTGCGCAACACGCTCATCGGCGCGCCGGTGAGCGACATCGACCTCGCCACGCCGCTGCTGCCCGGGGAGGTGGTGCGCCGGCTCGAGGCCGCCGGCCTCAAGGCGGTGCCGACCGGCATCGAGCACGGCACGGTGACCACCGTCTCGACGGGCGTGGGCTACGAGATCACCAGCTTCCGCGCCGACATCGAGACCGACGGGCGCCGCGCCAGGGTGCGCTTCTCCACCGACCTCGCGGCCGACGCGGCGCGGCGCGACTTCACCATGAACGCGCTCTACGCCGACCCGGACGGCACGATCATCGACCCGGTCGGCGGGCTGCCCGACCTGAAGGCGCGCCGCGTGCGCTTCATCGGCGAGCCGCAGGCGCGCATCCGCGAGGACTACCTGCGCATCCTGCGCTTCTTCCGCTTCACCGCCTGGTATGGAAGCGACATCGACGCCGACGGGCTGGCCGCCTGCGCCGGGCTGGCCGCGGGCGTCGACGGGCTGGCGCGCGAGCGCATCGGCCACGAGATGCGCAAGCTGCTCGCCGCGCCGGACCCCTCCCCGGCGGTCGCCGCGATGGCCGCCGCAGGGGTTCTTGCGCGCTGCCTGCCCGGCGCCGACCCGGCGCCGCTCGCACCGCTGGTGCACGTCGAGGGCGCGACGGGCGCCGCGCCCGACTGGCTGGCCCGCCTCGCCGCGCTCGGCGGCGAGGACCCGGAGGCGCGACTGCGCCTCAGCCGCGCCGAGGTCAGGGAGCTCGAGACCATGCGCCGGCTGATCGCCGAGCCGCTGCCGCCCGCCGCCGCCGCGCACGCGCACGGAGCGCGCGCCGCGCGGGCGATG
>DATKCQ010000115.1:0-23350 GCA_035513135.1 Thermohalobaculum sp.
GGCGGCGGCAGCGGTGGTCCCGGCGGCGGCAGCGGCGCGGGCGGCGCCAGCTAAGACGCCGGCCCGCTGACTCCGTATCAGCTCGACGGCCGGGCGCGGCTCCACGGCGAGCCGCGCCTTACGCTTGCGCGGCGGTCGGACGATTGCCGGGCGGGCGAGGCGAGATCGCTTCGCTCGGGCTCGCCCTACAGGCGCACGACGCCCTGCGGCGTGCGGATCGTCGCCGCCAGCCGTGTCGGCCCGCCGGGGCCGCCGAACACCACCGGCCGCGCGACCTCCCCGAGCGCCGCGGCGACCTGGTCGACCCCCGCGCCGGCGATCTCCAGCCGCTCGAGCCGCAGGCCGTCATCGGGCAGCCGTTTCGCCGGATGCAGCCCCGAGGTCCAGCGGATCGTCAGCGGCCAGGCGCCGCCCAGCGGCAGCGCCCTGCCCTTCGCCAGCACCGCCTGCCAGGTCAGGTCGTCGCGCGCGAAGTCGGCGGGCGGGTCGCACGGCACCGGCGGCCGGATGGCGCCGAGATCGTCCACCGCCACCGCCCAGGCGACCAGCGCCGGGCCGCCGGCCAGCCGCGCCTGCACCTGCGGGTCGTCCAGCCCGAACCAGCGCGGCCGGACCGGCGGCGCACCCTCGGGATCGATGGCGATCACCTCGAGATAGCTCGCGCCCAGCCCCCACAGTGCGTTCACCGTGCCCATCTTCGCGTGCCGCCCGGCGCCCCGGGCGGGCACCCCGAGCCGCGCCTGCATCCAGGCGCGCCCCTCCTCGAGCCGCGCCGCCGCCACCACGATGTGATCGAGCCGCACGTTGCCCAAGGCGTTCGCCTCCCTCGCGCCCCGGCCTACCCGCCGCGCCGCTTGCCGCGCATGGCGAGCAGGCGCAGCCTCAGCGCGTTGATGCGGATGAAGCCCGCGGCGTCCTTCTGGTCGTAGGCGCCGCGGTCGTCCTCGAAGGTGACGTGGCTCTCGGAGTAGAGCGAGTCCTCGGACGATCGCCCGATCACCTGCGCCATCCCCTTGTAGAGCCTGACCTTCACGGTGCCGTTCACCGGCAGCTGGCTGCGGTCGATCAGCGCCTGCAGCATCTCGCGCTCCGGGCTGAACCAGTAGCCGTTGTAGATCAGCTCGGCATAGCGCGGCATCAGCTCGTCCTTCAGGTGCGCCGCGCCGCGGTCGAGCGTCACCGACTCGATGCCCCGGTGCGCCGCCAGCAGGATCGTCCCCCCCGGCGTCTCGTAGATGCCGCGCGACTTCATGCCGACATAGCGGTTCTCGACCAGGTCCAGGCGCCCGATGCCGTGCCGGCCGCCAAGGTCGTTCAGCGCCGTCAGCAGCTGCGCGGGGCCCAGGCGCCGCCCGTCGATGGCCACCGGGTCGCCCGCCTCGAAGGCGATCTCGATGATCTCGGCGGTGTCCGGGGCGTCCTCCGGCGCCACCGTGCGCTGGTAGACGTAAGCGGGCGCCGGCTCGGCCGGGTCCTCGAGCACCTTGCCCTCCGACGAGGTGTGCAGCAGGTTCGCGTCCACCGAGAACGGCGCCTCGCCGCGCTTGTCGCGCGGCACCGGCACCTGGTGCGCCTCGGCCCACTCGATCAGCTTCGTGCGCGAGGTCAGGTCCCACTCGCGCCACGGCGCGATGATCCTGATATCGGGCTCCAGCGCATAGGCCGCCAGCTCGAAGCGCACCTGGTCGTTGCCCTTGCCCGTGGCGCCGTGGGCGATGGCGTCGGCCCCGGTCTCGCGGGCGATCTCGACGAGGCGCTTCGAGATCAGCGGCCGGGCGATCGAGGTGCCGAGCAGGTAGAGCCCCTCGTAGAGCGCGTTGGCCCGGAACATCGGGAACACGAAGTCGCGCACGAACTCCTCGCGCAGGTCCTCGATGTAGATGTTCCCGGGGGTTATGCCGAGAAGCTCGGCCTTTTTCCGGGCCGGCTCCAGCTCCTCGCCCTGGCCGAGATTGGCGGTGAAGGTGACCACCTCGCAGCCATGGGTGGTCTGCAGCCACTTGAGGATGATCGAGGTGTCGAGCCCGCCGGAATAGGCGAGGACGACCTTCTTCGGACTGGACATCGGCACGCTCCGTCGAACCTGACCGTGGCGCGCCTTCTAGGGGCAGTGCGGCTGCCGCGCAAGGCGGCGTCAGTGCACGCCCAGGGCGGCGCGAAAGCGCCTCGCGATCACCGCGCCGTCCTTCTCGGGCAGCGCCCAGGGCTCCTCGGTCAGCGCGATCTTCGCCACCGCGAAGGCCGGCCCCGGCGCGCGGAACATCAGCTCCGCCAGCGCGTCGAGCTGGTCGAGCGCGGTGACGGCCAGCGTCTCGCCGATCCCCGCGCCCCGCGCGATGGCGCAAAGGTCCGTGCCGGCGGCGGTCAGCCCCGTCTGGCGCCCGGTCTCGCCGAAGCTCTCGTTGTCGAGCACCAGGATGGCGAGGTTCGCCGGCGCCTGCGCCCCCACCACGGCGAGGCTGCCTAGCCCCATCATCATCTCGCCGTCCCCGGTCAGCGCCAGCACGCGGCGCTCGGGCCGCGCCAGCGCCACGCCCAGCGCCGTCGGGACGGCGAGCCCCATGCCGCCCCAGGAGTAGAGGTAGTCGTGCGAATCGCCCGCCGCGAAGCAGTCCCAGGTCGGGCTGCCGAGCCCGGGCACCACCAGCGCCCCCTCGCGCCGCGCCAGCAGCGCCGAGACCAGCTCGCGCCGCCGGATCAGGTTGGATGCGCTCATTTGCCGAACCCTTTCGCGCCGATGATCCGCTGGCCGATCAGCACGGCCGCCGAGAAGTTGCCGTGGAAGGCGAGGTCGGCGGCCGCCGCGAAGGTCTCGCCGACCTCCTGCGCCCGGTCCACGGGGAATACCTTGACGCCCATCGCCTCGAGCACCGCCGGGGTCGCCTGGCCCATCGGCACCTGCCACGGGTTGAACTCGCCCCACTGGCCGCGCATGGTCACCAGCATCAGGCAGGGCGCGCGCAGCGTCAGCGCGTAGCCCAGCGCGTTGATGCAGTTGCCCACCCCCGAGGACTGCAGCGCCAGCATGCCGCGCTGCCCGCCGAGCCAGAGGCCGGCGAGGATGCCGACCCCCTCCTCCTCGGTGCTCAGCGTGACGACGCGGGTGCCCGCGTCCGCCTCGCACAGCCCTAGCAGCCGGGTCAGCCCGCCGTCGGGCACGGTGGCGACGGTGGCGATCCGGCGCGCCTGCATCGCCGCGTGGACGTCGCTTGACCAGTCGTGCGCTGCCATCGTCTCCCCCGGGCCCGGTCGGTTGCGCGGAAGGCTAGCCGGGTGCGAAAACGCCCGCAAGCACCGGCGCGGCGCCATCACGGCGCTCCGGGCCCCGGGCGGCTTCCCGGCAAGGACCGGCGACCCGGTCAGCATCCGGCAGGGCTGGGCCGGACGGGCGCGTCCGACAGTGCCCAGTCGGCCACGTCGCGCCAGACCCGCTCGGCCTGCAGGTCGCGAAACAGCAGGTGCCAGCCCTCGGGGTAGGCGATCACGCGCTTCGGCCCCTCGAGCCGGTCGAACACCCGGCGCACCGCGTCGTTGGGCACGATCTCGTCCTTCTCGCCGAGCAGCAGCAGCGCCGGCAGGCCGACCCGCTCGGCCGCCCGCGCGGCGAGATCCGCGAGGCGCACCAGGCCGTAGATTTCGCGGGCGCTCGGCGGGCTCAGGTAGTGCGGGTCGCGGGCCAGCGCGCGCAGCAGCGCGATGTTGTCGGTGGCCTGGATGGTGACCACGCCCGCGCCGGAGAACCGGCGATCGGGGACCGCCGCCGCCGCCGTCCAGGCGAGCATGCGGTGCGCCGGGTTCATCTCCGCCCCGCCCCATATGGCGGGCGCGGCGAGGACCAGGCCATCGGCCTCGATGCGCTCGGCCGCCGCGGCCAGCGCCACCCCGCCGCCCATCGAGTGCCCGGCCACGATCAGCGGCAGGCAGGGATGGCGGGCGCGGATCTGCGCGCTCACGGCGCCGAGGTCGGCCACCAGCGCCTCCGCGCCCGGCCAGCGGCCGAACGAGACGTTGCGGCCGAAGCCGCGCTGGTCGTAGGCGTAGACCGTGAGGCCGCGGGCGGACCAGTCGCCGGCCGCCGGCGCGAAGGTCGAGCGGCCGTAGTCGCCGAAGCCGTGCACGCCGAGGATCACCGCCCGCGGCGCCTCGGCCGGCCAGTGCGACAGGGCAAGCGGCGTGCCGTCGGCGCCCTCCACATACGCCGCGGGCGCGGGACCCGGGGGCGGGGACTCGGCGGGCGCGGGCAGCGCGCCGCCCACCGTGCAGGCAGCCAGCGCCAGCAGCGCCAGCACGCTCAGCCAAGCAGCCGGGCGACGCGGGTTTTCAGCCACGGCAGAACCTCGTCGGCGAACCACGGGTTGCGCTTGAGCCAGCCGGTGTTGCGCCAGCTCGGATGGGGCAGCGGCAGCATGGCGGGGATATGCGCCCGCCAGTCGCGCACCGTCTCGGTGAGACTTGTGCCCCGCCGGGCGCCGAGATGCCAGGCCTGTGCGTGCGCGCCCGCGAGCAGGGTCAGCTCGATGCGCGGCAGCCCGGCCAGGATCCGCGCCCGCCAGGTCCGGGCGCAGATCGCGGGGGGCGGCAGGTCGGCGCCGCGTGCGTCGTAGCCGGGAAAGCACAGGGCCATGGGCACCACGGCGATGCGGGACGCGTCGTAGAAGGTGGCGCGGTCGATGCCCATCCAGTGGCGCAGCCGGTCGCCGGAGGCGTCGTCGAACGGCAGCCCGCTCGCGTGCACCCGGGCGCCCGGAGCCTGCCCGGCCACGAGGATGCGCGCCGTCGGCGCGGCGCGCAGCACCGGGCGGGGCGCATGGCCGGTGGCGGTCGCGGCGAAGCGCCCGGCGCACAGCCGGCAGGCGGCAATCCGGACCGGGAGGTCTTCCGTTCGCGCATCCATGCACACAACAATATCGCCCCGGGCGGCGGCGGCAATGCGGCGGGCATTTCCGATTCCAGGATTTTCAGCACGGTTTTGACTTGCCAAAGAGGCGCGCCCAAATGAAGCTGCCCGAAGCGCCACCGAGGGGTGCCAAGGGGCCGCGCAGACGGCCGGGCAGGCAGCAGGGGAGGACGGGACTCTCGTGATCCGGCTCATCCTTATCTCGCTGACGCTGTTTGGCTACTGGCTGCTGCTGTCGGGCCATTACGAGCCGTGGTTCGTGCTCTCCGGCGCCGTGCTCACGGTGGCGGTGGTCGGCTTCTGCCTGCTCAAGGGCATCACCGACGAGGAGGGCTTCCCCATCGAGAAGCTGCCGCGCGGGCTCATCTACTGGCCCTGGCTCGGCTGGCAGATGTTGCTCTCCGCGCTCAACGTGGCGCGCATCATCCTCGATCCGAGGCTGCCGATCTCGCCCACCATGGTGAAGGTCGCGGCGAAGGAGCGCACGGCGGTCGGGCTGACCATCTACGCCAACTCGATCACGCTGACCCCGGGGACCATCTCGGTCGAGGTCTCCGCGCGCGACCGGGCGATCTGGGTCCACTGCATCACGCGCGCCAACGCCGAGGGCTTC
This sequence comes from Thermohalobaculum sp., assembly GCA_035513135.1. Taxonomy (GTDB): domain Bacteria; phylum Pseudomonadota; class Alphaproteobacteria; order Rhodobacterales; family Rhodobacteraceae; genus Thermohalobaculum. The sequence goes on from DATKCQ010000115.1 coordinate 5,511, forward strand.
GTCGACGACGAGATGAACACCCGCGCCGCCTGGATGGACGGAGTCGAGGAGCTCGAGCCGCGCGGGGCGGACGCATGATGTTCGCCGCCGCCATCCTCGCCGTGCTGGCGGCGCTGGCGCTGGCGGTGGCGCGCGCGCTGGCCGGGCCCACCGCCTTCGACCGGCTGGTGGCGGCGAACAGCATCGGCAGCTCGGCCGTCATGCTGCTGGCGCTGTTCGGCTTCCTGACCGGACGCCCCGAGTTCCTCGACATCGGTCTCACGTACGTGCTGCTCAACCTCGTCAGCATCCTCGCGGTTCTCAAGTTCTTCCGCTACGGGGCGCTCGGCCACGCCCAGGACTCCGACCGTCGCGAGGGCCGCTGATGGGCCTGCTCGTCGACATTCTCAGCTTCGTGGCGCTGACCGCGGGCGGGGCGTTCTACGTGATCGGCGCCATCGGCCTGAACCGGATGCCCGACGTGTTCACGCGGATGCACGCGGTCTCGGTCAGCGAGACGGTGGGGATCGGGCTCTTGGTGCTGGGGATGCTCCTGCAGGCGGGCGTCAGCCTGGTCGCGGTGAAGCTCATTTTCATCGTGCTGGCGCTGTGGACCAGCGGCGCGGTGGCGACCCACGCGCTGGCCCGCGCCGCGCTGCACGACGGCGAAAGGCCGCTGCTGGCGAACGCCCAGGGCCGGCTGCTGCCGACCGACCCGGTGAGCCTCTTCCCCGAGCTGGCCGAGCGGCTGGCCGCGCCGCTGACCTCGGAGACGCCCGAGGGCGCACTCGAGGAGGCGGCTACGGGGGTGCCCATGGGCCCCGACGGCCCCGACGGCGCGGTCGCGGCGGACGAGCCGGCGCCGCCCGCGCCCGACCCGCACCGGCGCGGCGGCGGCTAGGCCATGGAACAGCTCATCAACATGGTGCTGCTGACGCTGCTGGCGCTGATCACGGTGGGCATCATCCGGGTGCGCAACCTGTTCGCCGTGGTGGTGCTGACCGGGGCCTACAGCTTTCTCATGGCCAGCGTCATGCTGGTGCTCGACGCCGTCGACGTGGCGCTCACCGAGGCCGCCGTGGGGGCCGGCGTCTCGATGGTGCTGGCGCTGGGGGCGCTCCACCTGACCCGGACCGAGGAGGCGCCGCCGCGCTACTCGCCGGTCCTGCCGCTGTTCGTGGTGCTGGTCACCGGGGCGGTGCTGGTCTACGGCACCTGGGGCCTGCCGCCCTTCGGCGCGGCGGACACGCCGATGAACACCGGCGTCGGCGCCGAGCACCTCGCGCGCACCTACGAGGACACCGGGATCCCCAACGTGGTCACCGCCGTGCTGGCCTCCTATCGCGGCTTCGACACGCTGGGCGAGGTGGTGGTGATCTTTGCCGGCGGCATCGGCGTGCTGGTGCTGCTGCGCCGCTTCCGCAGCGAAGGGTGAGGGGGAGCCATGCGTCTCGACACCATCCTTCGCGTCGTCTCCAAGCTGTTCATCCCGTTCATCTTCGTGTTCGGCCTCTACGTCCAGTGGCACGGCGACTACAGCCCCGGCGGCGGCTTCCAGGCCGGGGTGATCCTCGCCGCCGGGGTGATCCTCTACGCCATCATCTACGGGCTCGACGCGGCGCAGCGGGCGATGCCGGTGTGGGTGGTCGAGCTGCTGGTGCCGCTCGGCGTCGCGATCTTCGCCGGCGTCGGCGTCGCCGGGTTGCTGCTGGGCGGCAACTACCTGGAGTACAACCAGCTCGGCCACGACCCCATCCACGGCCAGCACTGGGGCGTGTTCCTGGTCGAGATCGGCGTGCTGGTCACCGTCACCGGCACCGTCATCGCCATCTTCTACGCCTTCGCCGGAAGGGGCCGGAACGGGAGGGGCCGCGGATGACGCTGATCGAGGGCATCGCCAGCCACTACAACTACTGGATCACCATCTTCCTGATGCTCTCGGGCCTCTACATCATCGTGGCCAAGTCCAACATGATCAAGACGCTGCTCGGGCTCGCGGTGTTCCAGACCTCGGTCTACCTGCTCTATCTCAGCCCGGGGAAGATCCTGGGCGGCACGCCGCCGATCCTGGCCAAGGGGTTCGAGGTCTACTCCAACCCCCTGCCGCACGTGCTGATCCTGACCGCCATCGTGGTCGGCGTCGCCACGCTGGCGCTCGGTCTGGCGCTGGTGGTGCGCATCAACGAGGCCTACGGCACCATCGAGGAGGACGAGATCATGGATGTCGTCGACCGCGAGGACCAGGCCGAGCAGGACCGGGCCGAATGAGCCCGAGCGGGGAGATAAACCTCGCCGAACACCTGCCCGCGCTGCAGGTCGTGGTGCCGCTGCTCGGCGCCGTGCTCGCGGCGCTGGTGCGCCACGGCCCGACCTCGTGGCTGATCGCGCTGGCCGCCTGCTGGGCCATGCCGGTGATCGCCTTCGCGATGCTCGACCAGGTCCTGGCCGGCGGGCCGATTTCCTATGCGCTCGGCGGCTGGGAGCCGCCCATCGGCATCGAGTACCGGGTCGACGCGGCGAGCGCCTTCCTGCTCGTGCTGGTCTCGATCATGGCGGCGCTGGTGATGACCTATGCGCCGCGCTCGATCGCCGACGAGATCCCGCCCGAGCGGCAGGGCTGGTACTACTCGGCCTTCCTGCTGTGCCTTTGCGGGCTGCTGGGCATCGTCATCACGGGGGACGCCTTCAACCTCTTCGTGTTCCTCGAGGTCTCCGCGCTCGCCACCTACATCCTGATCGCGCTCGGGCGCGACCGCCGGGCGCTGCTCGCGGCCTACCAGTACCTGGTGATCGGCACCACGGGCGCGACCTTCTACGTGATCGGGGTCGGCATCCTCCTGACCATGACCGGGACGCTGAACCTGGTCGACATGGCAGGCAAGTTCGACGCCATCGAGGACACCCGCCCGCTGATCGCGGCGCTGGCCTTCATCGGGGTGGGGGTCTCGCTCAAGCTGGCGCTGTTCCCGCTGCATCTGTGGCTGCCCAACGCCTATGCCTTCGCGCCCTCGTCGGCCACCGCGTTCCTCGCCTCGACGGCGACCAAGGTCGCGGTCTACGTGCTGCTGCGCTACCTCTTCTCGGTGTTCGGCGTGGATCTGGCGTTCGGCGGCACGGCGGCGGCGAACCTGCTGCTGATCCTCGCGGTGATCGCGATGGTCGCGCCCTCGGTGGTGGCGATCTTCCAGTCCAACGTGAAGCGGATGCTGGCCTACTCCTCGGTCGCCCAGATCGGCTACATCATGCTGGGCATCGCGATGGTCAGCCAGACCGGGCTGACGGGCGGCATCAGCCACATGTTCAACCACGCGCTGATCAAGGGCGCGCTGTTCCTCGCCATCGGCTGCATGGTGTTCTCGACCGGCATCACCCGGATCGAGCAGATGGCCGGGGTGGGGCGCACCATGCCGCTGACCATGGGGGCGTTCGTCCTCGCCGGGCTCGGGCTGATCGGCGTGCCGGGCACGGCCGGCTTCGTCTCCAAGTGGTTCCTGATCCAGGGGGCGGTCGAGCAGGGGCTATGGTGGCTCGCCGCGGTGATCGTCCTCGCCTCGATCCTGGCGGTGATCTATATCGGCCGGGTGGTCGAGATCGCCTGGTTCCGCGCCCCTGACGGGGCCGCGGTGGCGCCCAGGGCGCCGCCCGCGGAGATGCTCGCGGTGACCTGGATCCTGACGCTCGCGGTGATCTGGTTCGGCTTCGACACCCGCATCAGCGCGGGCGTCGCGGGCGAGGCGGCGCAACTTCTGCTGGCGGGATACCGGTGATGGCGAGCGAAGACCTGGTCCTGCTGGCGATCCTGCTGCCGACGCTGGGCGGCCTCGGCATCCTGGCGGCCGGCCGCCACCCCAACCTGCGCGAGGGCGTGACGCTGGTCACCGCGGGGGCGACCTTCCTCGTCGTCCTGACCCTGCTCGCCCGGGTGCTGGCGGGCGAGCGGCCCGAAGCCGGGGGCTGGCCGGTGTTCGCCGGCGTCGAGATCGCCTTCGCGGTCGAGCCGCTGGGCATGCTGTTCGGCACCATCGCGTCCGGTCTCTGGATCGTGAACTCGATCTACTCGATCGGCTACATGCGCGGCAACGACGAGCCGCGCCAGACGCCCTACTACATCTGCTTCGCCGTCGCCATCGCCGCGGCGCTGGGGGTGGCGTTCGCCGGCAACCTGCTGACGCTGTTCCTCGCCTACGAGGTGCTGACGCTCTCGACCTATCCGCTCGTCGCCCACAAGGGCACCGACGAGGCGAGGGCCAAGGCGCGAATCTACCTGGTGCTGCTGCTCGCCACCTCGATGATGCTGCTGCTGCCGGCGATCGTCTGGACCGGCGTGGCGGCGGGCAGCATCGACTTCGTGCCCGGCGGCGTGCTGGCCGGGGCGGGCCTGTCGGCGACGATGCTGGCGATCCTCTACACCATCTACATCTTCGGCATCGGCAAGGCGGCCGTCATGCCGGTGCATTACTGGCTGCCGGCGGCGATGGTGGCGCCGACCCCGGTCTCGGCGCTGCTGCACGCGGTCGCGGTGGTCAAGGCCGGCGTGTTCTGCGTCGTCAAGGTCACCGTCTACATCTTCGGCCTCGACCTGCTGGCCGAGACCGGCGCGTCCGTCGTGGTTTCCTACCTCGCCGGGGCGACCGTGATCCTCGCCTCGCTGACCGCCCTGATGCAGGACAACCTGAAGGCGCGCCTGGCCTACTCGACGGTCAGCCAACTTTCCTACGTGGTCATGGCGGCGGCGCTGGCGACCCCGGTGGCGATCATCGGCGCCGCCTTCCACATCGCCGCCCACGCGGTCTCCAAGATCACGCTGTTCTTCTGCGCCGGCTCGATCTACACGGCCGCCCACCTGACCGAGGTCAGCCAGCTCGACGGCATCGGGCGCAAGATGCCGTTCACCATCGGCGCCTTCCTGGTCGGCTCGCTCTCGATCATCGGCCTGCCGCCGCTGGTGGGCGTGTGGAGCAAGTGGTGGATCGGGTCCGGCGCCGCCGAGACCGGCGCCTACTGGGTGGTCGCCGTGCTGATGATCAGCTCGCTGCTGAACGTCGCCTACCTGCTGCCCATCGTGGCGCGCGGATTCTTCGCCGCCCCCCCGAAGGGGGAGGCTGCGAACCCCGGCGGCATCCACGAATCGCCGGCCACCTGCGTCGTCGCGCTCTCGATCACCGCCGCGCTCTGCCTCGTGCTGTTCCTCGGGGCCAACCAGATCGAGGCGCTGCTCGCCCAGATCGTCGTCGTGCCGCCCGAACCCGCGTCGATTCCCGCGTCGATTCCCGCGTCGATTCCCGCGTCGATTCCCCTGGAAGGAGAGGCCGATGTCCAGTGAGCCGAGGCCGGAGCCGATCCACGCCCCCCGCGCGCCCAAGGACGAGCCGCCGCGCTGGCTGGACGACCGGCGCAACGTCGACCGGATCGTCTACGCCCTCTACGCCCTCAGCGCCTTCCTGCTGCTGATCGACGTGCTGGTCGAGAAGCACGGCCCCTTCGCCATCGAGCACTGGATCGGCTTCTACGGCATCTACGGCTTCGTCGGCTGCGTCTTCCTCGTGCTCGCCGCCAAGGAGCTGCGCCGGCTGGTGATGCGGCGGGAGGACTACTATGACCGGTGAGGTCACGAGCCAGCTCTCGCCGGGGCTGATCGTGATCCTCGGCGCGCTGCTGGTGCCGCTGCTGCGCGGCTGGATCCGCGCCGGCTGGATGCTGGCGCTGCCGGTGGTCGCCTTCGTCTACCTGCTCGGCCTCGGGCACGGCCACCACGGCGTCGTCACCGTGTTCGACCTCGAGCTGACCACGCTGCGGGTCGACCGGCTCAGCCTGATCTTCGGCTACATCTTCCTGCTCGCGACGCTTCTCGGCGTGCTCTACCAGCTGCACGTCAAGGGCTGGATGGAGCAGACGGCGGGGCTGATCTACGCCGGCAGCGCCATCGGCGCGGTGTTCGCGGGCGACCTCGTCACGCTCTTCCTGTTCTGGGAGGGCACGGCCATCGCCTCGGTCTTCCTGATCTGGGCCGCGCGCACCGAGCGGGCGCTCAACGCCGGCATGCGCTACCTGGTGATCCAGGTCGGCTCGGGCGTGCTGCTGCTCGCCGGCACCATGATCCACTACGGCCAGACCGGCTCGATCGCCTTCGAGAGCTTCGATCCCGAGACCGCCGCGGGCCTGCTGATCTTCCTCGCCTTCGGCATCAAGTGCGCCTTCCCGTTCCTGCACAACTGGCTGCAGGACGCCTACCCGGAGGCCACCGTCAGCGGCACCGTGCTGCTCTCGGCCTTCACCACCAAGCTCGCCGTCTACGCGCTCGCCCGCGGCTTCGAGGGCACCGAGATCCTGGTGCCGATCGGCGCGGCGATGACCGCCTTCCCGATCTTCTACGCGGTGATCGAGAACGATCTCAGGCGCGTGCTCAGCTACAGCCTGAACAACCAGCTCGGCTTCATGGTGGTGGGGATCGGCATCGGCACCGAGCTCTCGGTCAACGGCGCCGCGGCGCACGCCTTCTGCCACATCCTCTACAAGGCGCTCCTGTTCATGTCGATGGGCGCGGTGCTGTTCCGCACCGGCACCATCAAGGGCTCCGAGCTGGGCGGGCTCTACAAGACCATGCCGTGGACGGCCGCGTTCTGCATCGTCGGCGCCGCCTCGATCTCGGCCTTCCCCCTCTTCTCGGGCTTCATCTCCAAGGCGCTGATCATCTCGGCGGCGATTAAGGAGGGCTATTTCGTCACCTGGCTGGTGCTGCTGTTCGCCAGCGCCGGCGTGTTCCACCACTCCGGCATCAAGATCCCGTTCTTCGCCTTCTTCGCCCACGATTCCGGGCTGCGCCCCAAGGAGGCGCCGATGAACATGCTGATCGCCATGGGCATCACCGCGGCGCTGTGCGTGCTGATCGGCGTGTTCCCGGGCCCGCTCTACGCCATCCTGCCCTACGATGTCGGCTACCATCCCTACACGGTCGAGCACGTGGTGACGCAGTTGCAGCTCCTGGTCCTCTCGGCGCTGGCCTTCACGGTGCTGATGCGCACGGGGCTCTACCCGCCCGAGCTGCGCTCGACCAACCTCGACTTCGACTGGCTCTACCGCCGGCCCGGCAAGTACCTGGCCCGCGGCACGCTCGAGGGCGCGCTGGCCGGCATGGGCGCGCTGTCCCGGCGCGGATACGCCGCCTCGATGCGCCTCTTCGAGCGGCTGCACCGCACGCACGGGCCGGAGGGGGCGATGGCCCGCACCCGGCCCTCGGGCTCCATGGCGCTGTGGATGACGGTGCTGCTGGCGCTGTTCCTGCTGCTCTCGTTCGTCTGACGCCCCTGCGCGGCGCGGGCCGGGGTGCGAGCGCGCTACTCGATGCCGTATTTTTTCGCCACCTGCTGGCGCACCAGGCCGACATCGCGGTCCGCCACATGCAACAGCCCGGCGAGCGAGCGCATCAGCGCGCTCTCGTGCATGTCGCGCCGGCCGTCGGCGTAGACCACCTCCCACAGCGCCTCGATGATGCCGAGCCGCTCGCCATGCGGCACGTGGTCCTTCACCGCGCGGGTGAAGCGCACCAGATCGATGGCCTCGGCCTGGGCCGCCTCGCCCTCGGCGCGCAGCGCGCGCGCCTCGGCCTCGGTGACGGCGAACCGGGTGGCGAGGACCCGGTCGATGCGGGCGCGCTCACCGTCGTCGTACGCGCCGTCCGCGCGGGCGGCCTCGACCAGCAGCGCCGCCAGCGCGGCGCGCTCGTCGTGCGCCGTGGCGCGCTCGCCCTCGGGGGCCTCCAGCAGGCGGGCAATCCAGTCGATCATGCCCGCCAGTATAACGGCCCCCGGCGCCCGCGGCGAGGCGCGATGCCCGCGCCTTGCAATCGCCGGCCGATTCAGGCTTTAGCTGGGTGGGAGGCAACCCCCATGAGGGCCGCATGACCGCCGCCACCGCACAGACCGTCAGCATCGGGCCGCTGCGCCTCGCCAACACCCTGCCCTTCGCGCTGATCTCCGGCCCCTGCCAGGCCGAGGGCGTGCAGCATTCGCTCGACATCGCCGGGACGCTGGCGGAGCTGTGCGCGGCGCGCGGCATCGGCCTGATCTTCAAGGCCTCCTACGACAAGGCGAACCGCACCTCGCTGGGCGCGCCGCGCGGGCTGGGCATGGAGCAGGGGCTCGCCTGCCTCGCCGAGGTGCGCCGCCAGCTCGGCTGCCCGGTGCTGACCGACGTGCACGAGCCCGCCCACTGCGCGCCGGCGGCCGAGGTGGCCGACGTCCTGCAAATCCCGGCCTTCCTGTGCCGCCAGACCGACCTGCTGGTGGCCGCCGGCGAGACGGGCCGGGCGATCAACGTGAAGAAGGGCCAGTTCCTCGCGCCCTGGGACATGGCGAACGTGGCGGCGAAGGTCGCCGCGACCGGCAACCGCCGCATCATGCTCACCGAGCGCGGCACCAGCTTCGGCTACAACACGCTGGTCTCGGACTTTCGCGCCCTGCCCGAGATGGCGCGCACCGGCTACCCGGTGATCTTCGACGCCACCCACTCGGTGCAGCAGCCCGGCGGGCTCGGCGGCGCCTCGGGCGGCCAGCGCGCCTTCGCCCCGGTGCTGGCCCGGGCGGCCGCGGCGGTCGGCGTCGCCGGGTTCTTCATCGAGACTCACCCCGACCCCGACAACGCCCCCTCGGACGGGCCCAACATGATCCCGCTGAGCGCCATGGGCGCCCTGCTCGACACGCTCCTCGAGCTCGACCGGGTGGCCAAGGCCCGGCCCGTGGTGCTGGAATGAGCCCGGCGGCCGCCCGGCCCCTCGCCGAGCCCCCAGCCGATGGCGCCGAGAGCCTGACCCGCCCGCTGCTGCGCGCCACCGGGTTTCGCGAGTACGACGTGCGCTGGCGCTACCCCGAGGACATCAACCTCGCCGGCCTGCAGGCGCTCGGGCTGGGGCTCGCCACGCAGCTCCACGAGGCGGGGCTGCCGTCGACGGTGGCCGTGGGCATGGACTTCCGCGCCTATTCCCCGGCGGTGGTGCGCGCCCTGATGCTCGGGCTGGTCGAGGGCGGCGCCGAGGTGCTCGACATCGGCCTCGCGCTCAGCCCGATGGCCTATTTCGCCCAGTTCGACCTGGACGCGCAGGGCGTGGCGATGGTCACCGCCAGCCACAATCCGAACGGCTGGACCGGGGTGAAGATCGGCATGGAGCGCCCGCTGACCCACGGCCCCGAGGAGGTGGCGCGGCTGCGCGACATCGTGCTCGGCGGCCTCGGCCGACCCCGCCCCGGCGGCGCCTACCGCCAGGTCGAGGGGGTCGCCGGGCGCTACCTCGCCGACCTCGCGGGCGACTTCCGGCTGACGCGCCCGCTGCGCGTGGTCTGCGCCACCGGCAACGGCACGGCGGGCGCCTTCGCGCCCGAGGCGCTCAGGCGCATCGGCGCCGAGGTGGTGCCGCTGCACACCCGACTCGACGCAACGTTCCCGCACTACAACCCCAACCCCGAGGCCATGCAGATGCTGCACGACATGGCCCGCGCGGTGCGCGAGACCGGCGCCGACCTCGCCCTGGGCTTCGACGGCGACGGCGACCGCTGCGGCGTGGTCGACGACACGGGCGAGGAGATCTTCTCCGACAAGATGGGCCTGCTGCTCGCCCGCGAGCTGGCGGCCCGCTTCCCCGGCGCGACCTTCGTGGCCGACGTCAAGTGCACCGGGCTGTTCGCCACCGACCCGGTGCTCGCGGCGTCCGGTGCCACGGTCGACTACTGGAAGACCGGGCACAGCCACATGAAGCGCCGGGTGCGCGAGCTCGGCGCGCTCGCCGGGTTCGAGAAATCCGGCCACTACTTCCTCGCGCCTCCCGTCGGGCGGGGCTACGACTGCGGCCTGCGCGCCGCGGTCGAGATCTGCCGCCTGCTCGAGCGCAACCCCGGCGCCCGGCTGTCGGAGCTCAGGCGCGCCCTGCCCCGCACCTGGGCCACCCCCACCATGTCGCCGCACTGCCCCGACGAGGAGAAATACGCCGTGGTCGCCCGGCTGACCGGGCGGCTCGAGGCGATGGACCGGCTGGGGCCGCTGCGCATCGAGCGGGTGGTCACGGTGAACGGCGCCCGGGTGATGCTCGAGGGCGGCGCCTGGGCGCTGGTGCGCGCCTCGTCGAACACCCCCAACCTTGTGGTGGTGTGCGAGAGCCCGCACTCCGAGGCCGAGCTGCGCCAGGTCTTCGCCGCCATCGACGCGGTGATCCGCGGCGAGCCGGCGGTCGGGGATTACGACCAGACGTTCTGACCGCCCGCCCACGGAACCGCATACCGATCCGATCGAAGCACGTCATGCTCGGGCTTGACCCGAGAGAGGGCAGTCATACCGTTGAGCCCTTGACGGGATTCACCGCACAAACCGGCGTCATCCCCGCGCAGGCGGGGATCTCGGGACCGCTGATCGAGATCCCCGCCTGCGCGGGGATGACGGATAGGTCGGTTCATGGGCTCGCGGGTATCAGTCAGCCCGGACTTTGCTCCAGACGCGCAACGCACGCGCCTACCCGGCGTAGGTCTCGTCGAGCGCGTAGCCGACGGCGCGCACCGTGCGGATCGGGTCGCGCTCGCCGCGCCGGTTCAGCGCCTTCCTCAGCCGGCCCACATGCACGTCCACCGTGCGCGGCTCCACATAGACGTCGCGCCCCCAGACCAGGTCGAGCAGCTGCTCGCGGCTGAACACCCGGCCCGGCCGGCGGATCAGGCAGTCGAGCAGGCGGAACTCGGTCGGCCCCAGCCGCACCTCGCGCCCGGCCCGCCGGACGCGGCGCACCTCGCGGTCGAGCGTGATGTCTCCAAAACTCGCGACGTCGCCCGCCACCGCCGGGCGCGCGCGGCGCAGCACCGCCTTGATCCGCGCCATCAGCTCGCCGACCGAGAGCGGCTTGGTCATGTAGTCGTCGGCCCCGGTGTCGAGCCCGCGCACCCGGTCCTCCTCCTCGCCGCGCGCGGTGACGATGATCACCGGCAGGTCGCGGGTCTGCGGCCGCGCCCGGATGCGCCGGCAGATCTCGATGCCCGAGACGCCCGGCAGCATCCAGTCGAGCACCACCAGATCCGGGGTCTCCTCCTCGAGCGCCATGAGCGCCGTGTCGCCGTCGGCCGCGAGGCGCACCCGGTAGCCCGCGTGGCTGAGGTTGTAGTCGAGCAGCGTGCCGAGCGACTCCTCGTCCTCGACCACCAGGATGCGCGCGCTCATCCCTCCACCTCGAAGCCCGAGGGCTCGCCCTTGGGCCGGTCGTCGCCCAGCGGCCTGCCCTTCTCGACATAGTAGACCATCTCGGCGACGTGGGTGGTGTGGTCGCCGATGCGCTCGAGGTTCTTGGCGATGAACAGGAGCTGCGAGCCGATCGAGATGGTGCGCGCGTCCTCCATCATGTAGGTGATCACCTCGCGGAACAGCGAGTTGTAGGCCTCGTCGATCTCCGCGTCCCGGCGCCACACGCCGACCGCCGCCTCCACGTCGCGCCGCGCCCAGGCGTCGAGCACCTCCGTGAGCTGCCCCAGCGCCTGCCGGCCCATGCGCACCATCGAGCCGGCCACGCTGGTCGGCGGCGTCTTCGCCAGGTGCAGGCTGCGCCGGGCGATGTTCTTGGCGAGATCGCCGATGCGCTCGATGGTCGAGGACAGCTTCAGGCAGGCGATCAGCAGGCGCAGGTCCTGCGCCATCGGCTGGCGCAGCGCGATCACCCGGGTCGCCATCTCCTCGACCTCGATCTCCAGCGCGTCGAGCCGCTTGTCGCCCTTGATCACCTGCCCGGCCAGCTCGGTGTTGCGCTCCTGCACGCTCCTGAGCGCGCCCGAGAGCAGCTCCTCGGCCAGCCCGCCCATCTCCGATATCTTGGCGCGGACCTCCATGAGGTCCTCGTCGAACGCCCTCACGATATGCTCGCCCATTCCTGCCTCCGGTTCAGCCGAACCTGCCAGTGATATAGTCCTGCGTGCGCTTGTCGTCGGGGTTGGTGAAGATCTTCGGCGTCTCGCCGTACTCGACCATCACGCCCAGGTGGAAGAACGCCGTGCGCTGGCTCACCCGCGCCGCCTGCTGCATCGAGTGGGTGACGATGATCATCGTGTAGCTCTCGCGCAGCTCGTCGATCAGCTCCTCGATGCGCGCCGTGGCGATCGGGTCGAGCGCCGAGCACGGCTCGTCCATCAGCAGCACCTCGGGCTCGGTGGCGATGGCGCGCGCGATGCACAGCCGCTGCTGCTGCCCGCCCGAGAGCCCGGTGCCGGGCTCCGCGAGCCGGTCCTTGACCTCGTCCCACAGCGAGGCGCGCCTGAGCGCACGCTCCACCGTCTCGTCGGTCTCGGCGCGGTTCCCGACCAGCCCGTGGATGCGCGGCCCGTAGGCCACGTTGTCGTAGACCGATTTGGGGAACGGGTTGGGCTTCTGGAACACCATGCCGACGCGGGCCCTGAGCAGCGCCGGGTCGACCGGGCGGGCATAGATGTCCTCGCCGTCGAGCAGGATCTCGCCCTCCACGCGGCAGATCGCGATGGTGTCGTTCATCCGGTTGAGGCAGCGCAGGAAGGTCGACTTGCCGCAGCCCGAGGGACCGATGAACGCCGTCACCGCGTTCTCCAGGATATCCACGTCGACGTCCCGGATGGCGTGGTTGTCGGCGTAGAACACGTTGACCCCGCGGGCGGTGATCTTGACCTCGCCGCTGCCGGCGGACTGCCGGTTGATGGCGCTGTGCTCCATGGTTGCGACCATGCCTGCGCTCCCTACCACTGGCGCTCGAAGCGCCGCCTCAGATATATCGCCAGCGCGTTCATGGCGATGAGAAACCCCAGCAGCACCAGGATCGCCGCCGAGGTGCGCGAGACGAAGCCGCGCTCGGGGCTGTCCGCCCAGATGAAGATCTGCGTGGGCAGCGCGGTGGCGGCGTCGGTCACCCCCTCGGGCGCCGCGGTGATGAAGGCGTTCATGCCGATCAGGAGAAGCGGCGCGGTCTCGCCCAGCGCCTGCGCCATGCCGATGATGGTGCCGGTGAGGATGCCCGGCATCGCCAGCGGCAGCACGTGCCCGGTCACCACCTGGTGCTTCGAGGCGCCGACCCCCAGCGCCGCCTCGCGGATCGAGGGCGGCACCGCCTTCACCGCGGCGCGGGTGGCGATGATGATGGTCGGCAGGGTCATCAGCGCCAGCGTCATGCCGCCCACCAGCGGCGCCGAGCGCGGCATGCCGAACCAGCCGATGAACACCGCCAGCGCCAGCAGCCCGAACACCACCGAGGGCACCGCGGCGAGGTTGTTGATGTTGACCTCGACGATGTCGGTGAAGCGGCTCTTCGGCGCGAACTCCTCGAGGTAGATGCCCGCGGCGATGCCCGTGGGAAAGCTCAGGACGAAGCACACCAGCAGCGCGTAGAACGAGCCCCAGAGCGCGCCCTTCAGCCCGGCGAGCTCGGGGAAGCGGCTGTCGGCCTGGGTGAACAGCGCCCAGTTGAAGGGTTGCGAGATGCGTCCCGCCTCGGCCAGCCGGTCGAACAGCGCGATCTCGGCGTCCGAGACCCGGCGCTGGTTCTCGGGCGTGTCGCGGCGCACCAGCCCCTTGGCGAGCTGGTCGAACGGGTCGGAGACCGGCACCGTCAGCACCACCCGCTCGCCGACGCGCGCCGGATCGGCCAGCGCCAGGTCGCGCAGCACGTTCTGCGCGCCGCTGCTCAGGATGCCGGTGGCGCGCTTCAGCCCAGCCGGCGAGTCGAGCTCGGGGAACAGCGCCGCCACCGCCTCGCCCACGATGGCGCGGTAGTTGCCGCGCTGCGGGTCGTCGGCGTCGATGTGCTCGTCCGAGAGCGCGAAGTCGACCCGCACATGGGTCTGCGTGAACGCCTGGTAGCCGGTGGCGGCGAGCGAGATCACCAGCGTCGCCAGCATCGCCAGGGCGAAGCCCAGCGCCGCCATGCCGGCCAGCTTCAGCCGCACGTCGCGCCGGTGGCGGCGGGCCAGCCGGGCCACCACCTCGTCGGAGCGCCAGTCGACATTGGTCACGGTCATGGCCCAGCCTCAGTCATACAATTCGCGGTATTTGCGCACCACGCGCAGCGCCACCACGTTCAGGCCCAGGGTGACGATGAACAGCATCAGGCCCAGCGCGAAGGCGGCCAGCGTCTTGGGGTTGTCGAACGAGGTGTCGCCGATCAGCAGCGTGACGATCTGCACGGTCACCGTGGTCACGCTGTCGAGCGGGTTCAGCGTCAGCCTGGCGATCAGCCCGGCGGCCATCACCACGATCATGGTCTCGCCGATCGCCCGGCTGACCGCCAGCAGCACGCCGCCGACGATGCCGGGCACCGCCGCGGGGAACAGCACCTTCCTGACCGTCTCGCCCTGCGTCGCGCCGAGCGCCAGCGAGCCGTCGCGCAACGAGCGCGGCACCGCGCCCAGCGCGTCGTCGGCGAACGACGAGATGAACGGGATCAGCATGATGCCCATCACGCCCCCCGCCGCCAGCGCCGTGTTGGGCGCCACGTCGAGGCCCAGCGCGCGCCCTGCGTCGCGCATCGCCGGGGCCACCACCAGCACGGCGAAGAAGCCGTAGACCACGGTGGGCACGCCGGCGAGAATCTCGAGCAGCGGCTTGGCCACGCCGCGCACCCGCGCCGAGGCGAACTCGCTCAGATAGATCGCGGTCAGGAGCCCGACCGGCACCGACACGAACATCGCCACGGCGGTGATCACCAGCGTGCCCCAGATCACCGGCAGCCAGCCGAAGGCGCCGGCGCCCGCGATCTGGTCCTCGCGGATCGGGATCTGCGGCTCCCAGTTCAGGCCGAACAGGAACTCGTCGATGGGCACCATGGCGAAGAACCGCGCCGCCTCGAAGACCAGCGAGGCGAAGATGCCCAGGGTTGTGAACACGGCGGTCACCGAGGCGGCGATCATCAGCCCGGTCAGCACCCGCTCGACCCCCTGCCGCGCCCGGAACGCCGGGGCCACCGAGCGCCGCGCCAGCCACAGCCCCACCGCCGCCACCGCGAACACCAGCGCGCCCAGCGCCCAGTCGGCCAGCGCATTGAGCCGGGTGAACCGCTCGGCGGCGGCCAGCACATGCTCGGGCGGGTCGCCGAAGATGCGGCCCGTGGCGGTCTGCCGGATCTCCGACATCAAGAGCGAGATCTCGCCCGGCCCCTTGCCCTCGGTGGCCTCGGGCGGCAGGCCGAGGCGCACCAGCATGTCGATCGCCGACGGCTCGAAGACCAGCCAGGCCAGCAGGAAGATCACCGCCGGCAGCGCCGCCAGCGCCACCGCGTAGCTGCCGTGGAACGAGGGCAGCGAGTGCAGCCGCGAGCCGCGCGCGCGCAGCGCCTTCGCCGCCTCGCGGTTCCAGAAATACCCGGCGAGCGACATCAGGGCGATCAGCGCGACGAGATAGCCGATCATGATGCGATGCGCTCCAGCCTGTCGCTTCCAGGGGTCGGCCGTCGGCCGGCCGCGCGCACGCGGCCGGCCCGCTTCATCCGCGCCGGGGGTTCAGCTCCCCGGGCGATTCATGTTCGCGGCGCCCAGCACCGCGTCCTGCACCTCGCGGCGCTTGGCTTCCGGCAGCGCCACCAAGCCACGCTCGGCGAGGTAGCCGCCCGTGCCCATGGCGGCCTCGGACACGTACTCCTCGATGAACGCGTCGAGCCCCGGGATCACGCCGCGGTGCGCGTTCTTCACGTAGAAGTACAGCGGGCGCGAGATCGGGTAGGAGAAGTCGGCGATGGTTTCTTCGTTCGGCTCGACGCCGTCGATCGTGGCACCGGACAGCTTGTCCGAGTTCTCGTAGAGGAACGAGTAGCCGAAGATGCCCAGCGCGTTCGAATCGGCATCGAGGCGCTGCACGATCAGGTTGTCGTTCTCGCCGGCCTCGATGAACGGGCCGTCCTGGCGCATGCGCGAGCAGTTCTCCTTGACCCACTTGCCGTCGAAGCCGCCCTGCTTCACGTAGTCGAGCTGCTCGCAGCCCGCGTGCATGGCCAGCTCGACGAAGGCGTCGCGGGTGCCCGAGGTCGGCGGCGGGCCGTAGACGGTGATGGCGATGTCGGGCAGCGAGGCGTCGATCTGGGACCACTTGGTGTAGGGGTTGTCGACCCACTCGCCCTCGACCGGCACCTGCGCGCCGAGCGCCAGGTAGACCTGGGCCAGCGTCAGGTCCCACTCGACCGGGGCCTGGCGGGAGTAGGCGATGGAGAGGCCGTCATAGCCGAACAGCGCCTCGGAGATGTCGGTGACGCCGTTCTTCTCGCAGAGCTCGTATTCCGAGGCCTTCATGGCGCGCGATGCGCCGGTCAGGTCCGGGTGGGCCTCGCCGATGCCCTGGCAGAAGATCTGCATGCCGCCGCCCGTGCCGGTCGACTCGACGACCGGGGCGGCCATGCCGGTGGCGTTGGCGAATTCCTCGGCCACCGCCTGGGTGTAGGGGAAGACGGTGGACGAGCCGACGATCTTGATCTGGTCGCGTGCGTGCGCCTGCCCTGCCATGGCCACCGAGGCGGCCGCGGCGAGGACGAGGCCTGTGCGGATGTTCATCTGGGATCTCCCGTTCGCGTGCGTGGTGCGGCGGCCCGCCGGCGCGTCCGGCCAACCCGTTCCGCAAGGCGAACCTATGGCGCGCACAACGCCCGTCTATGACATCGGCGGGACACTTTTATGACAGGTTAACATATTGACATGCAACGAAAATCACGAACTCTCCCGCGTTACCCCGGCCTTCTCCGTCACACCCTGCGCCGACTCGGGGGCCGACTCGGTCCCCGACTCGGGCCCCGACTCGGGCACCGACTCGGTCTCCCCCTCGGGCGCCGGCTCCGCCCGCGGCAGCCAGGCGGTGAAGGTCGCCCCCTGCCCCGGGCGCGCGCGAATCGCCAGCTCGCCCCGGTGCCGGTTGAGGATGTGCTTGACGATCGAGAGCCCGAGCCCGGTGCCTTCCTTCGCCCGGCCGCTGCCCTGCACCCGGTAGAACCGCTCGGTCAGGCGCGGGATGTGCTCGCGCGCGATGCCCGGGCCCCGGTCGCTGACCGCGACCCCGACCATGGCGCGCCGCCCCGGCTCGTCGGGCGCCGGCGCCAGGCGCACCGGGCCGGGCGCTCCACCATGCTTGATGGCGTTGTCGATCAGGTTGGCGAAAAGCTGGCCCAGCTCGTCGCGCGCGCCGGTCACCTGCGGCCCGTGCCCGGGCAGCGCCAGCTCCAGCGCCACGCCCGCGGCCTCGGCCAGCGGCGCCATGCCGGCCGCCGTCTCGTGCACCAGCGCGCCGAGGTCCACCGTGCCGGTGGGCCGCACGTGCTCGTTCATCTCGATGCGGCTGAGCGAGGTCAGGTCCTCGACCAGCCGCTTCATGCGCTCGGCCTGCACGGCCATGATCGGCAGGAAGCGCTTCAGCGCCTGCGCGTCGTCGGCCGCCGGCCCCTGCAGCGTCTCGATGAAGCCCGCGAGCGAGGCCAGCGGCGTCTTCAGCTCGTGGCTGGCGTTGGCGATGAAGTCGCGCCGCATCCGCTCGATGCGCGCGGGCCGGGTGTGGTCCTCGACCAGCACCATCACCGCCGGCTGGTCCGCCGCCTGTTCCGCCCCCCGCTCGCCCACCGGCTGCACATGCGCCATCAGCACCCGCTCCTCGCGCGTGCGCATGTGGGTGAACTCGACCGCCCGCGCCGCGCCGCCGCGCGCCACGGCGGCCACCGCGTCCGCCAGCGCGCTGGCGCGCACCGCCGAGGACAGCGGCTCGCCCGCCGGCACCGGGCCGAACATCTCGCCCGCCGCGCGGTTGGCGAAGCGCACCCGCATCTGCCGGTCGAGCACGATCAGCGGCAGCGGCAACCCGGCCAGCAGCTCCGCCCCCTGCCCGGCCCGGCCCGCTTCCCCGGGCCCGGGCACGGC
>DATKCQ010000116.1:0-19605 GCA_035513135.1 Thermohalobaculum sp.
GCAGTCCTACTCCGAGCGCCAGCTCTACGAGGCGGCGCGCGAGCGCCTGACCCGCGAGGTCGCCGCCGTCGAGCGTCTCGACGACGTCCGTGCGGCCGCCAAGGTCGCGGCGGTGCTGCAGGCCAAGGCCGCCTGAGCCGGACGCAGGCATCGGATTACGGGGCCCGCCGGGGACACCGGCGGGCCTTTTGCATCGCTACCCGTGTCCGCCGCGTTGTGGAACACTTTTCGCAATCCTGTGACCCGGCCCGGCCATGGCCTTGTCGGCCGCCGATCCTGACACACCGACCGGGGCACGCCCATGACCCTTCTGCGCCATGATCCGGACTTCCCGAGTCTCGACGAGCAGGCGCTTGCCGCGTGGGCCGAGGTTCCCCCGGCCATCGCCTCGGACTGCATGAACCGCAGCCGCACCATGGCAGCGGCGATCAAGCCGCTGGCGCCGGGCGTCCGGCTTCTCGGCCAGGCGCGCACGGTGGCGTGCATGGTCGGCGACAACAGCGCCGTGCACGCGGCGCTGCGGCTGATCCGGCCGGGCGAGGTGCTGGTGATCGCCGCCGGCGGGCACCGGGACACCGCCCTGTGGGGCGGCCTCCTGACCCGCGCGGCCATCGCCCGCGGGGCGGCCGGCGTGGTGATCGACGGCGCCGTGCGCGACGTCGCCGAGATCCGCGGCATCGGCTTTCCCTGCTTCGCCGCGGCCGCCGTCCCCGCCGGGCCGCACAAGGGCTTCGGCGGCGTGCTCGACGGCGTGATCGCCTGCGCCGGCTGCACGGTGGCGCCCGGCGACCTGGTGCTCGGCGACGACGACGGCGTTGCGGTGGTGCCGCTCGCCCGGGCGGACGCGGTGCTCGCCGCCTGCCGCGCCAGGCTCGCGCACGAGGCCGAGGCGCTCGAGCGGCTCGAGGCCGGCACGCTGCTGGCCGACCAGATGGGCATCGCCGAGCCGGACCGCGCCGACTGAACCGACTGAACCGGCTGAGCCGGTCGACCCGGTCGACCCGGTCGGACCCTTGCGCGGAGCAGGCCATTGACAGCTCCCGCCGCTTTCGCGACGCTCGCGTGACAAATCCCGTGAATGACAGATCCGGGGCCCCTGGATTGGAACTGGCCTGGAACACGATGCGCGCACGCGTACGCGGTGCCCTGTCCGCCGGGCTGATCGCGCATGCGCCGCACTTCGCGCTGCTCGGCGCGCTGCTGGTGGCGGCGCTGGCGCTGCTCGACGAGACCGACGAGCGGCTGACGCTCAGGATCGGGATCCTGATCGGCTACTGGGCGACACTGCTGCCGTTCTTCCTGGCGGCCGCGGCGGCGGTCGGCTTCCTCCGGCTGCGCACGCTCGGCCGGCGCGGGCGTCCCCTGCTCTGGACGCTGCGCTGGCTGGCACCGCCGCGCTGGCCCGAGATCCTGCTGCTGCGTCTGCCGCTGGCGCTCGGGCTCACGGCGTCAATCAGCTATCTCTACTTCACCTTCAAGGTGAACATCCCGCGCTTCGCGCCGTTCGCCTGGGACGATGTCTTCGCCGCCGCGGACCGCGCGCTGTTCCTCGGCCACGACCCGTGGACGATCAGCCACGCGCTGCTGCCCTGGGCCCGGGCCACGCAGCTGCTCGATGCCATCTACCTGGCCTGGTACCTGGTGCTGTTCGCCGCGATCCTCGCGGTGGGGGTGCTGCCGCTGCGCCATCCGCTCAGGCTCGCCTTCCTGCTGGCGATCGCGCTCGACTGGGTGATCGGGGGCGTGGTCATCGCGACCCTGGTGCCCGCCGCGGGGCCGGTCTATCTCGAGCGGGTCAGCGGCGATCCGACATTCCGGCCGATGATGGACCTGCTCGCGGCCCAGGGTGGGCAGGTTCCGATCATGGCGCTGCGCATCCAGGAGTGGCTCTGGACCGGCTATGCCACCGCCGGCGTGGATCCGGCCGGCATCTCGGCCTTCCCCTCGCTGCACGTGGCGATCCCGGCGACCTGCGCCTGCCTCGCCTTCGTCGCCGACCGGATGATCGGCTGGATCCTCGCGGCCTTCACCGTGGCGGTGCTGGTCGGCTCGGTGCATCTCGGCTGGCACTACGCCATCGACGGCTTCGGCGGGCTGGCGCTCGGGCTCGCCTGCTGGTGGGCAAGCCGGCGCCTCGTCGCCTGGTGGCTGCGGCGCACCGAGCCGTGGATGGCCGGGGCGATCGGCCACCGGTTGGCGGCGAAATAGAGCGATTTCGAGCTAAGTGGAATCACTTTGCGGCTCGGAAATCGCGGCAAATCAAAAAGTTAGGGCCGTTTCGGTGATTCAGGAAGCTCCGAAACGGCTCTAGGCGCGCCTCAGCCGAAGAACCGGCGCAGGACGGCGAGATAAACCTCGGCCAGCGCCCGCACCTGCGCCACCGGCACGCGCTCGTCCACCGCGTGCATGGTCTCGCCGACCAGGCCGAACTCGATCACCGGGCACAAATCCTTGATGAAGCGCGCATCCGAGGTGCCGCCGCCGGTGGTGAGCTGCGGCCGGCGCCCGGTCGCCTCGGCGATGGCGCCGATCACCGCCTCGACCCGGGCGTCCGGGCGGGTGAGGAAGCTCTCGCCCGAGACCGACCATGCGAGCTCGGCACGCAGGTCGGTTCCGTGAAGCTCGCGCTCGACGATCGCCTGCACGCGGGCCTTCAGGCCGGCCGAGTCGTGCCGGTCGTTGAAGCGGATGTTGAAGCGCGCCCGCGCCGCGGCGGGAACGACGTTTCCCGCCGGGTTGCCGGTGTCGATCGAGGTCAGCGCCAGGGTCGAGGGCTGGAAGTGCTCCGAGCCCTCGTCGAGCGGCGTCCCGGCCAGTTCGGCGCAGACGCGCGCCAGCGCCGGCAGCGGGTTCGCCGCGCGCTCCGGATAGGCCGCGTGCCCCTGTCGGCCATGCACCGCCAGCGTGCCGTTGAGCGAGCCGCGCCGGCCGATCTTCACCACGTCGCCGATTCGGGCGGCCGAGGTGGGCTCGCCGACCAGGCAGAAATCGGCCACCTCGCCCCGCGCGCGCATCCAGTCGAGGATCGCCACGGTGCCGTCGGTCGCCTCGCCCTCCTCGTCGCCGGTGATCAGGAGCACGATCGAGGCGTCCGGCTTCTCGCCCACGAACCCGGCCACCGCGGCGACGAAGGCGGCGACGCCGGATTTCATGTCCACCGCGCCGCGGCCCCACAGGAAGCCGTCGGCGATCTCGGCCCCGAACGGGTCGAAGCGCCAGGCGGCGCGGTCGCCCGGCGGCACCACGTCGGTGTGCCCGGCGAAGGCAAACACCGGCCCGCCCCGGCCCCGCCGCGCATGCAGGTTCTCCACCCCGCCCCGGCCGATCCGCGTGCAGGCGAAGCCCAGCGGCGCCAGCGTCCGCTCGAGCAGGGCGATGGCGCCGCCCTCCTCGGGCGTCACCGAGGGGCAGCGCACCAGCGCGGCGGTCAGCTCGACCGGGTCAGTCATCGTCGTCCCCGATCACGGTGAGCTGCGCCACGACCACCGCGTTCTCGGCCAGCGCCCGCTGCATCAGCGCCAGCTCCTCCGCGCCGAGCTCGAGCTCGGTGGTCTCGCGCGTGCCATACGAGGTGACATCGAGCGGCGCCATGCCGGCGTCGCGCAGCAGCCGCACGGTCTCGCCCACCGCCTCGCGCTCGTCGCGCCCGGCGGCATAGCACATCAGCGCCGCGCCGGCGGCGCCTTCGGGCAGGCCGTCGCCCATGGCGCGCCCGGTCTCGACCACCAGGATATAGACCTCCCCCGTCGTGTCGACACCGTTCCCGGGGGCGTTTTCAGGCACGCAGCAGCTCGTTGATCGAGGTCTTCGCGCGGGTGCGCTCGTCGACGCGCTTGACGATCACCGCGCAGTAGAGGCCGGGGCCGGGCGCGCCGTCCGGCATCGGCTTGCCGGGCATGGTGCCGGGCACCACCACCGAGTAGGGCGGCACCTCGCCCATGAAGGTCTCGCCCGTGGTGCGGTCGACGATGCGCGTCGAGGCGCCGAGATAGACGCCCATCGAGAGCACCGAGCCCTCGCGCACGATCACCCCCTCGGCCACCTCCGAGCGGGCGCCGACGAAGCAGCCGTCCTCGATGATCACCGGGCCGGCCTGCATCGGCTCGAGCACGCCGCCGATCCCGGCGCCGCCCGAGATATGGCAGTTCCTGCCAATCTGCGCGCAGGAGCCCACCGTCGCCCAGGTATCGATCATCGTGCCCGAGTCCACATAGGCGCCGAGGTTGACGAAACACGGCATCAGCACCACGCCGGGCGCGATGTAGGCCGAGCGGCGCACGACGCAGGTCGGCACCGCGCGGAAACCGGCCGCGCGCCACGCGCCCGCGTCCCAGCCGGCGAACTTCGAGGGCACCTTGTCCCACCAGGTCGCGCCGCCCGGTCCGCCCGCGATCGGCGTCATGTCGTTGAGCCGGAACGACAGCAGCACCGCCTTCTTCGCCCACTGGTTCACCGTCCAGTCGCCGCGCCCGCCGCGCTCGGCCACCCGCACCTCGCCGCGGTCCATGAGATCGAGCGCGCGCTCCACCGCCTCGCGCACCTCGCCGCCGCACTCGGGGCTCACCCGGTCGCGGCCCTCCCAGGCGCGCTCGACGGCGGCGGCTAGATCGGCGTGGCTCATGGCGCGTCTCCCGGGTGCTTGGGCGGCGTCACGCCCCCGCCCCGCCTATAGGGCCCATGGCCCCCTCGTGCAATGCACGAGGCAGCCCGACAGGCGCGAAATTGTGCATTGCAGGCGCGGCCCGGCGGCATTAGGCAGGGGGCCCGGCTTGTGCCGGCACCCCGCACAGCAAGGGCCAGGCATGAACGACAAGCGCGTGTCGATCTTCCCCCCCGCGGAGGAGGACGCCAGGAAGGCGAAGCAGCTGCCGCAGACGCCGCAGACGCTCTCGCCTTCGTTCCGTCTGGCCTTCCTCGACCCGGACTTCCTAAAGCGCGACGCGACCCGGCCCATGCGCCTTCAGCTCGAGATGTTGAAGTTCGAGCTGATCCTTCAGGAGCGCCATATCGACTCGACCATCGTGATGTTCGGCGGCGCCCGCATCCCGCGGCCCGACATGAAGGACCAGGCGGCGACGCCGATGCTGGCCGAGCTCAGCCACTTCTACGACGAGGCGCAGGCCTTCGCCCGCCTGGTCGGCGAGGAGTCGGTGCGGCGCAACCACCGCGAGTTCGTGGTCTGCACCGGCGGCGGCCCGGGCGTGATGGAGGCCGGCAGCCGCGGCGCCCACGAGGCCGGCGCCCAGACCATCGGCATGGGCATCGTGCTGCCGCGCGAGGAGGCGCCGAACGAATACGTCACCCCGGAGCTCTCGTTCAACTTCCACTACTTCGCCATCCGCAAGATGCATTTTCTCATGCGGGCCCGCGCGGTCGCGGTGTTCCCCGGCGGCTTCGGCACGCTCGACGAGCTGTTCGAGACGCTGACCCTGATCCAGACCCGGCGGATGAAGCCGGTCCCGGTGCTGCTGTTCGGCCGCGCCTTCTGGGAGCGCATCGTGAACTGGCAGGCGCTGGCCGAGTCGGGTACCATCGCGCCCGAGGACCTCGACCTCTTCCACTTCGCCGAGACCGCCAGCGAGGGCTGGGACATCGTCAAGCAGGCCCTTGGCATCGACTGAGCCAGGGGGCGCAAGGCGGCGGCGCAGGGCGGCGGCCCGCCCGCGCGCCCCCCTCTCCCCCTGGGAGAGGGGCCGGGGGAGAGGCGCCCAAGGCGCCACCCGAAACACCGGTGCCTCAGTCCACCACCTCGAAACGCAGCAGCAGCGTGCGTTGCAGCGGGTTGAAGTTGTCGTCCGAGATCAGCCACAGCCGGGTCCGCCCGTCGGCGGCGCGCTCGACCGCGATCCCCTCCATGTTGTCGATGCCGCTGGTCTGCTCGAAACCCGCGAGGGTCTCGGCCGTGCCCGCCTCGGGCAGGCCGTCCGCGCCGAGCCGGTAGCGCATCACCCGGATGCTCACGCCCCGCAGCAGCGCGTAGTCGCGCAGCACCAGATAGAGCCGCCCGTCGGGTCCGACATCGCCGCCGGTCACCGCGTGGCGACCGACGGCGGGCAGGCGCGCCTCGCGCACCTCGCCCCCCGGATCGATGACGAAGACCGGCACGCCCCGCCCGTCCCGCGTCTCGGCGAGCGCCAGCAGCCGCCCGTCCGGCAGAGTGGCGAGCGCCTCGAGGCCATTGTTCGACGGAAACTGCTCGAAGCTGCGCGGCTGGATCGTGTCGCCGAGCCGCCCCGACTCGCCCAGCAGCATGATCCGGTGGTCGCGCTCGAAGGAGACCGCGAGCCGGCCGCCGACCCGGGTCAGCCCCTCGGCATCGCCACCGGCCTTTGAATGGGTCTCGCCGCCGGCGTCGCGCATCGGCGCCAGCCGGGCGTCCTCGAGGCGGAGCGCATCGCCCTCCCCCGCGAGCGCCGCGCCGAACCACCAGCCCCGGTCGGTGACGGCGTAAAGCCGGCCGTCCTCGACCAGAATCCCCGACAGGCCGCCGAACTCGGGATGGCTGCTGCGCAGCACCCACGCCCCCGCCGGCGCCAGCCCGTCGAACCTGCCCTCGAGCGCCACGGGCTCGGCCCTCACGCCGAGCCGCCCGCCCTCGGGCAGCGCCTGCTGCCAGCCGGCCGGCGGCCCGGCGGCGGCGAGGACGAGCACGGCCAGCGCCGCAGCCGCCAGCCTTCCGGCCCTCACCGCCCCACCAGCGCGCGGCAGGCGGCTGGCAGGTCCGCAAGCGTCAGCTCGGCGGGCGGGGTCTCCGGCGGCTTGGGGTTCATGGCCTCTTCGGTGAACCACCAGTCGAGCTCGGCGCCGCAAGCGTCGCCGGGCGGCGGCGGGTCCTGCGGCACGCAGCCCGTCGCGCCCTCGGGGCAGGCGAGGCGCACATGCATGTGCGAATCGTGCCCCCACCAGGGCCGCACCTTGCGCAGCCACGCGCGCTCCTGCGCCGTCTCGCACAGCGCCCGCTTGATCGCCGGATTGACGAAGATGCGATCCACCGCCGGGTCCTCGGCCGCCAGCCGGATCAGCGTCGCATGCGCCGGCCGCCAGGCCGGGCCCACATTGCGGCGGTCGCGGTCCACCACCGAGACGCTGCCGATCTCCTCGCGCGCCGCGCGGCTCAGCGCCGCCTCGCCGGGGATGCGCAGCCAGATGTCGGCGTCGAGCCCGGTCTGGTGCGAGCGGTGGCCACTCGGCATCGGCCCGCCGCGCGGCTGGCCGATGTCGGCCACCAGCAGGCGCGGCCAGCCCGCCCCGGCCGCGCGCCGGCCCAGCCGCTCGATGAAGGCGATGGTGGCCGGATGCCCCCAGTTGCGGTTGCGCCCCAGCCGCACCGCCTGCCAGTGCGGCCCGGTCTCGGGCAGCGCCACGGCCCCGGCGATGCAGCCCCTGGCGTGGCCGCCGTGCGGCGCCGCGGGACCCTCGGCCGGCCTTGCCTCGGCCGCGAAGCGGGCACTGGCGGGCACCGGCTCCGCCAGCGCCGGACCCGGCGCCGCCGCCAGCCATGCCACGAGAAGAAGCCGCCGCATCACCCTGCCCCGTCCGCCCCGGATTCGCGCCCCATTATGCCGGGCCCGCCGCCCGCGGCCAATCCCGCCACGCGGCGACGTGATCGGCCCGCGCGGCGTGATTCAAATAATCGTTTCTTTTCAGCGTATTGCTCGCCGTCCAAATTTGGACGCGGTGGCGGACGGCAGCGGGCGCGCCCCTCAAGCCTCCTCGAACAGCGGCTCGGGCAGGTCCGCGAGGTCCCAGCCGAAGAAGGCGAAGCTGCGCGCCATGTGCTCGGGCAGCGGCGCGGTGAAGCTCAGCCGCGCGCCGCTCACCGGGTGGGGAAAGCTCAGCCGCGCCGCGTGCAGGTGCAGCTTGCGGCTGAGCGCGCCGCCAAGGCTCGCCCCCCAGCCCGAGCCGAGGTTCTCCTGCCCGCGCCCGCCATACTTGCCGTCGCCGACGACCGGGCAGCCGAGCGCCGCCATGTGGGCGCGCAGCTGGTGCGTGCGCCCGGTCACCGGCCTCAGCGCCACCCAGGCGGCCCGCTTGGCGGCGTGCTCGATCACCCGGTACTCGGTGACCGCGAGGCGCGCGCCTTCGGTTGCCTTCACCTCGTCGGGGTGCACGACCTGCATGCGCTCCTCGCCCTTGCCGCCCGCCTTGACCAGCCCGTAGCGGATGGTGCCGGCCAGCGGCTCGGGCCGCCCGGCGACCACGGCGACGTAGGTTTTCCCGACCGCGCGCGTGCGGAACAGCCGCCCCAGCGCCGTCGCCGCCCGCCCGGTCCGCGCCAGCACCAAGAGCCCCGAGGTGTCCCGGTCGAGCCGGTGCACCAGGCGCGGATCCTCGTCGCGCCCCAGCCGCAGCACGGCCAGCAGCGTGCCCAGGTGGCGCTGCTGCCCGGTGCCGCCCTGCACGGCGAGGCCCGGGGGCTTGTTGAGCACGATCAGCTGGTCGTCGTGCCAGAGCACGGCGCCGGCCAGCGCCTCGGCCTCGGCGACGCTCGGCGCGGCGGGCTCCGGCGCCGGGGGCGCCGCGCGTGTCTCGGGCAGCGGCGGCAGACGCACCGTCTGGCCCGGCACGACGCGCGAGGCCGGCTTCACCCGGCCACCATCCACCCGCACCTCGCCGCGCCGGCAGACCCGGGCGATCCAGCCCTGGGTGAGCTGCGGGAAATGCCGGCGCAGGAAGCGGTCGAGCCGCTGCTCGGCCTCGTCCGGTCCGATCGTCAGGTGCTGCACGCCGCTCACGCCGCGCCTCCGGTCCGCCTCGCCATGCCGCCCTCCCGTGGTCGCGCCGGCGCAGCCTAGGTGACGGCCGCCGGGGGACCCGTCAAGGGGTTGGCAACCTGCGCCGTGCTAAACCAGGCGCCCGACCGCAGCGCCCATGCAAGGAGCCTGCCGGCATGCCCGCACTCGCCAATCCCGTCATCGTCATCCCCGGCGTGACCGCCACCTATCTGCACGACTACTATCCGCTCTCGCCCGAGACGGTCTGGTCGGTGCTCACCAGGGACTTCGAGCGCGCCAAGCTGCATCCGGACGACCTGCGCTTCGAGTCGCGCGAGCCGGCGCTGATGCGGCACGGCCAGCTCTACCAGATCGCCTACGGGGAGCTGATCGAGGAGCTGCGCTTCAACCTGACCCCGACCCCCGACGAGCCGGTGCCGGTCTTTTCCTTCGGCTATGACTGGCGCCAGCCGCTGTCGGTGGTCGAGCACCAGCTCGCCGCCTTCATCGACGAGGTGATCGCACGCACCAGGCTGCTGCGCCACTACGCCAGGGCCGGCTACGGCGAGGACGCGCGCGTCAACCTGCTCGGCCACTCCATGGGCGGGCTGCTGATCGCCGGCTATGTCGAGCGCTTCGGCGCCGCCGGGATCGGCAAGGTGGCGACGCTGGCCAGCCCCTTCCAGGGCTCGTTCGAGGCGATGGTCAAGATCACCACCGGTACCGCCGATCTCGGCGGCTCGGTGCCCAGCTCGCGCGAGCGCGAGGCGGCGCGCGTGACGCCTGCGCTCTACCACCTGCTGCCGGACTTCGATACCGGCATGACCGCCGAGGCGGGACTGCCCGAATCGACCTTCGATGCGGATCTGTGGCAGCCCTCGATCATCGACACGGTGGCGAGCTATGTCGCCCAGCACGCCGTCGAGCCCGGCAACAAGACCCAGCAGCGCCAGCGCGCCGAGCAGCTCTTCGGCGCCATGCTCAGGGCCGCCGCCAACCACCGCGCGCGCCTCGCCGGGCTGGAGCTCGCCGAGAAGGGGCTGGCCCCCGAGGACTGGCTTTGCGTCGTCGGGGTCGGCGCGCAGACGCGGGTGCGGATGCGGGTCGAGAAACGCTACGGCAAGCCGTATTTCCGGCTGAGCTCGGACGACCGCATGGACCACTGGGGCAAGGCCGACGCGGACCAGCGCCTGACCGGCGACGGCACCGTGCATTTCAGGGGCGCCGTGCCCACCTTCCTGCCCTATGAGAGCCTGGTCTGCGTGACCCCGGACGACTACGGCTACTGGGAGATCGGCGACAGGGTCACCACCCGCATCGGCGGCTTCCACGGGATCCTGCCGAACATGGACATGCTGCACCGCCTGGTGGTGCGCCACTTCACCGGCCGCGGCGACCCGAAGAGGAACACCTGGGGCCGTCCCCCGCCCGGCATCGACAAGCGCGACTGGACGCCACCCCTGACTCTCAGTCCCAAATAGGCGCCTATGACGTTTCGGTGAATTCCAACTCACAGAAACGGATATAGTATATTGAATTACCGCGATTTTCTACTTTGCTCGCAGTCGCTCTAATCCTCCTGCCGGGTCCGGCGCCCGGCGAACCAGTCGAGGCGCTTTTTCAGCTCGCGCTCGAAGCCGCGCTCGACCGGGCGGTAGAGCTCCGGCCGCGCCATGCCCTCGGGGAAATAGTCCTGGCCGGAGAAGGCGCCCTCGGCGTCGTGGTCGTAGACGTAGCCTGCGCCGTAGCCCATCTCCTTCATCATCCGGGTCGGCGCGTTCAGGATATGCGCCGGCGGGTCGAGCGAGCCGGTCTTGCGGGCCACCTTCAGCGCCGCCTGGTAGGCGGTGTAGGCGGCGTTCGACTTGGGCGCCAGTGCCAGGTGGATCACCGCCTCGGCGATGGCGAGCTCGCCCTCGGGCGAGCCGAGCCGCTCGTAGGTCTCCCATGCGGCGAGGCACAGGCGCAGCGCCCCGGGCTCGGCCAGCCCGATGTCCTCGATCGCCATGCGGGTGACGCGGCGCGCGATGTAGCGCGGGTCCTCGCCGCCCTCGAGCATGCGCGCCAGCCAGTAGAGCGCCGCGTCCGGGTCCGAGCCGCGCACCGACTTGTGCAGTGCCGAGATCAGGTTGTAGTGCCCCTCGCCCGCCTTGTCGTAGACCGGCGCGCGACGCGTCAGGCGCCGCGCCAGCTCGGCCGGCCCCAGCGGGCCCGCCTCCTTGCCGCTGGCCACGACCGCCTCCACCTGCTCGAACAGGTTGAGCAGCACGCGGCCGTCGCCGTCGGCCATCTCGATCAGCGCCCGGCGGCCCTGAGGCGTCAGCGGCAGCGCGCCCTCGGCGGCCTCGGCGCGGGCCAGGATGCGCCCGAGGTCCTCGGCCTCGAGCCGCTTCAGCCGCAGCACCTGGGCGCGCGACAGCAGCGCCGCGTTGAGCTCGAAGGACGGGTTCTCGGTGGTCGCGCCGACCAGCACGATCACGCCCGACTCCACGTGCGGCAGGAATCCGTCCTGCTGCGCCTTGTTGAAGCGGTGGATCTCGTCGACGAAAAGCAGCGTGCCGCGGCCCTGGGCGTGGCGCAGCTTCGCCGCCTCGAACACGCGCTTCAGATCGGCGACGCCGGTGAAGATGGCGCTGATCTGCTCGAAGTGCAGCGCGGTCTCGGCGGCCAGCAGCCGGGCGATGGTGGTCTTGCCCGAGCCCGGCGGCCCCCACAGGATCAGCGAGGAAAGCTGGCCGCCCGCCAGCATGTCGCCGAGCGGCGCGCCGGCGCCGAGGATGTGGTCCTGTCCCACCACGTCCGCCAGACGCTGCGGCCGCAGCCGGTCGGCCAGCGGGTGCGGCGCCCGCCCCCTGCCCGCGTCCGTGCCCGCGTCCGTGCCCGCATCGCGCGGGCCGCCGGCGCGGTCGAACAGGTCGGGCATCTCAGCCCCCGAGCCGGATCTGGCCGCGCCGGCCGCCGCGTTCGACCTCGAGCACCGGCCGCCCGGCCCGGCGCAGGGCGCGCCGCAGCTCGTCCACGCTCGCCACCGGCCGGCCGTCGACACCGCGAATCAGGTCGCCGGGACGCAGCCCGGAGCCGCGCGCCGCCCCGTCCGCCCCGGCCACCAGCACGCCCCCCGCCGAGAGCGGCAGGTCCAGCTCCGCGATCACAGCAGGGTTGACGTTCACGACGGTCAGGCCGCGCAACGGGGCCGGCTCGCGCAGCGCCGTTCGCTCGCGCGGCGGCCGCTCGGGCGCGGGGCCCAGCGCCACATTGGCCTCGCGCACCCGGCCATCGCGCAGATACCGCACCGTCGCACTGCGCCCGGTGCCGAGCGTCGCGGCGCGGAAGGAAAGCTCGGAGGGGCCGTTGATCTCCTCGCCCTCCACCGCCAGCAGGATGTCGCCGGCGCGCATGCCGGCGCGGGCGAGCGGGCTCTCGGGGTGAATCTGGCTGACCAGCACGCCCGCCGGTCGCGCGATCCCCAGCGCCTCGGCGATCTCGCCGGTGACCGGCTGGCCGGCGATGCCGAGCCACGGCCGGTCGAGCGCCTTCGCCCCGCGCCGCGCCGCGGCGACCACGCGCTCGACCAGGTTGGCGGGCACCGCGAAGCCGATGCCGATCGAGCCGCCCGTGCGGCTGAGGATCGCCGTGTTGACGCCGACCAGGCGGCCGGCCATGTCGACCAGCGCGCCGCCCGAGTTGCCCGGGTTGATCGCCGCGTCGGTCTGGATGAAGTAGCCGGGCGCCACCCTGCCGCTGCGGCCCCGGTCCGCCCCGGCCGAGCGGGCGAGGGCCGAGATGATGCCGCTGGTCACGGTCTGGCCGACGCCGAACGGGTTGCCGATGGCGAGCACCAGCTCGCCCACCTCGAGCGTGTCGGAGTCGCGCAGCTCGAGGCTGGGCAAGTCGCGCGCGCCCTCGAGCGCCACCACCGCGAGGTCGGTCTGCTCGTCGGCGAGGATCACCCGGCCCTGGAACTCGCGCCGGTCGTGCAGCACCACGGTGATCTCGTCAGCCCCGCCGACCACGTGGTGGTTCGAGACGACGATGCCCGACGGGTCGACGATCACGCCCGAGCCGAGCGAGTTCTCGATGCGCCGCCGGGTCATCTCGGGGAACAGGTCGCCGAACATCCGCTCGAAGAACGGGTCGCCGGCGAACGGGCTGAAGCTGCGCTCGACCACCTTGCGCGTGTAGATGTTGACGACCGCCGGGGCGGCCTTCTTCACCACCGGCACGTAGCTGAGCTGGATCTCGGACGGGCTCTCGGGCACCCGCTGCGCCGGCGCCGCGCCCACCGCGGCGAGCGCCGCCCCCAGCGCCAGCATCAGCGCCCCGACGGTCCTGGCAAAGATCATCCGCGTCTCCCGCTCGCTGGCCGCGTCTCGAGGCAACGTCAGATATTAGTTAGGCGATCGGGCCGGTGCCGCCAAGCACGCCCGCCCGGCGGTTCACAGCGCGCGGATCAGCAGGGTCATGCCCGCCACGCCCGCGACGCTCAGCATGGCGCCGCGCACCACCCGGCGCGAGAGCCGCCCGGCGAGCGCCCGGCCGGCGACGAAGCCGAGCCCGACGCCGGGCAGAAGCGCCGCGCCGCGCCACAGATCCCCGGCCCCGAGCAGCCCCGCCGCCCACAGCGCGCCGAGCGCCAGCACACTGCCGAACAGGAACACGCCGGCCAGCGTGGCGCGCACCTTCTCCGGGTGCTCGCGCTGGTAGAGCAGGATCAGCGGCGGCCCGTGCATGGCGGCGATCACCCCCGTCGCCCCGCCCACGACCGCGCCGCAAAACACCCGCGCCCGGGTGATGCGCAGCGCCGGCGTGACCAGGCTCGCCAGCACCGCCGCGACGATGATGCCCCCGATCAGGCCGCCGAGCCCGCGTCCCGCGATCGCCGCGAGAAGCCCCGCCCCGACCGCGGTCCCCAGCACCAGCCCGAGCGCGAGCGGAGGCAGCTCGGCGCGCTCCAGTGCCGCGCGCCCGCGGCGCATCATCACCGCCGACAGCGCGAGGTTGGAGATCAGCATGGGCGCCGGCACCCAGGCGAGATCGATCAGCGCCAGCACCGGCACGGCCACCATGGCGTAGCCCGCCCCGGTGGCGGCCTGCAGCAGCGCGGCGAGGCAGATGACGAGGTTCGCGGCGAGAAGCTCGAGCAGCATCGCCGGGAGCCGCGCGCGCTATGCCGGGACGCCTATTCGTCCGCGGCGGCCTCTTCCGCGGCGACGCGGGCGCGGTCGGCGGCGCCCCTGGCCTCGGGGTCGCGGTCGACCAGCTCGACGATCGCCATCGGCGCCATGTCGCCATAGCGGAACCCGGCGCGGAGCACGCGGGCATAGCCGCCCTGGCGCTCCTTGTAGCGGGCGCCGAGCGTCTCGAAGAGCTTCTTCACCGCCCCGTCCTGCTGGATCCGCGAGGCCACCAGGCGCCGCGCGTGCAGGTCGCCGCGCTTGGCCAGCGTGATCAGCTTCTCGACGTAGGGCCTGAGCTCCTTCGCCTTCGGCAGGGTGGTCTTGATCTGCTCGTGCTCGATCAGCGAGCAGGCCATGTTGGCCAGCATCGCCTGGCGGTGCTCGGCCGTGCGGTTGAGCTTGCGGTGGCCATGTCCGTGGCGCATGTGGATGTCTCCTTCGTCTTATGCTTTGTCCGGCCGCCTCGCCCGGCGGCCTCCTTGGGGCAGTTGCCCGGGCGATCGGCGGGTCAACGACCGGCCGTTAAAACTGGTCCTCGAACTTCTTCGCCAGTTCCTCGATGTTGTCCGGCGGCCAGTTCGACACCTCCATGCCGAGGTGCAGGCCCATGCCGGCAAGCACCTCCTTGATCTCGTTGAGCGACTTGCGGCCGAAGTTCGGCGTGCGCAGCATCTCGGACTCGGTCTTCTGGATCAGGTCGCCGATATAGACGATGTTGTCGTTCTTCAGGCAGTTGGCCGAGCGCACCGAGAGCTCGAGCTCGTCGACCTTCTTGAGCAGGAGCGGGTTGAACTCGAGCTCCTGCTCCTCGCCGGCGCCGGCGGCCTCGCGCGGCTCCTCGAAGTTGATGAAGATCTGCAGCTGGTCCTGCAGGATGCGCGCCGCATAGGCCAGCGCATCGTCGGGGCTGAGCGTGCCGTCGGTCTCCACCGTGATCGCCAGCCTGTCGTAGTCGAGCACCTGGCCCTCGCGGGTCGGCGTGACCTTGTAGGAGACGCGCTTGACCGGCGAATAGAGCGCATCGACGGGGATGAACCCGATCGGCGCGTCCTCGGGCCGGTTCTTGTCGGCCGGGACGTAGCCCTTGCCGGTGCTGACGGTGAGCTCCATGTGCAGCCGCGCACCCGAGTCCAGGTGGCAGATCACGTGGTCCTTGTTGACGACCTCGACGCCCATCACCTCGGTGATGTCGGCGCCGGTCACCACGCCGGGGCCGTTGGCGCTGAGCTGCAGGCGCTTCGACCCCTCGCCGTCCATCCGGACCGCCAGGCCCTTGAGGTTCAGCACGATGTCGGTCACGTCCTCGCGCACGCCGGGGATCGAGGAGAACTCGTGCAGCACCCCGTCGATCTGCACCGCCGTCACCGCCGCGCCCTGCAGCGACGACAGCAGCACGCGCCTGAGCGCGTTGCCCATGGTGAGCCCGAAGCCGCGCTCGAGCGGCTCGGCGACCGCCGTGCCCACCCGTGCCGGGTCGGGCCCGGGCTCGGTGACGAGCCCCTGCGGCTTGATCAGTTCCAGCCAGTTCTTGTGGATCACTCTTTGGTCCTCCATGCCAGCGCCCGGCCCGATCCGCCGGCCGGGCGCACCCCGAGGATGCGGCAAGGGCCCGCCCGCCGGTGCGTCCGGCGCCGGGCCGCGAGCCGCGGAAATTCTCGCCTCAGACGCGCCGGCGCTTGGGCGGCCGGCAGCCGTTGTGCGGGATCGGCGTCACGTCCTTGATGGCGCTGATCGAGAAGCCCACCGCCTGCAACGCCCTGAGCGCCGATTCGCGGCCGCTGCCCGGCCCCTGCACGAGCACCTCGAGCGTGCGCACGCCGTGGTCCTGCGCCTTGCGGCCGGCGTCCTCGGCGGCCATCTGCGCGGCATAGGGCGTCGACTTGCGCGAGCCCTTGAAGCCCATGTGGCCGGCCGACGACCAGGCGATCGTGTTGCCCTGCGCGTCGGTGATGTTGATGATCGTGTTGTTGAACGACGCGTTCACGTGGGCCACGCCCGCCGTGATGTTCTTGCGCTCCTTGCGCTTGACCGCGACACGTTTCTCGCGAGCCATGTGAGCGTCTCCCTATTTCTTCCGGCCGGCGATCGGGCGGGCCCTGCCCTTGCGCGTCCTGGCGTTGGTGTGGGTGCGCTGGCCGCGCACCGGCAGGCCGCGCCGGTGGCGCAGGCCGCGATAGCAGCCGAGGTCCATCAGCCGCTTGATGTTGACCGCGACCTCGCGCCGCAGGTCGCCCTCGACCTGGCAGTTCTGGTCGATGTGCTCGCGGATCGCCACCAGTTCGGCGTCCGACAGCTCGTTGACCCGGCGGCTCTCGGCGACGCCGGCGGCCTCGCAGATCCGCTTGGCGACCGAGGGGCCGATGCCGTAGATATAGGTCAGCGCGATCGGCACCCGCTTGTTGGTCGGAATGTTAACGCCAGCTATGCGCGCCAATTCTCCAGCTCCATCCTGTCACGCCCGCCGGGGCAGGCCGAAATCCAAGGCGACCGGCGCCCGCGCCGGCCATGCTCGCCCTCTCGAGAGTCCAGACACGAACGCGTCCAGACACAAACGAGTCAAGACACGAACGCGTCCAGACACGAACGCCGCCCCCGCAGGAAGACCACGCTCGCAGCGACCTTCCTGGCGGAGGCGACTCTCAATCGCCGGGAAGCGCGCACTATAGTGGTGCGCACCCCGGCGTCAAGCCCCGCAGGCACCCCCGCAGGCACCGGGCCTTCCCGCCGCCGCGCCGTCACAGCGCCTCGCCGATGGCCTGTGCCACCGCGTCGATCCCGGCCATGCCGTCGACCGTGCGCAGCTTGCCCTGGCGCCGGTAGTAATCGACCAGCGGCTGCGTCTCGGCGCGGTAGGCGTCGAGCCGCGCGCGCACCGTCTCGGCGTTGTCGTCGGCGCGCCGGTTGAACTCGCTCGCGCCGCACTTGTCGCACACGCCCTTGGTGGCCGGGCGCTTGAAGTCGTCGTGATAGCCCTCGCCGCATCTGGCGCAGGTGAAGCGGCCCGAGATGCGGTGCACCAGCTCGTCGTCGTCCACCTCCATCAGCACCACGGCTTCGAGGGTCATTGCCTTCTCGGCGAGCAGCCGGTCGAGCGCCTCGGCCTGCGCCTCGGTGCGCGGGAAGCCGTCGAAGATCACGCCGCGCGCCACGTCCGGCTGGTCGAGCCGCTCCGACACCACGCCGATCACCACGTCGTCGGGCACCAGCTGGCCCGCCTCCATGATCGCCCCGGCCTTCTTGCCGACCCCGGTGCCCGCCTCGACCGCGGCGCGCAGCATGTCGCCGGTCGAGAGCTGGATCAGCCCGCGCTCGTCCATCAGGATGCGCGCCTGGGTGCCCTTGCCGGCGCCCGGCGGACCGAGCAGGATGATGTTCATCGGCGCTCTCCCCCGCTAGAGCGATTTCGAGCAAAGTGGAGACACTTTGCGACTCGGAAATCGCGGTGGCTCAACGTGCTAGGGGCCGTTTCGGTGATTCAGGGATCACCGAAACGGCCCTAGCGACCCCGGATCTTGGCCTTCTTGAT
Source organism: Thermohalobaculum sp. (assembly GCA_035513135.1). Classification (GTDB taxonomy): domain Bacteria; phylum Pseudomonadota; class Alphaproteobacteria; order Rhodobacterales; family Rhodobacteraceae; genus Thermohalobaculum. Next base: position 17,418 of record DATKCQ010000116.1, read on the forward strand.
CAGGCCCTGGTACTGGTGCGCCAGCAGGTGGCTCTGCACCTGGGTGATCGTGTCCATGGTCACCGAGACGACGATCAGCAGCGACGTGCCGCCGAAGTAGAACGGCACCCCCACCTCGGCGATCAGCAGCTCGGGCAGGAGGCAGACCAGCACCAGGTAGCTCGCGCCCACCACCGAGAGCCGGGTCAGCACGTAATCGAGATACTCCGCCGTGCGCGCGCCCGGGCGGATGCCCGGCACGAAGCCGCCATGCTTCTTCAGGTTGTCGGCGACGTCGGACGGGTTGAACACCACCGCCGTGTAGAAGAACACGAAGAACACGATCAGCCCCGCGTAGACCAGCAGGAACAGCGGCTGCCCGCGGCCGAGGAACGCCGCCACCATGCCCATGATGCCCGGATCGCCGCCGCCGGCCGAGAAGCTCGCCACCGTGGTCGGCAGCAGCAGCAGCGACGAGGCGAAGATCGGCGGGATGACGCCCGCGGTGTTGAGCTTGAGCGGCAGGTGCGAGCTCTCGCCGCCATACATCTTCTGGCCGACCTGGCGCTTGGGGTACTGGATCAGGATGCGCCGCTGCGCCCGCTCGACGAACACCACCGCGTAGATCACCGAGCCGGCCAGCAGCAGCACGCCGATGATGATCAGGGTGTTGAGCTGGCCGGTGCGGCCCAGCTCGAAGAACTGCGCCAGCGCGCCGGGCAGCTCGGCGATGATGCCCGAGAAGATGATCAGCGAGATGCCGTTGCCGATGCCGCGCGCGGTGATCTGCTCGCCCAGCCACATCAGGAACATGGTGCCGCCGACCAGCGTGATCACCGCCGAGGCGCGGAAGAAGGCGCCCGGCTCGATCGCCAGCCCCTGGCCCTCGAGCCCCACCGCGATGCCGTAGGCCTGCACCATCGACAGCAGCACCGTGCCGTAGCGCGTGTACTGGTTGATCTTGCGGCGCCCCTGCTCGCCCTCCTTCTTGAGCTGCTCGAGCGAGGGCACCATCGAGGTGGCGAGCTGCATGATGATCGAGGCCGAGATGTAGGGCATGATGCCCAGCGCGAAGATCGCCATCCGGCCGACCGCGCCGCCCGCGAACATGTTGAAGACCCCGAGGATTCCGCCCTGGGTCTGCTCGATGAAGCGGGCGAGCTGGTCGGGGTCGATGCCCGGCATCGGGATGAAGGTGCCGAGCCGGTAGACGACGAGCAGCCCCAGCGTGAAGAAGATGCGCCGCTGCAGGTCCTTGGCCTGGCCGAGCGCGCTCCAGCTCAGGTTGGCGGCCATCTGTTCGGCGGCTGATGCCATGACGTTTGCTCTCTCCTGCCCCGGTCAGGTCGCCGCGGTCGACGCCGCGGCGGTCGTGCCTCAGTCCTCGGCCTTGCCCTGGGTCCTGGACTGGGCCTTGCTTTGGGCCTTCGCCTTGCGCTCGGCCTTCTTGCCGGACTTCTTCGCGGGTTCCTCCGGCGCCTTGAGCGTCAGCGTGCCGCCGGCGGCCTCGACCGCGGCAACGGCCGACTTGCTGGCGCCGGTGGCCTCGATCGCCAGGCCCTTGGTGGTCAGCGCGCCCTTGGCCAGCACGCGCACGCCGTCGAGCTTGCGCCGCACCAGGCCGCAGGCAGTCAGAGCCGCCTCGTCGATCGGCGCCTTGGCGTCGAGCTTGCCGGCGTCGACGAACTTCTGGATGCTGCCGAGGTTCACCACCGCGTAGGCCTTGGCGAACGTATTGACGAAGCCGCGCTTGGGCAAGCGGCGGTGGATCGGCATCTGGCCGCCCTCGAAGCCCTTGATGGCCACGCCCGAGCGCGCTTTCTGGCCCTTGATGCCGCGGCCGCCGGTCTTGCCGGTGCCCGAGCCCGGCCCGCGGCCGATCCGCTTGGGCTTGCGGCTGGCGCCGGGATTGTCGCTCAGCTCGTGAATCCGCATGACGCATTCTCCTCTCGCCGGACCGGCGGGCCAATGCGTCCCCGCCCGCCGCCACGGCCTGTTGCCTGTGCCCCGCGTGAAGGCTGCGGGACCATTTGCCTGTCATCCCCCGGCTCGACCGGGGGATCTCCCGCCGCGAGGTCCCCGCCTGCGCGGGGACGACGGCGAGCGGAGTCGCGAAGCGCCGCCTAGCCGCGCTCCTCGATGATCTTCACCAGATGCGAGATCTTCCTGACCATGCCGCGCACCGAGGGCGTGTCCTCCAGCTCGCGGG
>DATKCQ010000117.1:0-7083 GCA_035513135.1 Thermohalobaculum sp.
CAGCGCCAGGATCTCGCGCGCCAGCGCGCCGCAGGCGATGACCAGCACGCGCCCCTCGCCCCCCTCGCTCGGCGGGGCGAGGCCGGTCTCGGTCAGCCCGTCATAGTCGAGGCGCTGGCGCTCCATGGGTCCTTTCCCGCCGGCAGATAAGCGGCGCCGGTGGCGCGACAATCCCGGCGCGCCCGGAGCCTTCGTTAACCATAAAACGCGTCCAAAGCGCGAATGCAATGATTTCAGTATGTTAGCTATGCGTCCGAATTTGGACACCCGGGAAGGCGCCGAGGCGGGGCGCCCCGGTAGCCGGCATCGGGGGGAGGTCCGGCCCCGGGCGGGGTCAGCCGCCGGCGGCGAGCTTGTGCTTCTTTTGCATGTAGGACTTGGCGGTCTCGACCGCCACCGCCGCGTCGCGGCAGTAGGCGTCGGCGCCGATCGCACGCCCGAACTCCTCGTTCAGCGGCGCGCCGCCGACCAGCACCACGTAGTCGTCGCGGATGCCCTTCTCCTTCATGGCGTCGATCACCACCTTCATGTAGGGCATGGTGGTGGTCAGCAGCGCCGACATGCCGAGGATGTCGGGCTGCTCGGTTTCCAGCGCCTCGAGATACTTCTCGACCGGGTTGTTGATGCCGAGGTCGATCACCTCGAAGCCGGCGCCCTCCATCATCATCGACACCAGGTTCTTGCCGATGTCGTGGATGTCGCCCTTCACCGTGCCGATCACCATCTTGCCCACGCGCGGCGCCCCGGTCTCGACCAGCAGCGGGCGCAGGATGTACATGCCGGTCTTCATGGCGTTGGCGGCGAGCAGCACCTCGGGCACGAACAGGATGCCGTCGCGGAAGTCGATGCCGACGATGCGCATGCCCTCGACCAGCGCCTTGGTCAGGATCTCGTAGGGTGTCCAGCCGCGCTCGAGCAGGATGCGCACGGCCTCGGCAATCTCGTCCTTGAGACCGTCATACAGGTCGTCGTGCATCTGCTGCACCAGTTCGTCGTCGTCGAGTTCGCTGAGGACGATTTCGTCGGCGTCGTCGGACATGGCGCATTCCCCTGTTGCCGGTCGTGCTGGATTTCCGGCGCTCCGCCTCGGGGCATACTGGAGTTTCAGGCGCTTCGATCAAATAAAATCGTCACCCGCCAGCCATAAACCGACGGCGGAGCGGGTCTCAGGCCCTCCGGCGCGTGCGCCGCGGCCGCCGCTCGGCGCCCTCGCCGGTGCCGTCATGCGCGGAGGTGAACGGGCCGATCCGCGCGCGGATGTCGTCGAGCCCCGGGCGCGGGCCGCGCGGCCGGGTCTCCAGCGCCGCGCGCATGGCCACAAGATGCGCGCCGGTTGTGCCGCAGCAGCCGCCGATCAGCCGCGCCCCGGCGTCGCGCGCCAGGCAGGCGTACTCGGCCATCAGCTCGGGCGTGCCGTCGTAGTGGATGTGGCCGTCGGCATATTTGGGAATCCCGGCGTTCGCCTTGGCGATCACCGCGGCCCCGGGCGCCGCCTCGGTGATGCCCAGCACCGTGCGCAGCAGATCCGGCGCCCCGGTGCCGCAGTTGGCGCCGAAGGCAACGGGCGGCACGGGCAGCGACCGGGCGAGCGCGGCGAAGTCCGCGCTGGTCACGCCCATCATGGTGCGCCCCGCGGTGTCGAAGCTCAGCGTCACGCAACAGGGCGCGCCCAGGTTGCGGGCAGCCTCGGCGACGGCGCGCACCTCCTCGGCCGAGGAGATGGTCTCGGCCCAGATCGCGTCGGCGCCGCCCTCCATCAGCCCGGCGATCTGCTCCTCGAAGGCGGCCACCGCGTCCGCGTGCGCGAGCGGGCCGACCGGCTCGAAGATCTCGCCCGTCGGCCCGACCGAGCCGGCCACCACCACCGGGCGTCCCGAGGCGTCGGCGCATTCGCGGGCGAGCCGCGCCGCGGCGGCGGCCAGCTCGCGCACGCGCGCCTCGGCCTGGTGCAGCTTCAGCCGGTAGCGCGAGCCGCCGAACGAGTTGGTCAGGATCAGGTCGGCGCCGGCCTCGATGAACCCCGTGTGCAGCGCGCGGATCCGGTCCGGCTCCTCAATGTTCCAGAACTCCGGCGCCTCGCCCGACATCAGCCCGGCGGCGAACAGGTTGGTGCCGGTGGCGCCGTCGAGCAGCAGCCATTCGCGCTCGGCCAGAAGCCGGGAAAGCGGATCGGACATCTCAGCCAGGGTCCCTGCGAGGTATCCCGCGATTCGCGAGGTCGCGGAGCCTTACAAGATTTATGCGCGGAGATCGACGGCGAGATCGACGGCGATCACGGCCGCCGCGTGCATCAGGCGGGCGCCGCCGCCCGGGCGAGGTCGTTGATGCGGCGCACCATCGCCTTCAGCCCGTTCGAGCGCTGCGACGACAGGTGCGCCTCGAGGTCGAGCCGGGCCAGCTCGCGCTGGGCGTCGATCCCGGGCACGTCGCTGAGCGGCTGGCCGCAGTAGAGCGCGCGCAGCATGGCGATCAGCCCGCGCACGATCATCGCGTCCGAGTCGCCGCGGAAATGCAGGCAGTCCTCGCCGTCGCCGTCGGGCCTGATCTCGGGCACCAGCCAAACCTGGCTGGCGCAGCCCTCGACCTTGGTCTCCGGGGTCTTCAGGGCATCGGGCAGCGGCGGCATCGCGCGGCCCAGCTCGATGACGTAGCGGTAGCGGTCCTCCCAGTCGTCGAACAGCTCGAAGTTGTCGACGATCTCCTCGAACTCGGCAGCGACGGCCATGCGGGTCTCCCGTCCGCGCCCGCTCCGGCCCCGGCCGGCGGCGCGAACTGCATTTTGCACTTTTATTTCCGCTCTGGATATGGCCATTTCCCGCGGAAAACTCAACCGGAGGATCCGTCCCATGCGCAGGAACGCCGCGCTCGCCGCCATCGCCGCCCTGCTGGTTCTCGGCGGTTGCTCACTATTCGGCTCGGGCGACGACGAAGACGAGCGGGCCGCGGCGGTCGAGCGGGCGGAGGCCGCCTACGAGCCGGTGGTCGCGGTGCGCAGCATCGAGATCGGCCGCACTCGCAACGGCATCGTGATCACCGCCATCGGCCTCGCGCCGGCGCCCGGCTACGCGGTGCCCGAGCTGCGCCCGCGCCGCGACGGGCAGCCGGGGCCCGAGGGCTATCTCGACTTCGATTTCGTCGCCCGCGCGCCCGACCCGGCGCTCGCCCCGGCCGCCAACCCCGCCCAGGGCGCGGAGGCGGGGCACCGGGTCCGGGCCGACCACCACGTCAGTCTGCGAAACCTCCGGGGCGTGCGCGGCATCCGCGTGCATGCCGCCGAGGGCGGGATGCTGCTGAACTTCTGAGGCGCTCAGGCCACCTCGATCAGCTCGACGCCGCCGGGCCGGGCCACCAGCGCCAGCTCGCCCGCCGCGATCCGCAGCGCGTCGGCGCCGAACACCTCGCGCCGCCAGCCCCTGAGCAGCGGCAGGTCCGGTGCCTCCTCGCCGGCCAGCGCCTCGAGGTCGGCGCTCGAGGCGATCAGCTTCGAGGCGACGCCGAGCTCCTCGGCGCGTGCCTTGAGGAACACCTTGAGCATGTCGGCGACCGCCGCCGAGCCGTGCCGGCGCTGCGGCGGCGCGGGCAGCTCGGGGCGCCGCTCGGGCGGGCAGGCCTCGCCCTCGGCCACCGCGGCGAGAATCCCCTCCGCCGCGTCGCCCTTGCGCGCGTCGCGCGGCAGCAGGCGCAGCTTCGCGAGCTCCTCGGCCGATTTCGGCCGCGCCGTGGCGACCTCGAGCAGCGCGTCGTCCTTGATCACCCGCGAGCGCGGCACATCGCGCCGCTGCGCCTCGTGCTCGCGCCAGCGCGCCAGCGCGCGCACCACGGCGAGGAACTTCGGGCTGAGGCTGCGCGCCTTGATGCGCCGCCAGGCCTCGTCGGGATCGTTGGTGTAGGTGGCCGGATCGGTCAGGATCGCCATCTCCTCGGCGACCCAGTGGCCGCGTCCGGTCTGGTGCAACCGCTCCTCGAGCGCCAGGTAGATCGCGCGCAGGTGCGTGACGTCGGCCAGCGCGTAGTCGAGCTGCTTGCGGCTCAGCGGCCGGCGCGACCAGTCGGTGAAACGCGAGCTCTTGTCCAGGTCCGCCCTGGCGATGCGCTTGACCAGGGTCTCGTAGGCCACCTGCTCGCCGAAGCCGCAGACCATCGCCGCGACCTGCGTGTCGAACAGCGGCGCCGGGATCAGCCCGGCGAGGTTGTGGAAGATCTCCACGTCCTGCCGCGCGGCGTGGAACACCTTGACCACCTCGGGGTTCGCCATCAGATCGAACAGCGGCGCGAGGTCGATGCCCGTCGCCATCGGGTCGATTATCACCGCCTCCTCGACCTCGCTCGCCGCGCCGTTTGCGCCACCGTCTCCGGCGCTCTCGGGCCGCGCCATCTGCACGAGGCAGAGCTGCGACCAGTAGGTGCGCTCGCGCATGAACTCGGTGTCCAGGGTAACGAAGGGGAACTTCGCGTATTCCTGCGCCACGCGGGCGAGGTCGTCGGTGCTGGTGATCACTTGCATGGCACGTGTGTTTAATGGCTCGGCTGAGCGGTGTCGCGGATTTGTTACGGATTCGCGCGGGATTCAATCGCAAATCGCGCCGCGACCGCGGACAAATCCACGCACATCGCGATCTGGTTGGCGAAGGTCCCGGCCGCGCCCGGTCCCGTCGCCGCCGATTCGTGCCGGCGCGCCGCTGCCGCCGGCGCCCTGCCACCGGTGTCCGTTCCGGTCAGCCCCGTGTCATGTCCCCGGGTCATGTTCCCGGGTCATGTTCCCGTGTCATGTTCCCGTGTCATGTTCCCCGGGTAGGTTTCCCGGCCCAGGCCATTGCCGGACATTCGGCGTTGCACGAGCAGCGCCACGGCTTGAATTCCAGCCTACGGAACGTGATATTTGTTGTGACGGAGAGTGCGCCTCCGCGCGTTGTGTGCGGTATGGAACCTTCCAGGAGTTGGAACCTTCCAGGAGTTGGAACCTACCAGGAGTTCACGCGTTAATAGGCTGACTGTGAACTTTTTTTCGACCCAAGGGAGTGAGATCATGTGGAAGAAACCAGTCTTTGCCGCGATATGCGCCAGCATGGTGCTCGCGGGATGCGAGACGGTGCAGGACAACCCGCGCACCGCAGCGGGCGCCGGCATCGGCGCGCTCGGCGGCGCGGTTGCCGGTACGCTGTTCAAGGGTGACGACCGGCGCAACGCGCTGATCGGCGCGGGCATCGGCCTGCTCGCGGGGGCGGCCGTCGGCCAGTACCTCGACCAGCAGCAGCGCGAGCTCGAGGCCAGCCTCGCCGGCAGCGGCGCACAGGTGGTTCGCCAGGGCGACCAGCTGGTCGTCAACCTTCCGGCCAGCATCACCTTCGACCACGACTCGGCGCAGATCAACCCGGGGTCCTACTCGACCCTCGATCAGGTCGGCGCCACGCTCCAGCGCTACCCGCAGAGCTATGTCGACGTGGTCGGCCACACCGACAGCACCGGCACGGAAACGTACAACCAGCAGCTCTCCGAGCGCCGGGCCCAGTCGGTCGCCAACTACCTGCGCAGCCGCGGCGTGGCGCCGGCCCGCATCGCCGCCTACGGGCTGGGCGAGACGCAGCCGATCGCCACCAACGCGACGGCCGCCGGCCGCCAGGCCAACCGCCGCGTCGAGATCCGGATCATCCCGGCCACCAGCTAGGCGCAACGCGCCTTGACGCAACGACCTGGGCGCGGCGCGATGCCGCGCCCCGCCCGCGTTCGGCCCTCGCGGATGTCGCGGCGCTTGCAGCGGGCCGCCGCCCGTTTCATATCCGCCTGATGCAGCGTGCCGTCGCCACTTCCCAGACCCTCCCGCGGCCCCGGCTATGGGCCGAATTCGCCGTCCTGTTCGTCGCGGCACCGCTGGCGATGGTGCTGTTCTTCGGGCTCTATTCGCTGTTCGCGGCGCTCCTCGCGGTCACCATCCTGTCGCTGGTGCTGCTGGCGCGCACGCCCGGCTTCGTGCCGGGCGAGCTGGTGCGCGGCCCGGTGCTCGGCCACTGGCCGCTGATCCTCGGGTTCACGCTCGGGTCGGCGACGGTCGCGGTCGCGCTCGCCCTCATGCTGGTGCCCGAGCGCGCCTTCGACCTGCCGCGCCACCAGACCGGGCTGTGGCTCAGGATCATGCTGCTCTACCCGCTGCTCTCGGCGCTGCCGCAGGAGCTGATCTTCCGCGCCCTGTTCTTCCGGCGCTACGGCCCGCTGTTCCCCGACGGCCGGGTGGCGCTGGCGGTGAACGCCGCCGCGTTCTCCGGCGCCCACCTGTTCTACCAGAACCCGGTGGCGATCGGGCTGACGCTGCTGGGCGGCGTGGTCTTCGCCTGGACCTACCAGCGCACCGGCTCGTTTTTGCTGGTGGTGATCCTGCACGCCATCGGTGGGCAGATCGTCTTCACCTCGGGCCTCGGCATCTACTTCTACCACGGCGCCATCGGCCACGCGCCCTGACCGGCCGCCGGGGCGCGCCACTTGACATCGCCGCCCCGGTCCAGTCTATCCCGGCAGCCGAAAACCGGGCGCGCGGTCACTCGCGCGCCCCGTCCGTCCCGAGGGATGATCCATGCACGCCTATCGCACCCACACCTGCGGCGCGCTGAACAGGGGCCATGTCGGCCAGCCCGTCCGCCTCTCGGGCTGGGTGCACCGGGTGCGCGACCATGGCGGCCTGCTGTTCATCGACCTGCGCGACCATTACGGCGTCACCCAGGTGCTGGCCGACCCGGACAGCCCGGTCTTCGCCGAGGTCGAGCGGCTGCGCGCCGAGTGGGTGGTGCGCATCGACGGCGAGGTGCGCGCCCGCGCCCCCGAGCTGGTCAACCCCAGGATCGCCACCGGCGAGATCGAGGTCTACATCGGCGCGGTCGAGGTGCTCGCCCAGGCCGAGGAGCTGCCCCTCCCGGTGTTCGGCGAGCCCGAGTACCCCGAGGACATCCGCCTCGCCTACCGCTTCCTGGATCTGCGCCGCGACGGCCTGCACCGGCGCATCATGCTGCGCTCGGCCGTCATCGCCGCGATCCGCCGGCGCATGACGGCGCAGGGCTTCGCCGAGTTCCAGACGCCGATCCTCACCGCCTCCAG
>DATKCQ010000118.1:0-21391 GCA_035513135.1 Thermohalobaculum sp.
GGCGGTGGCGAACTCGAGCCGCGCCAGCGACAGGTAGAACAGGAACTGCGCCAGCGCCACGAAGCCGCCGCGCGCCCAGGCCAGCCGCCACTGGCGGATGCGCAAACGCCGCCCGCGCGCGTGCCAGTCGGCCGAGAGCCATAGCACGATGAGCGCCGGCGCCATGGCGAACAGGTTGCGCCAGGCGGAAAGCTCGGCCGCGCCGTAGCCCGCCGGCCCCGCCGAGAGGTACTTGATGATCGCCCCCATCAGGTCGAGCAGGAAGATCCCGGCCAGGTTCACCAGGATCGCCAGCCCGGTCGAGCCCGCCGGCGTTGGCGTTGGCGCATCCGTGGCGCGCATCCCCCGTCTCCCCGTTCCGCCGGCTCCCGGCCGCCGACGGCAGTGAAGCCCCGCCGGCAGGTGCGAGGCAAGCGTATTCCGCCGCGCCGGTGGTTGCCATGCGCCGCCGCCTGGCGCAAAGCTCGGCCATGCCCCGCGAGGGGCGGGCAGACCCGGAGGTGCGGATGAGCGGCGCGCCGTGGCCCCATGGCGAGGAGACCCGCGAGGCGCTGCGCGCGAACCTCGCCCGCTACCGCCGGCAGGCGCGCGGCGCCGAGGGCCTGCGCCCGGCGGCGGTGGCGATCGTGCTGGCGCCCTCGCCAAAGGGCGACACCGGCTTTCTGCTGACCCGGCGGGTGGCGCGGCTCTCCAGCCATGCCGGGCAGTATGCGCTGCCCGGCGGACGCATCGACCCGGGCGAGGACGCGCTGAGCGCGGCCCGGCGCGAGCTGGCCGAGGAGTTGGACATCGCCGCCGGCCCGGAGATGGTGCTGGGCGCGCTCGACGACCTGCCGACGCGTTCGGGCTACCTGGTGACACCCTTCGTGGTGTGGCTCGGGGGGCAGGCGCGGCCGCGGCCCTCGCCGGCCGAGATCGCGGCGCTGTTCCACGTGCCGCTCGGCGACCTGTTCGCCGGGCCGGGGCGCGGCGGCAACCGCGACGAGGCGCGCGGCTCGGAAGTCGAGCCCGGCGTGTCCTCGCTGTTCATCCCGACGCTCGGCCACGACCTGTTCGCGCCGACCGCCGCCATCCTCGACCACTTCCGCGAGGTGGCCCTGCTCGGCCGGCCGAGCCCGGTGGTCGCCTTCGGCGAGCCGCGCTTCGCCCGGCGCTAAAGCGCGCTCCGAATGCCCTCGCTCACCTGAAGGGAGACCGAAGGGAAGGGTCCTCGCCCGACCGGCTGCCGCGAGCGAGCCGGCCCCGGGCTCAGGCGGCCCGCGCCTCGCGCACGGTGCGGTCCACGGCGGCGACGAACTTCGTCACGATCTCCTCCACGTGCGCGTCGCCGATGATGAAGGGCGGCGCGATCAGCGCGTGGTCGCCGGCGTGGCCGTCGATCGTGCCGCTCGTCGGGTAGATCATCAGCCCATCGCCGAACGCCGCCTGCTTCAGCTTCGCGGCGATGCCCGCCGCCGGGTCGAACGGCGCCCTGGTCTCCTTGTCCGCGACGAACTCGACGCCGAGGAACAGGCCGCGGCCGCGGATATCGCCCACATGCGGGTGCTGGCCGAGTGCCGATTCGAGCGCCGATTTCAGCTTCTCGCCCATCGCCCGAACGTTCGGCAGCAGCCCGGGGATGCGCTCGAGCACCGCCACCCCGGCGGCGCAGGCGGTGGGGTGCGCCAGATAGGTGTGCCCGTGCTGGAAGAAACCCGAGCCCTGCTCGATGGTGCGGTAGATCGCGCCCGAGCACAGCATCGCCCCGATCGGCTGGACCCCTGCCCCCAGCCCCTTGGCGATGCACACGATATCGGGTGAGATCCCGTCCGCTTCGCAGGCGAACAGGTGGCCGGTGCGGCCCATGCCGCACATCACCTCGTCGAGGATCAGCAGCACGCCGTGCGCGTCGCAGATCTCGCGGATGCGCTTGAAGTAGCCGGGCGCCGCGGGCACCGCGCCCATGGTCGCGCCGACCACCGGCTCGGCGATGAAGGCGGCGACCGTCTCGGGATCCAGCTCGCGGATCTTCGCGTCGAGTTGGTCGGCGACCCGGCGGCCATAGGCCTCGGGGCTCTCGCCGTCGGCGCCCCAGCGCCAGTAGTGGCACGGGTCGATGTGGTGCATCGCCGGCACCAGCAGTGGCTGGAACTGCGCCCGGCGCCAGCGGTTGCCGCCCGCCGAGAGCGCGCCCAGCGTGTTGCCGTGATAGCTTTGCCAGCGCGCGATGACATGCCGGCGCGACCCCTCGCCGCGCTCGGTGAAGTACTGCCGCGCCAGCTTGATCGCCGCCTCGATGGCCTCCGAGCCGCCCGAGACGAAGTAGACCCGCTCGATGCCGGCGGGTGCCTTTTCCACCAGCATGTCCGCCAGCCGCTCGGCCGGCTCCGAGGTGAAGAACGAGGTGTGGGCGTAGGGAATGCGGTCGAGCTGCGCCTTCACCGCCTCGGTGACCTCGCCGGGCGAGTGGCCGAGGCAAGAGACCGCCGCGCCCCCGCAGGCGTCGAGGTAGCGCTTGCCCGTGGTGTCGATGAGGTAGGGCCCGTCGCCCCCCGCGACGGTCGGAAGCTTTGCCTTGGTGTGGCGCGGGAAGACGTGGCTCATGGTCGGGCTCCTTTTCGCCGGGGCCGCCGGGCGGCGCGCGCACCGCCTTTCCAGCATGTCCCTCAAGGCGCGCCGGCGCAACACCCGGCGCGCCGCAACCGCATCCCCTGCCGCGCTTGACAACCGCCCCCCCGGGCCCGAGCGTCGGGCCGGGTTCGGCGGCCGGCGGGGGCTTCGATGACATGCATCTGCGGCGGGGGCTGAAGCGATGCTCGGCGGCCTTGTCTGGGTCGGCGCGCGGGCGCGCTGGTTCCTCGCCGTGGGCGTTCTGGCGGCCACCCTGCTGCCCTCGCTCAGCGCCTTCCTCCGGCCGTTCCTGCCGGCGCTGGTGGCGCTGGTGTTCTGCATCGCCATGGTGCGGCTCGACCTCGGCGCGCTGGCGCGGCGCGCGGCGCGGCCGCGTCGGCTGGGGCTGCTGGCGCTGTGGACCGTGGCGCTGCTGGTGGTCACGCCTGCCCTCGTCTGGGCCGGGGCGCGGGCCGCCGGCATGGCCGAGGCCCATGTCGCCGCGCTGACCTACACCTTCGCGGCCCCGCCGATCACCGCGGCCGCCGCGATGTGCCTGATCCTCGGGCTGAATGCTGCCTTCGCGCTGGAGCTCACGGTGTTCGCCAGCATCGCCACGCCGCTGCTCGGCCCGCTGGTCACCAAGGCCCTGCTCGGCGAGGCGGTGCCGCTCGACGCGCCCGCCCTGATGCTGCGCGTCGCCGCGATGATCGGGGCCGGCTGGCTGCTGGCGCTGATCATCCGTCGCCTCGCGGGTCCCGGCACCATCGAGCGCCACCATGCCGCCTTCGACGGCGTCGCGGCCGTCGTGCTGGTGCTGTTCGTGATCCCGCTCTACGACCGGTTCTGGGACGTGGTCGGCAACATGCCCGGCTACGCCGCGGCGACGCTCGCCCTGGTGGTGGCGGCGAATTTCGGCGCGCAGGCCATCGTCGCGGCCGGGTTCCGCCGGGCCGCACAGCCGGGGCTGGCCGGTGCCGCCGGGCTGATGTGGGGCAACCGCAACGTCTCGCTCTACCTGGCGGCGCTGCCGCCCGACCCGCTGTTCGGGCTCTACGTCGCCTTCTACCAGTTTCCCATGCTGTTCACGCCGATGCTGATGGGCCGCCTGCTCGCGGGCCGCCAGGCGGGGGCGTGAGTATTTCGGCGTGAGTGTTTCGGCGTACTGTTTCGGCGTGAGTTTCCCCGGCGGTCCCGGCAGGGATTCGACACTCCCGTTTTGCGCGCCGAGCGGTTATCCTGCTCACGAATTCTTGAGGAGGACGTGATGTTCGAGCTGACGGCGGAACGGGCGGCCCTGCGCGACCGGGCGCGGGCGCTGGCCGAGGGCGTGCTCCGCGAGCGCGCCGCCGAGATCGACTGCACCGAGGAGTACCCCTGGGACAACGTCGCGGCACTGGGCGAGGCCGGCTTTCTCGGCATGACCATCCCGCGCGACCTCGGCGGGCAGGGCCGCGACTTCCTCGACGCCGCGCTGGTGGTCGAGGAAGTGGCCAGGGCCTGCGCCGTCACCGGGCGCATCGTCGTCGAGGCCAACATGGGCGGCATCGCCGCGGTGATGGCCTACGGCTCGCAGACGCAGAAGCGGCTGGCCGCCGGGCTGGTGCTCGCGGGCGACAAACCGGCGATCTGCATCAGCGAGCCCGGCGCCGGCTCGGCGGCCGGCGAGATGACGACCACGGCGCGCCGCGTGCCCGGCGGCTGGGTGCTCGACGGCACCAAGCACTGGATCACCGGCGGCGGCGTCTCGCGGCTGCACCTGATCTTCGCGCGCATGGTCGAGGACGGCGAGGCGCGCGGCGTCGCCGGCTTCCTCGCGGTGCGCGGCGAGGCCGAGGGGCTGCGCGTCGGCGCGCGCGAGCCCACAATGGGCCTGCGCGGCATGCCCGAGACCGAGATCATTCTCGAGGACCTGTTCGTGCCGGACGCCATGGCGCTAATCCCGGGGGGTGATCGGGGGGGTGATCGGGGGGGTGATCGGGGGGACGACCGGGCCAGCGCCTTCGGCCGCCTGTTGGACGCCTACAACAGCCAGCGCGTCGGCGCCGCGGCGGTGGCGCTGGGCATCGCCCAAGGCGCGTTCGAGCTGGCGCTCGACTACGTGCAGGAACGCGAGCAGTTCGGCCGGCCGATCGCCGAGTTCCAGGGGCTGCAATGGATGCTGGCCGACATGTCGATCGGGCTGGCGGCGGCGCAGGCGCTGGTCTGGAGGGCGGCGGCGAGCGCGTCCGCGAACGGATCCGCGGGCGGCTTCCCTGACCGGACGCTGGCCGCGCAGGCCAAGATCCTCGCCGCCGAGACGGCGGTGAAGGTGACCAACGACGCCCTGCAGCTGCACGGCGCGGCGGGCTATTCGCGCAACCGCCCGCTCGAGCGCATGGTGCGCGACGCGCGCATGTTCACGATCGGCGGCGGCACGGCGCAGGTGCTCAGGAACCAGGTGGCCGAGGCGCTGCTGGGCCGCAAGCTGCCGCAGACGCGCGGCGGCTATGTGGAGCCGCCCCCGTCGCGGCCCGGGCGGCTCGCAGCGGTGTAGCGAATCGGCGCAGCGCCGCATGCCCCTGCCGGGCAGCGGGGCCACGGACTGCGATATCCCGGCGCAAGGCCGTGGCGCGGCGTCGCTTCAGGCGGCGCGATCAAGGCAGCTTGCCGCGCCTACCACGTTCTCCTCGCGCTCGTGCCGGCTGAGGCGGCGGGTCGACCCCGCCACCCGGCCGACGCAGTCGCGCACGCCGGCGAGCAGGACGCGGGTCTCGGGGTCGAGCCGCTGGCCGTTGGCGAGGAGGTACTGCTCGAGCGCGAAGGCGACGTTCTCCAGCGGCAGCTGCACCGCGCTCAGGATCTCGCCGATACGGTCCGGGCCAGTTTCATGCCGCGGGTCATGTCGCGGCTGATGCCGGGGGTCATGCCGGGGGTCATGACAGGAAGAACTCGCCATTTCTGCCTCGTCTCGCTCGCGATTCGCGTGTTCGTCGCGCGTTGATTTCGATGTCCTGCTCTCGCCGCCGAGCATCGATCTGGCCGGTTAAGGCACCGTGAACACAAGATATCGAAGCCGTCCCAATTCGAAGCAAGTTTATGTAGAATTTTCGAACGTTTCGCAAATGTTCGCGCCCGAGGGGCGCGGCCTGATCGGGAGGGGCGGCGATTCGCACCCAGGTGGCGATCATCGGCGCGGGGCCGGCGGGGCTGCTGCTGTCGCAGCTCCTCGATCTCGCGGGCGTCGAGTCGGTGGTGCTCGAGCGCCACAGCCGGGCGCATGTCGAGGCACGCGTCCGTGCCGGCGTGCTCGAGGACCAGTTCCAGGAGCTGCTGCGCCGGGCCGGCGTCGCCGCGCGCATGGACGCGCACGGCCAGCTCCACGAAAGCGTCGCCATCGGCCGCGGCGGGCACAGCCTGCGCATCGACCTCAAGGCGCTGACCGGGCGCACCGTGTGCATCTGGGGCCAGACCGAGGTCACCCGCGACTTGTTCGCGGCGCGCGAGGCGCGCGGCGGCGCGGTGCTCGACGAGGCCGAGGACGTGGCGCTGCACGACATCGACAGCGAGCGCCCCTCGGTCCGCTACCGCCGCCACGGCGCCGAGGCGCGCCTCGAGTGCGACGTCATCGCCGGCTGCGACGGGTTCCACGGGGTCAGCCGGCGCTCGGTCCCCGAGGGGCGGCTCGAGACCTGGGAGCTGGTCTACCCGTTCGCCTGGCTCGGCGTGCTCGCCGAGACCCCGCCGGTCAGCCCGGAGCTGATCTATTGCGGCCACGAGCGCGGCTTCGCGCTGTGCTCGATGCGCTCGGCCAGCCTCAGCCGCTACTACGTGCAGGTGACCGCCGGCACCGACCCGACCGAGTGGCCCGACGCGCGGTTCTGGGACGAGCTGCGCGCCCGCCTGCCCGCCGGGGCCGCGGCGCGGCTGGTCACCGGACCCTCCGTCGAGAAGTCGGTGGCGCCGCTGCGCAGCTTCGTCGCCGCGCCGCTGCGCCACGGCCGGCTTTTCCTCGCCGGCGATGCCGGCCACATCGTGCCGCCAACCGGGGCGAAGGGGCTGAACCTCGCGGGCTCGGACGTGCATTACCTCTCCGGGGCGCTGATCGGCTTCTACCGCGACGGCGACACGGCGGGCCTAGAGACCTACTCCGACCGGGCGCTGGCGCGGGTCTGGAAGGCGCAGCGCTTCTCCTGGTGGATGACCCGGCTGCTGCACCGGTTCGACGACGACCCGCCCTTCGAGCGCCGCCTCAAGCAGGCCGAGTTCGACTACCTCGCCGGCTCGCCCGCGGCTCAGGCGGCGCTGGCCGAGAACTACGTCGGACTGCCCTATTAGCGCCCTCGCTCTTTATGTTTGCCCTGCGCGGGTGGTCTGTTAGATTGACCACCCGGCACGCCAGGCAGCGGCTTCGCCGTATTTGTTGGGCGATTGCAAGGACCGGGCAGCCGCAGGGCCGTTCCGGCCCGAACGAGACGAGCTTCCGCGGAGCGTGGCGGCCCATCGGGCGCCGCTCCGGGGTGAGGCCGGGCCTGCGGGCATCGCGCAGCCTGCCGGGCCGCCAACGGCATCGACCTTGCGTGCAATGGGAGGAGACCATGAAGGACACCACAGACACCAGCGTAGAAGCGAAGCCGACCTCGCGGCGGCAGTTCCTGCGCGGCGGGCTTCTCGCCGCCGGCGGCACCGCGGCGGGCACGCTGGCCGCCCCGGCGGTGCTGGCGCAGAGCCCGGTCGTCGTCAAGATGCAGACCTCGTGGCCCTCGGGCGACATCTGGACGGACTTCGCCCAGCAATACGTCGACCGGGTGCAGCAGATGTCAAACGGCCGGCTGCAGGTCGACCTGCTGCCCGCGGGCGCGGTGGTCGGTGCCTTCCAGGTGCTCGACGCCTGCAACGACGGCGTGCTCGACGCCGCGCACACCGTGCCGGTCTACTGGTACGGCAAGCACAAGGCCGCCTCGCTGTTCGGCACCGGCCCGGTCTTCGGCGGCAGCGCGCTCAACATGCTGGGCTGGTTCTACCAGGGCGGCGGCAACGAGCTCTACCGCGAGCTGACCCAGGACATCATGGGGCTCAACGTCTACGGCTTCTACGGCTTCCCGATGCCGGCCCAGCCCTTCGGCTGGTTCAAGGAGCCGGTGACCACGGTTGCGGACCTGCAGGGCTTCAAGTACCGCACGGTGGGCCTCGCCGCCGACCTGCTGCAGAAACTCGGCATGAGCGTGGCGCAGCTTCCGGGCGGCGAGATCGTGCCGGCCATGGAGCGCGGCGTGATCGACGCTTTCGAGTTCAACAACCCGTCGTCGGACATGCGCTTCGGCGCGCAGGACGTGGCCAAGCATTACTTCCTGTCGTCCTACCACCAGGCCTCGGAGTCGTTCGAGTTCCTGTTCAACAGGGACTTCTTCGACGACCTCGACGAGGACCTGCAGGCGATCCTGCGCGTCGGCGTCGAGGCGATCACCATGTCGAATACGGCGCTGGCGCTCGACGTGTACTCGAGCGACCTGCAGAAGCTGCAGGAGGAGCACGGCGTCACCGTGCACCGCACCTCGCAGGAGATCCTCGACGCCCAGCTCAAGGCCTGGGACGAGCTGATCGTCGAGCTCGAGCAGGACGACTTCATGAAGCGGTGCATGGACAGCCAGCGCGAGTGGGTCGAGCGCACCGTGTTCTACGAGCTGATGAACTCGCCCGACTACACGCTCGCCTACGAGCACTACTTCCCGGGCAAGCTGAAGCTCTGAGCGCGCACCGGGGCCGCGCCCACGGGGGCGGCCCCGCCGGCTCCCGGCGATCACGCCGGGGGCTGGACCGAGGGGCCGATTCCGGCCATGACTGGCGCGACCACGAGTCGGGGGGGTTCGTCTGACCCAAAACCCGGCCGCATCGGCTGATACCGGGCGCCACGGCGGTCTTTCCGCCGCGCCGCCCCACCCGGTAGGCGATCCCGTGCGATGACCAAGTTCGTCCTCTTCATCGATAGCGTCACGGGCTGGTTCGGCAAGGCGTTCGCCTGGCTGATCCTGCTGATGGCGTTCGGCATGGGCTACGAGGTGATGATGCGTTATTTCTTCAACGCACCGACTTCGTGGGCCTTCGACATGTCGTATATCCTCTACGGCACGCTGTTCATGATGGGCGGCGCCTACACGCTCTCGCGCAACGCCCATGTGCGCGGCGACTTTCTCTACCGGCTGTGGAGGCCGCGCACCCAGGCAACGGTCGAGCTGGTGCTCTACATCTTTTTCTTTTTCCCCGGCGTGATCGCGTTGGTCGTCGCCGGCTGGAAATACGCGGCGCGCTCCTGGCGCTATCTCGAGGTCAGCGTGAACTCGCCGGCCGGCATCCCCGTGTTCCAATTCAAGACCATGCTGGTGGTGGCCGGCATGCTGCTGTTCATCCAGGGCATCGCCCAAATCTGCCGCTGCATCATCTGCCTGCGCACCGGCGAGTGGCTGCAGCACGAGGAGGACGTCGAGGAGCTCGAGCAGGTGCTCATCAAGCAGGCCGCCGCGGGGCATCTCGACGACGCCGAGCGGATCGCGCGCGGGAGAGACGACGCATGACCGACCCCCAGATCGCGATCATGATGCTGGGGATCTTCATCCTCATCATCTTCCTCGGCTTTCCGATCGCCTTCACGCTGATGGCGCTGGGCATCGGCTTCGGCTACTACGCCTATTACGATCCGGACCGCATGTGGCGCGCCTACAACCGGGCGGTCGAGAACGACGCCGACACCTGGACGCAATGGGAAACCTGGCTCGACGGGTTCATCAACAACCGAATATTCGACCTGTTCGTCAACCAGACCTACTCGGTGATGGCGAACGAGATCCTCACCGCGGTGCCGCTGTTCCTGTTCATGGGCTACATCGTCGAGCGCGCCAACATCGTCGACCGGCTGTTCGAGACCCTCTACATCGCGGCGCGCCGGGTGCCGGGCGCCATGGCCGTGGCGGCGCTGATCACCTGCACCATGTTCGCCACCGCCACCGGCATCGTCGGCGCGGTCGTCACGCTGATGGGGCTGCTGGCCTTCCCGGCGATGCTCAAGGCGCGCTACGGGATCAGCTTCGCCGCGGGCGTGATCTGCGCCGGCGGCACGCTGGGCATCCTGATCCCGCCCTCGATCATGCTGATCGTCTATGCGGCCGCGTCGGGGGTGTCGATCGTGCGCCTTTATGCCGGGGCGCTGCTGCCCGGCCTCCTGCTGGCGGGGCTCTACCTCGTCTACGTGATCGGCCGCGCGATCGCGCAGCCCTCGATCGCGCCAAAGCCGACCGACGAGGAGGTCGGCGACATCGGCACCGGGCGCCTGATCGTCATGGTGATTACCTCGTTCGTGCCGCTGGCGGTGCTGATCTTCGCGGTTCTCGGCTCGATCCTGTTCGGGCTCGCCACCCCGACCGAGGCCGCCTCGGCGGGCGCGCTCGGCGGGCTCGGCCTGGCGGCGGCCTACGGGGCGCTGACCTGGCAGCGGCTGCGCGAGTCGGTCTATCTCACCATGAAGACCACGGCGATGGTCTGCTGGCTGTTCGTTGGCTCGTGGGTGTTCTCCTCGGTGTTCTCCTATCTCGGCGGCGAACACCTGATCAGCGAGTTCGTCACTGGGCTCGACATCTCGCCGATCACCTTCCTGATCATGGCGCAGCTCATCATCTTCCTGCTGGGCTGGCCGCTCGAGTGGTCGGAGATCATCATCATCTTCGTGCCTATCTTCCTGCCGCTGCTGCCGCATTTCGGGGTCGATCCGCTGTTTTTCGGGATCCTCGTGGCGCTGAACCTGCAGACCTCGTTCCTGACGCCGCCGATGGCGATGTCGGCCTACTATCTCAAGGGCATCGCGCCGCCGCACGTGCAGCTGACGCAGATCTTCTCGGGCTGCATGCCCTACCTGGCGATGGTGCTGCTCTCGATGGCGACCGTCTACGTCTTCCCCCAGATCGTGTTCTACCTGCCGGAGCTGATTTATGGCCGCTAAGCGCATCGAGGCAGCGAACCCGGCGGGCTTGGGCGCGCGCGAGGCCGCCTGGCGCATCGCCGAGGGGGCGCTGAGCTCGGCCGAGCTGGTCGCCGCCTGCCTCGAGCGCATCGCCGCCGAGGACGAGCGGGTGCAGGCGTGGGCCTTCTTCGACCCGGACCGCGCGATGGCCGAGGCCGGGGAGCGCGACAGGCGCCGCGCGCGCGGCCAGCCGCTCGGGCCCTTGCACGGGGTGCCGGTCGGCATCAAGGACATCATCGACGTGCGCGGCATGCCCACCGGGAACGGCACCCCGATCGACGAAGGCAAGAAGCCGTGGGACGACGCCGCGGTGACCCGGCGCCTGCGCGCCGCGGGCGCGGTGATCCTCGGCAAGACGGTGACCACCGAGTTCGCCTATTTCCATCCCGGCAAGACCCGCAACCCGCACGACGGGAGCCGCACGCCCGGCGGCTCGTCGAGCGGCTCGGCGGCGGCGGTGGCCTCGCACATGGTGCCGCTGGCGCTGGGCAGCCAGACCAACGGCTCGGTGATCCGGCCCGCCTCGTTCTGCGGCGTGGTCGGCTTCAAGCCCTCCTTCGGCGCCATCCCGCGCACCGGCGCGCTGGTCCTCTCACCCAGCCTCGACCACATCGGCGTATTCGCCCGCTCGCTCGAGGACGCGGCGCTGGCCGAGGCGATCATGGGTCCCGACGGCGCGGACCGGGACGCGCGCGAGAGCCCCGGGCCGCTGAGCGTCACGGCGCTGGCCGAACCCCCCGTCATCCCGGCGCTCGCTGTCGTCCAGACGCCGTTTTGGGACCGCGCCGAGCCCGCCACCCACGCCGCCTTCGCCGAGCTCGAGGAGGCGCTGGGCGGCCAGGCCGACGCGGTCGATCTGCCCGAGGCGTTCGCCCGCGGCGCCGGCTGGCTGCGCGCGGTGATGGCCGCCGAGATGGCGCGCAACCTCGGGCACTACGTGGACCGGGCACCGGAGCAGTGCTCGGACAAGATCCGCGAGATCGTCGCCGAGGGCCGCGAGATCCGCGCCCCCGACTACCTCGCCGCGCGCGACATGCGCGCGGTGCTGCGCGATTCGCTGGCGCCGCTGTTCGACCGCTTCGATGCCATCGTCACCCCGGCCGCTCCGGGCGAGGCGCCCGAGGGGCTCGAGAGCACTGGCGACCCGATCTTCTGCACGCTGTGGACCTTCTGCGGCCTGCCGGCGCTCAGCCTGCCGCTGCTGACCGGCCCGACCGGCCTGCCCGTCGGCGTGCAGCTCGTCGGCGCGCCGGGCCAGGACGCGCGGCTGCTGCGCACCGCGCGGTGGCTGGTGCGCCAGCTCTCCGCCGCGGAGGAGAACGCATGACCGACAAGCTGCTCGCCATCCTGGCGCTGATCGCGCTCGCCGCCTTCGTCTCGACGGTGCCGATCTTCGTGCCCGACACCGACCTGATCGTCTTCGCGGTGATCTGCGTGGCGCTGGCCGCCTTCGACTTCTGGCGCGAGCTGTTCCGCGGCGGCGGCAAGGACAAGTGAGGCGCGCATGCCGGGCAAGCCGGTCCTGCTGATCACCCGCAATCTGCCCGAGGCGGTCGAGGCCCGCGCCGCGCGCGACTACGAGGTGCGGCTCAACCCCGAGGACCGGGTGCTGTCGCGCGACGAGCTGATCGCCGCCTGCCGCGAGGCCGACGCGGTGATGCCCTGCCACTCCGAGCACTTCACGGCCGAGGTGATCGCCGCCCTGCCGGAGCGGCTCAAGGTGATCGCCAACTACTCGGTGGGCGTCGACCACGTCGACCTCGCCGCCGCAAAGGCGAAGGGGATCGTCGTCACCAACACCCCCGACGTGCTCTCCGACGCCACCGCCGAGATCGCCATTTTGCTAATGCTGGGCGCCGCGCGCCGCGCCTCGGAGGGCGACCGCATGGTGCGCGAGGGCCGCTGGAAGCGCTGGTCGCCGGCCTTCATGGTCGGCCGGCAGATCACCGGCAAGCGGCTCGGCATCGTCGGCATGGGCCGCGTCGGGCAGGTGGTGGCGCGCCGCGCCCGCGGGCTCGACATGGAGATCCACTACCACAACCGCCGCCGCCTCGAGCCGGACAGCGCGCAGGGCGCGGTGTTCCACGACACGCTCGAGGGTCTGCTGGCGGTCTCGGACGTGCTCTCGCTGCACTGCCCGGCGACGCGCGAGAACCGCGGCATGATGAACGCGGCCGCCTTCGCCCGGCTGCCCGCGGGCGCGATCTTCGTCAACACCGCGCGCGGCGCGCTGGTGGACGAGGACGCGCTGATCGCGGCGCTCACCTCGGGGCACCTGTTCGCGGCCGGCCTCGACGTCTTGCGCACCGAGCCCGGCGGCAACCCCGGGCTGGCGAAGCTCGAGAACGTGTTCCTGCTGCCGCATATCGGCTCGGCCACCTCGGAGACCCGCGACGCCATGGGTTTCAGGGCGCTCGACAACCTCGACGCGGTGTTCGCCGGCCGCGCGCCGCGCGACAGGGTGGCGTGAGGCGCTCGGCCGGCCCGCGCTTCCGCCCGAGCCCCGACCCGGCGTGATTGGAGAGAAGCGGCGATGAGGGGCGGGGCGTGATGGAGGTCATCGTCGTCGGTGCCGGCATCACCGGGGTCGCGGCCGCCGAGTGGCTGCGCCGCGACGGGCACCGGGTGACGCTGATCGACCGGGTGCGGCCCGGCGACCCGGCCCAGACCTCCTACGGCAACGCCGGGATCCTCGCCTGCGCCGGCGTGGTGCCGGTCTCGGTTCCGGGGCTGATCCGGAAGGTGCCGGCGATGCTGCTCGACCCGGACTCGCCGCTCTACCTGCGCTGGGCCTACCTGCCCCGCCTGATGCCCTGGCTGGCCCGCTTCCTGTGGAACGGCCGGCGCGCCAGGGTCGAGGAGATCGCCCGGGTGCTGGCCTCGCTGACCGGCGACTCGGTCGAGCAGCACCTGGCGCTGGCCCGCGGCACGCCGGCCGAGCGCTACGTGCAGCGCGGCTACTACACGATGATCTATCCCGACCGGAAAGCCTTCGAGCGCGACGCCTTCGGCTTCGCGCTGCGCCGCTCCAACGGCTTCGACTGGGAGGAGTGGGACCGGGCGCGGCTCAGCGACTACGACCCGGAGCTGTCGAGCCGCTACACCTTCTGCGCGGCGCTGACCGATCACGGCTTCGTCACCCAGCCGGGGGCCTATGTCGCGGCACTCGCGGAGCACTTCGAGCGCGCGGGCGGGCACTTCCTGCAAGGCGCCGTCACCGGCATCGCCCAGGAAGCGGGCGGGCGCGCGGCGGTCACCCTGATGGGCGGCGCCCGGCGCGAGGCCGACCGGGTGGTGCTCGCCGCAGGGGTGTGGTCGGCACCGCTCGCCAGGGCGCTCGGGCACAATCCGATGATGGAATCCGAGCGCGGCTATCACCTGGTGCTCAAACACCCCTCGCACCGCCCGCCCGGCCCGCACATGATCGCCGATGCCAGGACCGCGGTCAGCCCGATGGAGGAGGGCCTGCGCTTCGCCGGCACCGTGGATTTCGGCGGCATCGACGGACCGCCGCTGCGGGCTCCCGTCGCAGGCATCCGCAAGCGCGTGGCCCAAGTCTACCCCAACCTGCGCTGGCAGGGCGAGACGACCTGGATGGGCCACCGGCCCTCCACCGTGGACAGCCTGCCGCTGGTCGGCCCCGCGCCGAAGGCGCCCGCCGTGTGCTTCGCCTTCGGCGGCCAGCACCTCGGCCTGACCATGGGGCCGCGGCTCGGGCGGATCTGCGCCGACCTGATCGCCGGGCGCAAGCCCAATGTTGACATTGCGCCCCTCAGGCCCGACCGTTTCGACCGACGCTGAAGACAGCGCAAGAACCCTGGAACGCACACGGGAGGGACTTTCCATGCACAGGATCATCGCACTGGCCACGGGCCTGACGCTGGCCGCGGGCGCCGCGCAGGCCGCGGAGAAGTGGGACATGCCGATGGCCTACGCCGAGTCGAACTACCACACCCAGACCGGCAAGGCCTTCGCCCGCTGCGTCGGGATCGCCACCGGGGGCGAGATCGAGATCACCGTCCACGCCTCGGGCTCGCTGTTCAAGGGCGACGAGATCAAGCGCGCCGTGCAGACCGGGCAGGCGCCGGTCGGCGAGCGGCTGCTCTCGGCGCACCAGAACGAGAACCCGATCTTCGGCATCGACTCGGTGCCCCTGCTCGCCACCACCTTCGAGGACTCCGAGAAGCTCTGGTCGGCGGCGAAGCCGACCGTCGAGGAGATCCTGGCCGAGCAGAACCTCGAGCTGCTCTACACCGTGCCGTGGCCGCCCCAGGGCCTCTACTTCAAGCAGGAGGTCAGCTCGGTCGCCGACATGCAGGGCATCAAGTTCCGCTCCTACAACAGCGCCACCGCGCGGCTGGCCGAGCTGACCGGCATGCAGCCCGTGCAGGTCGAGGCGGCCGAGCTGACCCAGGCCTTCGCCACCGGGGTCGCCGGGTCGATGATCTCCTCGGCCGCGACCGGCTACGACCGCAAGGTCTGGGAGCACCTGACCCACTTCTACACGGCCGACGCCTGGATGCCGCGCAACGCGGTCATGGCGAACAAGGACGCCTGGGAGGCGCTGCCCGACGCGAGCCGCAACGCGGTGCGCGGCTGCGCCGACCTCGCCGCCTATGCCGGCTACTGGCGCGCGGTGCAGTACACCGACTTCACCCTGAACGCGCTGGCCGAGAACGGCATGTCCGTGCAGGCGCCGGGCGAGCAGCTCCAGGCCGACCTCGCCGAGATCGGCCGGCAGATGGCCGAGGAATGGGCCGCCGACGCCGGCGAGAAGGGCCAGGCGATCATCGAGGCCTTCCGCGCCATGAAGTGAGGGGCACGGGCCCGCGGCGCCCCTCCCCCCGGGAGGGGCGCGCGGCTCCGGTGACAGGGTCGGCGCGATGCTGGCGCGGCTGAGGCGAGTGCTGGATGCGGTCTACCTCGCGGGCGGCGTGCTCGCCGGGGTGTTCATGGTGGCGATCCTCGTGCTGATCGTCGCCCAGATGGTCGCGCGCTGGAGCGGGCTGGTGTTCCCCGGCGGCCCCAGCTACGCCGGCTACGCCATGGCCGGCGCATCCTTCCTGGCGCT
Organism: Thermohalobaculum sp.; assembly: GCA_035513135.1. GTDB lineage: Bacteria > Pseudomonadota > Alphaproteobacteria > Rhodobacterales > Rhodobacteraceae > Thermohalobaculum. The sequence goes on from DATKCQ010000118.1 coordinate 15,651, forward strand.
GGCCCATGCGCTCGACAAGGGCGCGCATGTGCGGGTCAGCCTGATCCTCGCCGGGCTCGGCCCCTGGCGCCGCTTCGCCGAGATCTGGTGCTACGGCGTCGCCGCAATCATCGCCATCTTCTTCGCCCGCTACGCGGTGAAGGCGAACATCTGGTCGCACAAGCTCAACGACGTCAGCCAGGGACAGGACGCGACGCCGCTGTGGATCCCGCAGATCGTCATGTCCGCGGGCACGATCGTGCTGGCGCTGGCGCTCGTCGACCAGTTCCTGCGCGTCCTGCTGAGCGACCACGCCGGCGTCGAGGAGCCCGACGTGACCGAGCGGGAGCACTGAGGGTGCCGCTCGCCCGCGAACTCGCCCGCAAACTCGCCGCCGACCTGCGCCCCCGGCTGATCGCGCTCGCCGTGATGGTCGCGCTGGCGGGCGGCGGCTGGCTGGTGCTGGAGTTCGTCGGCATCGACGATGTCTGGGCCAAGACCGGCGTGTTTCTGTTCGTGCTGTTCTTCCTGCTCGGCTCGGGGGTGTGGATCGGGCTGGCGCTGATCGGCGTTGCCTATGTCGGCGTCGAGGTGTTCACCCCGCGCCCCGCCGGCGACGCGATGATCACGACCATCTGGACGACCGCCTCGAGCTGGACCCTCACCGCCCTGCCGCTCTTCATCTGGATGGGCGAGGTGCTGTTCCGCACCCGGCTGTCGGAGGACCTGTTCCGCGGCCTCTCGCCCTGGATGGCGCGGCTGCCTGGCGGCCTCCTGCACACCAACGTGGTGGGCTGCGCGCTCTTCGCCGCGGTCTCGGGCTCGTCGGCGGCGACGCTGACCACGGTCGGCAAGATGTCGATCCCCGAGCTCAGGCGGCGCAACTATCCCGAATTCATGACCATCGGCACGCTGGCGGGCTCGGCCACGCTGGGGCTGATGATCCCGCCCTCGCTGATCCTGATCGTCTACGGCGTGACCATCAACGAGTCGATCACCAAGCTCTTCATCGCCGGCATTCTGCCGGGGCTGGCGCTGGCGCTGCTGTTCATGGGCTACATCGCCCTGTGGAGCCTCATCCGTCCGGGCCAACAGGGCGACCCCGACCCGCCCATGACCTTCGTCGAGAAGCTGCGCAACTCGCGCTTTCTGATCCCGGTGATCTGCCTGGTGCTGGCGGTGATCGGCTCGATGTATCTGGGCTACGCCACGCCGACCGAGGCCGCCGCCATCGGCGTTCTGGGGTCGCTGTCGCTGGCCCGGCTGCAGGGCAGCCTGACCTGGGGCACCTTCGCCGAGAGCCTGATGGGCGCGGTGCGCACCTCGGCCATGGTCGCCTTCATCCTGATGGGCGCGGCGTTCCTCACGCTCTCCATGGGCTACACCGGGCTGCCGCGCGCGATGGCCGCGTGGATCGCCTCGCTCGACCTCTCGGTGATCACGCTGATCGCGGCGCTGACCGTGTTCTACATCATCGTCGGCTGTTTCCTCGACGGCATCTCCGCGGTGGTGCTGACTATGGCGGTGGTCGAGCCGATGGTGAACGTGCCGGCCTTCCACGAGGCCGGCTTCTCGATGATATGGTTCGGCATCTTCCTCGTGGTGGTGGTAGAGATGGCGCAGATCACGCCCCCCATCGGCTTCAACCTCTTCGTGCTGCAGGGCATGACCCGCCACGAGATGAGCTACATCGCACTCACCGCCCTGCCGATGTTTGGGCTCATGGTGCTGATGGTCGTGGTCCTCGTGGCCTTGCCCGAGCTCGCCACCTGGCTGCCCGAGACGGCGCGGCAGGCCACGGTGCGCTGAACGCGGCGCCGAGGCGGTCGACCGCGTGGGCAACGCCGGCATGCCGGCGACGCGCTGGGCAGCCGACCCTACCACGCCACGTCGTCCTCGAGGAAGTGGCGGATGTTGTCCTCGAAGCTCTCGTCGGCCACGAAGCCCAGCCCGACCGCCTTTTCCGGGCGGAAATGCGCCTTCCAGCCAAGCACGATCTTCTGCACCTCCGGGTCCGGCTCCCAGCGGATCAGGTCGACCGGCCCGTCGCCCGCCACGCGGCGCATCGCCTCGACCATGTCGCCGAGCCGGTGGGTGCGGCCGGGCAACGCAAAGCAGCGATTCCGGCCCAGCGCATCGGCCTCGACCTCCGCCGCGTGGACCAGGTTCTCCACGCAGCGGCGCGGGCTGAGATAATAGTGCATGTAGTCGGGGCTGACCGGGCACACCGCCTCCTGCCCCTGCAGCGGCTCGCGAAAGATCGAGGACATGAACCCCGAGGCCGCCTTGTTCGGCCTGCCCGGCCGGATCGAGACCGTCGGCAGCCGCGGCCCGCGCCCGTCGATGAAGCCGCGCCGCGAGTAGTCGTTGAGCAAGAGCTCGCCCGCGGCCTTCTGCGTGCCGTAGGAGGTCTGCGGGTTGAGCATGGTCCAGTCCTCGATCGGCTCGGGGATCTCGCCGCCATAGACGGCGATCGACGAGGTGAAGACCACGACGGGCCGCGTGCCCATGCCGCGCGCGGCCTCGAGGACGTTGCGCGTTCCCGTCAGGTTGATCTCCATGCCGAGATCGAACTCGGCCTCGGCCTGGCCCGAGACGATGGCCGCGAGGTGGTAGATCACCTCCGCGCCCTCCGCCAGCAGCGCCGCGACGGCGGCGCGCTCGGTGATGTCGAGCCGGTGCGCCGAAACCCCGAACGGCGCCTCGACCGGCGCCGGGTCGTTGATGTCGGCGAGCGCCAGGTGGCTGATCCGCTGGCCGCGAAGCTTCCCGCGCTGCGCCAGTGCCCGGGCGAGCTTCTGCCCGATCATGCCGCCGCCGCCGATGATGGTGATGCGCATGTCTCCTCCGGTCCCGCGGCCGTGGCCGCCGTCAGTTGCCGTCAGCGCCGGTCTGAAGCCTCCCCCCTACCCCCCCTCCCAGGGGGAGGGGGGAAGCGCCGGTGGCGCGGTTTGCGCCCCCCTCTCCCCTTGGGAGAGGGGCCGGGGGAGAGGCATGGCTCGTCCCGCCCGGGCATGACCCCCTAGTGATTGTCGCGCGGCAGCTGCCGCGAGGTGCGCCGGTAGGCGGTGGCGAAATCCAGGCAGCCGCCGTCCGAGAGCTGGCCCACATTCTCGCGGTAGAGCTCCTGCCACGGCGTCTGGTTCTCGAGCTCGGGCGGCGTCCAGGCGCGGCGCCGCGCCTGCCACTCCGCCTCGGGCACCAGCGCGTCGAGGCGGCGGCCGGGGATGTCGAGCCGCACCCGGTCGCCGGTCCTGAGCAGCGCCAGCCCGCCGCCCACCGCCGCCTCGGGCGAGGCGTTGAGGATCGAGGGGCTCTCCGAGGTGCCCGACTGGCGGCCGTCGCCCACCGTCGGCAGGTGCGCAATGCCCTGGCGCAGGACGGCATCGGGCGGCTGCATGTTCACCACCTCGGCCGAGCCGGGATAGCCGACCGGGCCGACATTTCGCATGAACAGGATGGTCTCGGCGTCGATGCCAAGCTCGGGGTCGTTGAGGCGGGCGTGGTAGTCCTCCGGCCCCTCGAACACCACCGCCTTCGCCTCGAACACGCCCTCGGCGCCGGGTTTCGCGAGATACCGGCGGCGGAAATCGTCCGAGATCACCGCGGTCTTCATCAGCGCCGAGTCGAAGAGATTCCCGCTCAGCACCACGAACCCGGCGTTCTCGCGCAGCGGGTTGTCCACGGGGCGGATCACCTCGTGGTCGGCGCTGCGCCTGCCCTCGAGGTTCTCGCCCACCGTGCGCCCCGTCACCGTCGGCGCGTCGCCGTGGACCAGCCCGGCCGCCAGCATCTCGCCCATCACCGCGGGCACGCCCCCGGCGCGCTGGAAGCTCTCACCCAGATACTTGCCCGCGGGCTGCATGTTGACGAGCAGTGGCAGCGCGTAGCCCTGCTCCTGCCAGTCCTCGATGCCCAGCTCCACCCCGACATGCCGGGCGATCGCCTGGATGTGCGGCGGCGCGTTGGTCGAGCCGCCGATGGCGGTGTTCACCCGGATGGCGTTCTCGAAGTTCCGCCGCATCAGGATGGCCGAGGGGCGCAAATCCTCACGCACCATCCCGACGATGCGCTTGCCGGTGGCATAGGCCATCTCCATGCGCTCGCGGAACGGCGCGGGGATGGCGGCGCAGCCCGGCAGGCTCATGCCCAAGGCCTCCGCCAGCGCGTTCATGGTCGAGGCCGTGCCCAGGGTGTTGCAATGCCCGAGCGAGGGCGCCGAGGCGCAGACCCGGTCCATGAACTCGTCGTAGTCGATCTCGCCCTCGGCGAGCAGCCGCCGGCTCTCCCACACCACCATGCCCGAGCCCGCCAGCTTGCCGCGCCACCAGCCATCGAGCATCGGCCCGCCCGAGAGCACGATGGCGGGCAAATCGACCGTCGCCGCCCCCATCAGCATGGCCGGGGTGGTCTTGTCGCAGCCCGTCGTCAGCACCACGCCGTCGATCGGGTAGCCGTGCAGCACCTCCACGAGGCTGAGATAGGCGAGGTTGCGGTCGAGCGCCGCCGTCGGCCGCTTGCCGGTCTCCTGGATCGGATGCACCGGGAACTCGATCGGCACGCCGCCGGCGTCGCGGATGCCGGCCTTCACCCGGTCGGCGAGGAAGACGTGGATCTTGTTGCAGGGCGCGAGGTCGGAGCCGGTCTGCGCGATGCCGATCATCGGGCGGCCGGACTGCAGCTCCTCGCGCGTGTAGCCCTGGTTCTGGTAGCGCTCGACATAGAGCGCCGTCATGCCGGGGTTGTTGGGGTTGCCGAACCACTCCTGGCTGCGCAGCTCGCGATTGGCGCGGGTGTCCTTGGTCATGGGCTCCCTTGGGGGACGGTCTTGGTGGGCTGCCTCGGGGCGAGCGCGTTGCATCCGCGCGGCGCAGACCTATAGATCGATTTAGCGGGGGCGCGCAGCCACGGTCAAGCGGGAGGGGCACGATGAACCGGATCGATCTCGAGGGCCGCATGGCGGTGGTGACGGGCGGCGCCCAGGGCATCGGGCGCGCCATCGTCGAGCGCCTCGCCGACAGCGGCGCGCGCGTGACCATCTGGGACCTCAACCGGGCGCGCGCCGAGCTGGCGTCCGAGGAGATCGGCGACGCCGTCTCCTTCGTCGAGGTCGACATGGCGAGCTGGGACGCGGTGCGCTCGGCCGCCGCGCGCACCGAGGCCGAGATGGGCCGCATCGACATCCTGGTGAACAACACCGGCATCGCCGGGCCGAACGCCACCCTCGTCGACTACCCGGTGGACGAGTGGCGCCGCGTCATGGCGCTCAACCTCGACGGCGTGTTCCACGGCTGCAAGGCGGTGGCGCCGGGCATGGCCGCGCGCGGCTACGGGCGCATCGTCAACATCGCCTCGGTGGCGGGCAAGGAGGGCAATCCCAACGCCGCGGCCTACTCGGCCTCGAAGGCGGGCGTGATCGCGCTCACCAAGTCGCTGGGCAAGGAGCTGGCGGGCCACGACATTGCGGTCAACTGCGTCACGCCCGCCGCGGCGAAGACCGCGATCTTCGAGCAGATGACCGAGGAGCACATCGACTACATGCTGGCGAAGATCCCGCGCGGCCGCTTCGTCGCGGTCGAGGAGGTCGCGGCGCTGGTCGCCTGGCTCGCCTCGGCCGAGTGCAGCTTCTCGACCGGAGCGGTGTTCGACATCTCGGGCGGCCGGGCGACCTACTGATGCCCCGCGCGCTCGGCATCGGCGAGGCGATGGCGCGGACTCGGCGGCGGCGCCTGGTTCGTCGGAACCCCGCGCGCCGTGCCTGA
>DATKCQ010000119.1:0-16225 GCA_035513135.1 Thermohalobaculum sp.
GAGCTCGGCCTCGACGTGAACACCGATATGCCCGACGCGGTGCTCGAGCTGATGGCGCTGTTCCCGCAGCCGACCCAGCGCATGCAGAACGTCGAGTACCTGCCCTACCCGCACCGGGAGCGGCCGGGGAAGGGGGGCTGACAGGTTGAGTCGCCGCGATTTCCGAGCCGAAAGTCGCGTCCACCCTGCGCGAAATCGCTCCGGGAATCCGCCAAATCGTTTCAAGTGAATACGAAACCGCGCATTGTGGATTCACAGTAACCGCGCTACCCTGGGCAGTTGACCCCACGGTGCGACATGGCGGTGCCGGGTCGGTTCATACCTGCACCTGCCGGGCGCGCGCCGGGCCGCGCGCGGACTCTGGCGCGGTCCCGCAGGGGCCGGTTGCAGGAGGCTGAAAATGACCAGGATCGGAACCTTCCTCTCCGCCGCCGCCGCCGCCGCCGCCGCCGTCGCCATCGTCGCGCTCGGGTCGATGCCGGTCGGCCTCGGCCCGCTGTCGCTCGGCGACGCTGCGCATGCCCAGGGCCCCGCCTGGGCCGGCAAGGGGCTGAGCGGCGGCGGGCCGCCCGCCGGCAAGCTCGGCCTCGGCAACAGGAATTTCGGCAGCGGGGCCTTCGCCGGCCCGAATTTGCGGGACCGCGCCTTCGGCGACCCCAACGTCGAGGACGGCGGCCCGCCCTTCGGCCGCGGCTTCGGCGCGCGCGGGGCCGACGAAGACGATGGCGGCCCGCCCTTCGGCCGCGGCTTCGGCGCGCGCGGGGCCGACGACGACGGCGGCGGCCCGCCCTTCGGCCTCGGCGGCGGCTTCGGCAGCGCCGGCGGCCAGTTCTGCCCGCCGGGGCTGGCGGGCCAGGGCTGCTTCCCGCCCGGGGCGCAGAAGTTCCGCCAGGGTTTCTGCCCGCCGGGGCTGGAGGGCATGAACTGCATGCCGCCGGGCCTGAACGTCTTCCGGGGCCAGTAGCGTCATCGTGCCCGGTCGCCGCCGCCGGGCGACCGGGCGCGCCGACACCCCGCCGGCTGGCCGCCCAGGCCGGCCGGGCCGGTAGGCCCGTTGCCGGCCCGCGCCCCCGGCCGTTGCCCGCGCCCCCGCTTGATCTCCGCCTCTCGTTGGCGCAAAAGGCGCCCGGAACGAGAAACGGAGGGACGCCCGCGATGACCGCCCAGACCCCCCAGACCAGCCCGATCAAGCTCCTGCTCCTGCCCGGCGACGGCATCGGCCCCGAGGTGATGGCCGAGGTCACCCGGGTGATCGACTGGTTCAGCGCCAATCGCGGGCTGGCCTTCGAGACCGGCGAGGACCTGGTCGGCGGCATCGCTTACGACACCCACGGCACGCCGCTGACCGACGCGACCATGGCGAGGGCGCAGGCCGCGGACGCGGTGCTGCTCGGCGCCGTCGGCGGGCCGAAATACGACGCGCTGGACTTCTCCGAGAAGCCCGAGCGCGGGCTGCTGCGGCTACGAAAGGAGATGGACCTGTTCGCCAACCTGCGCCCCGCCCGCTGCTTCGACGCGCTGGCCGACTTCTCCTCGCTCAAGCGCGAGGTGGTCGCCGGGCTCGACCTGATGATCGTGCGCGAGCTGACCTCGGGCATGTATTTCGGCGAGCCGCGCGGCATCACCACGCTCAACGACGGCTCGCGCGTCGGCATCAACACCCACCGCTACACCACCGGGGAAATCCGCCGCGTGGCGCGCTCGGCCTTCGAGCTGGCGAGGAAGCGCTCGGGCCGCATCTGCTCGATGGAGAAGGCCAACGTGATGGAGGCCGGCATCCTGTGGCGCGAGGAGGTGCAGAAACTGCACGACGAGGAGTTCCCCGAGATCGAGCTCTCCCACATGTATGCCGACAACGGCGCCATGCAGCTGGTCAGGAACCCCAGGCAGTTCGACGTCATCGTCACCGACAACCTGTTCGGCGACATCCTCAGCGACTGCGCGGCGATGCTGACCGGAAGCCTGGGCATGCTGCCCTCGGCGAGCCTGGGCGCGCCGGGGCCGAACGGGCGGCCCAAGGCGCTCTACGAGCCGGTGCACGGGAGCGCGCCGGATATCGCCGGGCAGGGCAAGGCCAACCCGATCGCCTGCATCCTCAGCCTCAGTATGGCGCTGCGCTACTCGTTCGACCTCGGCGCCGAGGCCGACCTGCTCGAGGGCGCCATCGAGGACGTGCTGGCGCAGGGTATCCGCACCGCCGATCTCGGCCAGGCGCCGGGCGGGCGCACCGTCTCGACCTCCGGCATGGGCGACGCGATCCTCGAGGCGCTGGCGGTGCGGGGCTGACGCCCCCCACTCAGAGCCCCACCGCCGCGGGCGGCAGGTGGATGCGAAACCGCTCGCGGATAGCGCGGTCCACCTCCCGTGCGATGTGCCGGGGATGGGCACCATCGAGGATCTCGCGCTTTCGCGCGATGGCCTTCGCCAGCAGGTCCGGGCGGTCCTTCTCGACCCACTCCTTCGGGCTCGAGCGGTCGGCGAGGCGCGGATAGACGTAGTCCGTCTGCATCCGCGCCAGCGTCTGGCCGTGGCCCAGATAGTGCCCCGGGCCGCTCAGGCAGACCTCGCGGATCGCCTCGAGCGAGACCGAGTCCTCGTCCACCTCGATGCCGCGCACGCAGCGCAGGCACTGGCCCAGCAGGTCGTCGCCGAGGATCAGCGATTCAAGGCAGAAACCGAGCAGCGAGGCGTGCATGCCGGCGCTCTCGTAGACCATGTTGAGCCCGGCGAGCCCGGCCATGACGTTCGAGATCGCCTGCTCCCAGCCGGCCTGCATGTCGGGCAGCTTCGAATCCGCCATGCCCGCCGCCGCCCCGCCCGGCAGGCCGTAGAACCGGTGCATCTGGGCGCAGCCCGCGCTCAGCAGCGCCTGCTCACCCGAGCCGCCCGACATCGCCCCGGTGCGCAGGTCGCTGACGAACGGCCAGGTGCCGAACACCGCCGGGTGCCCGGGGACCATGGCGTTGACGTAGACCACGCCCGCCAGGCACTCGGCCACCGCCTGCACGATCGCCCCGGCGATCGCCGGCGGCGCCGTCGCCCCGGCCTGCCCGGCCGAGAGCAGCAGCACCGGCATGCCGCCCCGGATGCATGCCTCCATCACCAGGCACGACTCGGTGGCGAATTTCATCGGCGGCACCACGAAGCAGTTGGTGTTCGAGACGAAGGGCCGGGCGCGCCAGGCCGCCTCGCCGCCCGCCACCAGGTGCAGGAGCTCGAACGCCGGCGGCACGTGCGCCGCCTCTGTGAAGCTCACGCCCACGTGCTTTCGCGTGCCGCGCAGGCAGGCGTAGATGGTGTTGAGGTCCATCTCCAGATTGTCGGCGATGTCGCGGCAGACCATCGGGCGCTGGAAGAAGTGGACGTTGTCGAGCCGCTCGGCGACGCGCGCCGCGTCGTAGAGGTCCTGCATGGTCGAGTCGCGGTATTCGCGCTTCTCCACGTCGACCACGTGCACCGCCGCACCCGCCGTGCCGTAATGCACGCGGCTGCCCGAGAGGAGGAGATCGAAGGCCGGGTCCTGGGCGCTGAGCGTCAGGTCGCGCGCCGCCTTGCCCAGCATGTCCTCGACCAGCGCGCGCGGCATGCGGATGCGCCCGTCCGCGCCCTGCACGGCGCCGGCCCCGGTCAGGAGCGCGACGCCCGAGGGCGGCGCGTCGGCGAGCCCGATCTGCTCGAGGGCGTCGAGCGCCGCCTGGTGGATGCGCGCGACCCCCGCCTCGGTCAGCGGCTTGAGGGTGCCGCCCTCGAGACCCGGACGGATCGGGCGGATCGCCTCGGCGAGCGGCGCGGCGCGCTCGGCATGGCGCGCGGCGCGGCCGCCAAGGCGGCGCGCGGCCGTCGCGGTTGCAGTCTTCTCCATCGGTTCGCTGGCCATGCTCGTCACTCCGCACAGCGTTCGCCGGGCGCCGGCGGCGGGTCGGGCGCCACCCTCCCCGGAGTCACACCGGGGAGGGGCCGGGGTCACATGCGCACGCGCTCGGCGCGCGGGTCGTAGATCGGCTTCAGGCTCGCCTCGGCCGGGACGCGGCGCCCCGCCACCTCGATTTCGTAGCGCGAGGCGAGCACCTGCGCGGCGGTCTCGCCCGCGCAGGGCACGTAGCCGAGCCCGATGGCGCCGCCGAGATGGTGGCCGTAATTGCCCGAGGTGATGACGCCCGCGAGCCGCCCGTCGCGCAGCACCGGCTCGTTGTGGTAGAGCAGCGGCTCGGGGTCGGTCAGCCGGAACTGCAGCATCCGGCGCTTCAGCCCCTCGGTGCGCTTGCGCTGCACCGCCTCGCGCCCGATGAAATCCCCGTATCTCGAAGGCGCCTTGTCGAGCTTCACGGCGAATCCCAAACCCGCCTCGAGCACGTGGTCCTCGTCGGTGATGTCGTGGCCGAAATGCCGGAACGCCTTCTCGATGCGGCACGAATCCAGCACGTGCAGCCCGCACGGCTTCAGCCCGTGCGCGCGCCCCGCTTGCTCGATCGTCTCGAACACATGCGCCGCCTGGTCGGTCGGGACGTAGACCTCCCAGCCCAGCTCGCCCACATAGGTGATGCGGTGCAGCCGGGCGAGCCCCAGCCCGATCTCCGCCTCGCGCGCGGTCGCGAACGGGAAGTCCGCGTTGGCGAGCGAGGCGCCGGTGACCGGCCCGAGCACCTCGCGCGCCTTCGGCCCCATCACCACGATCACCGCCTCGGCGGCGGTGACGTCGGTGACGACACAATGCGCGTCCTCGGGGACGTGCCGCCGGATCCAGGCCATGTCGCGCGCGAGCGTCGCCCCTGGCGTCACCACGAGGAACGCGGTCTCGGCGAGCCGCGTCACGGTCACGTCCGCCTCGATGCCGCCGCGCGCGTTGAGGAACTGGGTATAGACGATGCGCCCCGGCTCGACGAACACGTCCCCCGCCGCGATGCGCTGCAGCACGTCCGCCGCGTCGCGGCCCTCGAGCCGGATCTTGCCGAACGAGGTCATGTCGAAGAGGCCCACCCCCTCGCGCACCGCCCGGTGCTCGCGGGCGGCGTTCGCGAACCAGTTCTGCCGGCCCCAGCTATAGCGGTATTCCCGCTCCTCGCCCGCGTCGGCGAACCAGTTGGCGCGCTCCCAGCCCGCCACCTCGCCGAACACCGCGCCGCGCGCGGCGAGGTGCCCGTGCAGCGGCGAGCGGCGCACGCCGCGCGCGCTCACCGGCTGGCGGTAGGGGAAGTGGTCGGCATATAGCAGGCCGAGCGTCTCGGCGACCCGCGCGCGCAGGTAGGCCCTGTTGTTCTGGAACGGCTGCGCCCGGCGGATGTCCACGTCCCAAAGGTCGAAGGGCGGCGCGCCGTCCTCGATCCACTGCGCCAGCGCCCAGCCGGCGCCGCCCGCGGACTGGATTCCCACCGAGTTGAAGCCGCAGGCGACCCAGAAGCCGCGCAGCCCCGGCGCCTCGCCCAGATAGTAGAGGTTGTCGGGCGTGAAGCTCTCGGGCCCGTTGAAGAAGGTATGGATGCCGGCCTCGGCCAGCATCGGCATGCGCGCCACGCCCTTCTCGAGGATCGGCTCGAAATGCCCGATGTCCTCGGGCAGCTGGTCGAAGCAGAAGGACTCGGGGATGCGGCTCCCCTCGGGCGGCCAGGGTTTCGCCTCGCGCTCGAAGGCGCCGAGCATCATCTTGCCGGCGTCCTCCTTGTAGTAGGCGCACTCGTCGGGCACGCGCAGCACGGGCAGGGGCGCCAGCCCCTCGATCGGCTCGGTGACCATGTAGAAGTGCTCGCAGGCGTGCAGCGGCACGGGCACGCCGGCCATCAGCCCGACCTCGCGGCCCCACATGCCGGCGCAGTTGATGACCACGTCCGCATCGGTGCGGCCCGCCTCCCCGCCATGCTCCCACGCGACCCCGGTGACGCGGCCCGCCGTGCGGTGGATCGCGGTGACCTTCGCCCCCTCGACGATCCGCGCCCCGCGCTGGCGCGCCCCCTTGGCCAGCGCCAGCGCGATGTTCGCCGGGTCGCCCTGCCCGTCGCCGGCGATGAAGATGGCCGCCGTCACGTCGTCGGTCCGCACGTGCGGATAGCGCGCGCGCACCTCCGCCGTGCCGATCTCCTCGGCCTCGACCCCGAAGGCGCGCGCCATCGAGGCGCCGCGCAGGATCTCCTCGCGCCGCTCGGCCGTGAGCGCCAGCGTGATCGAGCCGAGCTGGCGCATGCCCGTCGCCACCCCGGTCTCCGCCTCGAGCCCGGCATAGAGCTCGGCCGAGTACTTCGCCAGCCGCGTCATGTTGTGCGTGGCGCGCAGCTGCCCGATCAGCCCCGCCGCGTGCCAGGTGGTGCCGCTCGTCAACTGTTTGCGCTCGAGCAGCACCACGTCCGACCAGCCCAGCCTGGTCAGGTGGTAGGCCACCGAGCATCCGGCGACCCCGCCGCCGATGATGACCGCGCGGGCGTGGGTGGGGAGAGTCATGTCAAAGCTCCTCCCGGTGAGATTCGGGCAAAGTGGGCCGTCATGCCGCACCGCGCCGACGGGCGTTGGCCCGCGTGCGCGCGGGGAAAGTCCACACGGAGCGTGCGCGCGGGTGCCGGACGGCCGGCTACGGCCGCCACCACTCGCGCATCAGGTTGAACAGGGCGGCACGCAGCGTATCGGCGTCCTTCGCGCGGGCCGGATCGGCCTCGAGGGCCGCCTTCACCGAGTTGAGCTGGATCGCGATGGTGCGGTGGCGCTCGTCGGGCACGAAGCTCTGGAACCAGGTCACCGCGACCAGCCGCACGCCGCGCGTCACCGGCGCCACCCGGTGCAGATAGGTGGTGGGGTAGATGAAGGCGTCGCCCGCCGGAAGCTTGATCAGGGACTCGCTGCCGGTCTGGTCGATGACCAGCTCGCCGCCCTCGTACTCCTCGGGCTCGTTGAGGAACACGGTCATCGAGATATCGGCGCGCATCTGGCCGTTGTTGAGGAAGGGAGCGTCCACATGGGCGCCATACTCCATGCCCGGCTCGTAGCGGGCGAAGGTGGGCGGCGCCATGACCTTCGGGAAGGCATGGGCCGAGAGCTTCTCGCTGCGGCCGATCCCCTGCTGCACGAGCTGCACCAGTTCCTTGCGCAGCTGGGACTCCGGCGGCAGCTGCAGGTTCTTCTTCACCGCAGCGGCGGCGCCGCTGGCGGTGACCCGGCCATCGACAAAGCTCGCCGCCTCGAGGCGGGTGCGGATCTGCTCCAGCTCTCCCGGGCCGAGCACCTTCTCGATGCGGTAATGCATGGCTCCCTCCCTCGGATGTTGCGGCGCCGGCTCCCGGTGCTTGATAGATCGGTTGCCCGAACCGGCAAAGCGGATTCCCGCCGCTTGCGATGATGACCGCGCGGGCGCGGGTGGGGATCTCAGCCATCGCCGGCTCCCGTGATCGCGTAGCCGGCCTCGCCCAGATGGTGGGCCAGCGTGGCGATGTGCTCGGGGCCGATCTCGCAGCAGCCGCCGACGATGCGGGCGCCCGCCTCGACCCAGCCCATCACGGTCTTCGCGTAGGCGGTGGGGCCGAGGTCCTCGCGCCCCCTCAGCGTCTTCACCGTGGTGCCAGGGGCGTAGTCGGGGCTGATGCCGGTGAAGCCGTTGGCGTAGCCGCCGAAGCGGCCCCCGAGCGCCGCCAGATGCGGCATCGCCGCGCCCACCGCCTCGGGCACCGAGCAGTTGACCAGCCGCGCCCCCACCGCCAGCCCCTCGAGCCGCGCCGCGGCCTCGCCGACCGTTTCGTCCGAGCGCAGCAGCGCCGCCCCGTCGTCGCGCAGCGTCCACGACACCCAGACCGGCTTGCCCCCGCCGCCCTCGAGCGCCCCGCGCACCGCGCCCAGCGCCTGGCCCGAATGGCTCATGGTCTCGCACAGGAACAGGTCCACATGCGGCGCCTGCAGGGCGGCGATCTCGGCATAGACCGGCGCCACCTCGTCCGGGTCGTTCGCCAGCTCCGGGCGGTAGCTCCACATCAAGGGCGGCAGGCAGCCGGCGATGCTGACCGCCTCGCCGCTGGCGTCGCGCGCCGCCTTCGCCAGCTCGCAGGCGCGCTTTTGCAGCGCCTCGAACTGGTCGCCGGCGCCGTGCGGCTGCAGCCGATCGCGCGTGCAGGAATAGGCGTTCACCGTGATCACCCGGGCGCCCGCCTCGATGTAGGCCAGATGCACCGCCTTCACCAGCTCGGGGAAGTGCAGCATCACCTCGGCCGACCACAGCGGCGTCGGCTCGGCCGGGCTGCGCCTGATCAGCTCCTGGCCCATGCCGCCGTCGAGCAGGGTTATGCGGGTCATGCCTTCAGCCTTTCGTTGAGCGGGTCCCACAGCGGCCGGTCGGGCTGCACCACCGCCGGGCGGCGCTCGCCGTAGATCTCGACCTCGACCCGGGTGCCCGGCCGGGCCAGGTCGGCGCGCAGCATCGCCAGCGCCACCGAGGCCCCCACCCGGTAGCCCCAGGCTCCCGAGGTGGTCTCGCCGACGATCTCGCCGTCGTGCCAGACGGTCGACATGTAGGGCGCATCGCACGCGCCGGCCTCCACGATCAGCGGCGCGAAGCGCTTTCGCACCCCCGCCTCGCGCTCGCGCACGAGCGCGTCGCGGCCGGGGAAGTCCGCCGCCTTGTCGAGCCGCACGAACCGCCCGAGCCCGGCCTCGAGCATCGAGTAGTCGGTCGAGAGGTCGCCCTTCCAGGCCCGGTAGGCCTTCTCGATGCGCAGGCTGTCCAGCGCGAACATGCCGAACGGCTTCAGCCCGTGCGGCGCGCCGGCCTGCCATACCGCGTCGAACACGGCCTCCATGTCCGAGGTGGCGGCGTGCACCTCCCAGCCGAGCTCGCCGGTGAAGCTGACCCGGATCAGGTGCACCGGCCGCCCGGCGATGCGCCCCGGCTGGTGCGTCAGCCAGGGCAATGACAAATCCGCGTCGGCCACCCCCGCCAGCACGGCGCGCGACTGCGGCCCGGCGAGGATCAGCGTGTCGTGCTCCTCGGTCCGGTCGGTCAGGCCGAACTGCGCGCCCCTCGGGGCATGGCCTTCCAGCAGCTCGCGGTCGTGCTCCTGCGCCGCCGCCGCGGTGATCAGCGTCATCACGTCCTCGCCGTGGCGCACGCACGACATCTCGGTGAGCACCCGCCCGCGCGCGTCGGCGACGTAGATCAGCCCGATCCGCCCGACCCGCGGCAGCGCCCCGGTGATCAGCCCGTCGAGCCACTCGGCCGCCCCCGGCCCGTCGAGGTCGAAGCGCGAGAACCCGCACAGGTTCAGCACGCCCGCCGCATCGCGCACCGCCTCGCATTCCGCGCGGATGCGCGGCTCCCACGGCCCCGGGCGCGCCCAGGTCTGGGTCGCTTCCTGCGAGGTGTCGTCGCCCTCCTGCGCGAACCAGTTCGCCCGCTCCCAGCCGCCATAGGCGCCGAACTGCGCGCCCAGCGCCGCGACCCGCCCGTGGATCGGCGAGACCCGCCTGGGCCGCCCCGCCGGCCAGGCGTGGCGCGGGAAATGCATGGCGTATTCATGCCCGTAGACCTCGATCGCCTTGGCCCGCGTATAGTCGAGGTCCGCCCACGGCCCGAAGCGGCGCGGGTCGCAGGCCCACATGTCCCACTCGGTGCCGCCGTCCACCAGCCACTCGGCCAGCACCTTGCCCGCACCCCCTGCCTGGGCGATGCCGAAGGTGAAGACGCAGGCCTCGAAGGCTTGCCGTACGCCCGGCATCGGCCCGATCAGCGGGTTGCCGTCGGGCGCGTAGGGGATCGGCCCGTTCACCACCTTGGTCAGTCCCGCACGGCCCAGCGCCGGCACGCGCGCCACGGCGTCCTCGAGATACCACTCGAGCCGCTCCAGGTCGTCGGGATAGAGCTGGAACGAGAAATCCTCGGGCAGGGGATCGCCGTCCGAGGCCCAGCGCGCCCGGCAGTCGCGCTCGTAGGGGCCGAGGTTGAAGCCGAACTTCTCCTGGCGCAGATAATACGACGAATCCACGTCGCGCAGCAGCGGCAGCTTGCGCCCCTCGGCCTCGGACCATTCCTGCACCTCGGGCACGTTGTCGAACATGATGTACTGGTGCTCCATCGCGACCAGCGGCACCGCGCGCCCGAACAGCCGCCCGACCTCGCCCGCCCGGTAGCCCGCGGCGTTGACGACATACTCGCAGCGGATGGTGCCCTGCGCCGTCTCGACCAGCCATTCGGCCCCCTCGCGGCGCACCCCCGTCACCGGGCAGAAGCGCACGATCCGCTGGCCCTTGTCGCGCGCCCCCTTGGCGAGCGCCTGGGTGAGCTGCGCCGGGTCGATGTCGCCGTCATGGGGGTCGTAGAGCCCGCCCGCGAGACCGTGCAGCTCGAGGAACGGATAGCGCGCCTTCAGCTCTTGCGGAGAGCAGACCTCGAGGTCCATCCCCTGGTAGCGCCCCATCCCCTTGACCCGCTCGAACTCCTGCATGCGCTCCCTCGAGTGGGCGAGCCGCACCGAGCCGGTGACGTGGTAGTTCATCGGGTAGTCCACGGCCTCGGCCAGCCCGCGGTAGAGCTCGGTCGAGTAGCGCTGCATGTTCATGATCGCCCACGACGCCGAGAAGGTCGGCACGTTGCCGGCCGCGTGCCAGGTCGAGCCGCTCGTCAGCTCGTTGCGCTCGACGAGCACGCAGTCGGTCCAGCCGCGCAGGCCGAGATGGTAGAGCGCCGAGCAGCCCACCGCGCCGCCGCCGATGATCACCACGCGCGCTGTCGAGGGCAGCTCTGCCATCGCTCTCTCCTCAGTAGACGGGCGGCGCGATCACCCACACCGCGACGGCGGGCACCGTGCCGGGGTTGCGCCAGCGGAACGGCTCGGCCCGGAAGCGAAAGCTGTCGCCCGGGCGCAGGTGGAAGTGGCGCGCGCCGATCCACAGCTCGAGCTCGCCGGCCACCAGATAGCCCGCCTCCTCGGTCGGCCGGGTAACGAATTGGTGCCGCTCGGCCCCCGCGTCGAACACCGAGCGCACGATCTCGAACGAGCCCGCGAGGTCGGGCGAGAGAAGCTGCTCGGTCAGCCCCTCGGCGGCCGAGCCCAGCCGGCGCCGCGCCCCTCCGCGCACCACGTAGCCGCGCTCGGGGGCAGCGGCCGCGTCCGGCCCGAAGAACAGCGACATCGGCTGGTCGAGCGCGTCCGCCAGCCGGTGCAGGTCCGAGATGGTCGGCTCGGCGAGGTTGCGCTCGACCTGGCTCAGCCAGCCCACCGAGCGCCCCACCTTCAGCGCCATCTCCGCCAGCGTCAGCCCGCGCGCCTTCCTGAGCGCGCGCAGATCGGCGCCGACCCCGCTGGCGCGCGCCGGCTCGGGCGCCGAGCCGGTGCCCTCCTGGACGCTCTGCTGGGCCCTGTCCTGCACCTGCGCCTCCTCCCCCCGTGCTCCCCGCGTGTTGAATGAAAAAATCGCGGGAATTTTCACGCCGTGCAAGGAATTTTTTCATTTCCGAAAACGCCGCGCGGATGTCGCGAAGCGCCGTCTTTCGCGTGCCCCCCGCGCTTGCCCCGCCCGCCCGGTCTGCTAGGAGGAAACCGCACAGAGGAGGCCCCCCTTGCCGCCCGCCGCCAAGACGCAAGTCACCTGGTTTGCGCTCTTCAACCTGATCGCCGCGCCGCTGATCGGGCGCGGCGTCTGGGCGCTGATGCTGGGGCTGAACACCGACCGGTTCCGGCTCATGGCCGTGCTGGTCTCGGTGGCGGGAGCCGTCGCGATCCTCGGCGTCAACGCCTGGCTGACCCGCCGGGCGACGCTGGCCGGGCTGCCGCGCGGCGGCCAGATCGCGCTGTGGCTGATCACCGGCGGCACCTTCGCGTTGACCATCGGCTTCGGCGTGTTCTCGCCGGTCAACCTGCTGCTCGCGCTGCTCTGGTCGACCGGGCCCTGAGCGGACCTCACCCCTCCAGCAGCCGCGCCACCCATGCCGGCACCGTCTCGCTTGCCGGGCCGAGCAGGCGCTCGTGGAACAGGCCGGCATTGTCCGACGGCTCGAGGTTGATCTCCAGCGTGCGCGCGCCGCGATGCATCGCATCCGCGACGAACCCCGCCGCCGGGTAGACCGAGCCCGAGGTGCCGATGGCGACGAACAGGTCGCACCCGGCCAGCCGCTCCCAGATCGTCTCGAGCTCGTAGGGCATCTCGCCGAACCACACGACATCGGGGCGCACCGTCCCGGCCGCCCCGCAGGCCGGGCAGGCATCGGCCAGCGTCATGTCGCCCGCCCAGTCCCGGCGCGCCGCGCACGCCGCGCACAGCGCCGCCATGATCCGCCCGTGCATGTGGATCACCTCCGCCGAGCCCGCCCGCTCGTGCAGGTCGTCGATGTTCTGGGTGACCAGCGTCACCCGCCCCGGCCACGCGCGCTGCAGCCGCGCGAGCGCCGCGTGCGCCGGGTTCGGCGCCGCCTCGCGGCAGTTGCGCCGGCGCATGTTGTAGAAATCGAGCACCCGCGCCGGGTCGCGCGCGTAGCCCTCGGGCGTCGCCACCTCCTCGAGGTCGAACCGGGTCCACAGCCCGCCCTTGTCGCGGAAGGTGCCCAGGCCCGACTCGGCCGACACCCCGGCCCCGGTGAGGATCACCATCTCTTCCGTGCGCATGCTCGGCATCCGCGCTATGCTGCGCCCCGAGGATGGACGAACCGCATGGCCCGTCAAACCCATTTCGAGCGGGTGCGCGCCCTGGTCAGCGCCTACGCCGGCGTGCCGGAGGCCGAGATCACCCCCGAGACCCGGCTCTACGAGGACCTCGGCCTCGATGGCGATGCCGGGCGCGCCGTCCTCGCCGCCTTCGCCGACGCGTTCGGCGTCGACCTCGCCCCCGTCGCGCCGCTCAACTACTTCAACGACCAGACCGCCTTCACCGGCTACGCCACGCTGGTGCCCGTGGCGGCCCGGCTCAGCCCGGCCTTCCGCGCCCGGGTGCGCCGCGCGGCGCGGGGCATGCGGGCGCTCAGGGTGCGCGACCTGGTCGCCTCGGCCCGCGCCGGCCAGTGGATCCGCCCGCCGCTGCCGCGCGGCGACGCCGACCTGACGCGGCTCGGGCCGGGCGGCGCGGCGATCATCGCCGGCAGCGTGGCCCTGCCGGTGCTGCTCGGCCTGTGGCAATACGCGCAACTCGACGCGCCGCCGGACCGCGCCGCGGGGGTCTCGCTCGGCATCCTCACCCTGCTCTGGGGCCTGCTCGCCGCCCGCTTCCTCGCCGCATTGCCCTGGCTGCGCCGGCTCGACGAGGCCGCCGCGCGCGAGGAGGCCGCGCTCAGCGCAGCAGGTTGAGCGCCCGCTCGCGCATCTCCGCGTAGCCCGGCCGGTCGTAGCGCATCTCCAGCGTGGTGTGGCGCTCCGGCTCGTAGAGGTCGAGGTGATAGACCCGCCCGCCCTCGCCGATCTCGCCGCGCTCGCGCGCGAAGTCGTTCATGTAGCCGTAGCTGCCGACCGAGAACACCTTCCGCTCGCAGCCGTCATGCACCAGGAAGAACAGGAACAGCTTGGCATACTCGCCCGCGGGCGGCCCGAACTCGATGGCATGGATCGCGCCCGCGTCCGTCTCCAGCGTCTCGCGCACGCTGTGCTCCTGCGGCCCCGGCGCCAGGAACGCCGGCCACTGCTCGATGACGCAGCCCTCGGGCCGCTCCTGCTCCTGCGCCGGCCCCGCCACCGGCATCCCCGCCAGCATCCCCGCCACCGCCAGGGCCTTCACCATTCGTCCGATCATCGTTATGCCTCGCTGCCCGGTTGCCTCGCCGGCCACTCTAACGACGGGAGCCCGTCCCGCAATGCGCATCCTGTGCGTCTGCCTCGGCAACATCTGCCGCTCGCCCATGGCCGAGGGCGTGATCCGCGCGCTCGCCGACCGGCACGGCCTCGCCCTCGAGGTCGACTCCGCGGGCACCGGCGCCTGGCACGTCGGCTCCCCGCCCACGCCGGAGGGCGTCGCGGCGGCCCGCGCCCGCGGCTACCGCACCCGCGACCAGCGCGCCCGCCAGGTGCGCCCCGAGGACTTCCACGACTTCGACCTGATCCTCGCCATGGACAACGCCAACCTCGCCACGCTCACGCGCCTGCGCCCGCCGAACGCCCGCGCCGAGCTGCGCCTGTTCCACCCCGAGGGCCGCGACATCCCCGACCCCTACGGCGGCGGCCGCGCCGAGTACGCGCGCACCCTCGAGCTGGTCGAGGAAGCCGCCCGCGCGCTCCTCCCCACCCTCCGCGGCTCCGCTTGACGCCACCCGCGCCCCGCCCCATAAGCCCGGCCCATGACCGACCTCTCCCACATCCGCAACTTCTCGATCGTCGCGCATATCGACCACGGCAAGTCCACCCTTGCCGACCGGCTGATCGAGATGACCGGCACCCTGACCGGGCGCGAGATGAAGGCCCAGGTGCTCGACACTATGGACATCGAGCGCGAGCGCGGCATCACCATCAAGGCGCAGACCGTGCGCCTCGTGCACAAGGCCCGCGACGGCCGCACCTACCTGCTGAACCTGATCGACACGCCCGGCCACGTCGACTTCTCCTACGAGGTCTCCCGCTCCATGCGCGCCGTCGAGGGCTCGCTGCTGGTCGTCGACGCCTCCCAGGGCGTCGAGGCGCAGACGCTCGCCAACGCCTACCAGGCGATCGACGCCGGCCACGAGATCGTCCCCGTGCTCAACAAGATCGACCTGCCCGCCGCCGACATCGACCGCGTGAGCCAGCAGATCGAGGACGTCATCGGCATCGACGCTTCGGGCGCGATCCTCATCTCGGCCAAGACCGGCAAGGGCATCGACGACGTGCTCGAGGCCATCGTCACCCGCCTGCCCCCGCCCAAGGGCGACGCCGGGGCCCCGCTCAGGGCCATGCTGGTCGACTCGTGGTACGACGCATACCTGGGCGTCATCGTGCTGATCCGCGTCATGGACGGCGTGCTTCGGCGCGGCGAGCGCATCCGCATGATGCAGACCGGCGCGCTCTACCAGGTCGACCGGGTCGGCCTGTTCACGCCGAAGATGACGCAGACCGACGTGCTCAACCCCGGCGAGATCGGCTTTCTCACCGCCTCGATCAAGCAGGTGCGCGACACCCGCGTTGGCGACACCATCACCCACGAGCGCCGCCCCTGCGCCCAGCCGCTGCCGGGCTTCAAGCCCGCCGTGCCGGTGGTCTTCTGCGGCCTCTACCCGGTCGATTCCAACGACTTCGCGAGCTTGCGCGACGCGGTCGAGCGCCTCGCGCTCAACGACGCCAGCTTCACCCACGAGGTCGAGTCCTCCGCCGCGCTCGGCTTCGGCTTCCGCTGCGGCTTCCTCGGGCTCCTGCATCTGGAGGTGATCCGCGACCGGCTCGAGCGCGAATACGCGATCGACCTGATCACCACCGCCCCCTCGGTGGTCTACCGCATGCGCCTGACCGACGGCACCGAGCGCGAGCTGCACAACCCCGCCGACATGCCCGACCCGGTCCGGCTCGACCGCATCGAGGAGCCCTGGATCAGGGCCACCATCCTGGTGCCCGACGAGTTCCTCGGCGACGTGCTCAAGCTCTGCCAGGACCGGCGCGGCATCCAGCTCGACCTCACCTATGCCGGCGCCCGCGCCATGCTGGTCTACCGCCTGCCGCTCAACGAGGTGGTGATCGACTTCTACGACCGGCTCAAGAGCGTCAGCCGCGGCTACGCCAGCTTCGACTACCACCTCGACGGCTACGAGGAGGGGAACCTCGTCAAGATGCAGATCCTGGTGAACGAGGAGCCGGTGGACGCGCTCTCCGTCATCGTCCACCGCGACAAGGCCGAGGCGCGCGGCCGCTCCATGTGCGAGCGCCTCAAGGAGCTGATCCCCCAGCACATGTTCAAGGTGCCGATCCAGGCCGCCATCGGCGGCCGCGTGATCGCCCGCGAGACCATCTCGGCGTTACGCAAGGACGTGACGGCGAAGTGCTACGGCGGCGACGTGACCCGCAAGCGGAAATTGCTCGACAAGCAGAAGGCTGGTAAGAAGCGGATGCGTCAGTTCGGAAGGGTGGAGATCCCGCAGGAGGCGTTCATCAACGCGCTGAAATTGGATGGATGAAACGTGGTAAACGCGTTCAGCAAATCTGAGAAACTCGTTATCCGAGATTTTCTCTCAATCGGAAATGCAGAAATTCGTCGTTCGCAGATTACCGCGATAATTGGACCGCAAGCCTCCGGGAAGAGCTTAATTGCAAAGGCCTTTCTATTTTTCAGGAGCTACCTACAAGCGCTTTTTTTTGAAGCTGTCGAACTCGGCATTGATAAA
>DATKCQ010000120.1:0-24800 GCA_035513135.1 Thermohalobaculum sp.
ATCGGCGAGGAAGCCGAGGCGGCGGCCGGCGCGCTGCCCCCGGGCGAGGTGCTGCTGCTCGAGAACACCCGCTTCCACCCGGGCGAGGAGGCCAATGACCCGGCCTTCGCCGAAGCCCTGGCGCGGCTCGGCGAGGTCTACGTCAACGACGCCTTTTCGGCCGCGCACCGGGCGCACGCCTCCACCGAGGGGCTGGCGCGGCTGCTGCCGGCGGCGGCCGGCCGGCAGATGCAGGCCGAGCTTCGCGCTCTCGAGCGTGCGCTCGAGAACCCCGAGCGCCCCGTCATCGCCGTGGTCGGCGGCGCCAAGGTCTCGACCAAGATCGACCTGCTGGCGAACCTGATCGCGAAGTGCGACCAGATCGTCATCGGCGGCGGCATGGCCAACACCTTCCTGGCGGCGCAAGGGGCCGAGGTGGGGCGCTCGCTGGCCGAGCCCGACCTCGCCGGCACGGCACGCGAGATCATGGCGAAGGCCACGGCGGCCGGCTGCGAGCTGGTGCTGCCCGTGGACGTGGTGGTGGCCCGCGAGCTGGCGGCGGGCGCGGCGAGCCAGGTGGTCCCGGCCGACGCCTGCCCGGCGGACGCGATGATCCTCGACCTTGGGCCCGAGTCGGTCGCCGGCATCGAGGCGCGATTCCGCGCCGCGCGCACCGTGCTCTGGAACGGGCCGCTCGGGGCCTTCGAGGTGCCGCCCTTCGACCGCGCCACCGTGGCCGCCGCCAAGGTGGCGGCCGAGCTGACCGCGGCCGGCCGGCTGGTCACCGTCGCCGGCGGCGGCGACACGGTGGCGGCGCTCAACGCGGCCGGGGTGGCGGACCGGTTTACTTACGTCTCGACGGCCGGCGGCGCCTTCCTCGAATGGCTCGAGGGACGGACCCTGCCGGGGGTGGCGGCGCTGGCGGCAAGCTGAAGGATGACGGCGCGGCCGCGCAACGAAAAGGGCGGCCGAGACGGCCGCCCTTCCGCGCAGCCCCCCGCTGCGCGTCCCCCCACGGGCCCGCGTTCCTAGGTCGTTCGGCCGAACCCCACCAAGATCACCCGCAACATCGTGCGCATGTGCGTGTCGGCTCCATCCGGGCGTCCTGACGCCACCGCCTAGACTGCTGACTTTCCACTCATGCCGCCCGCAAGTTTCACCGCCGGGCCGTGCCAGTGCACGGTTGCGCCGTCTATCCGTGCCCGTTTCTAGCGCCCGGCGCGCCGCCTGCCAAAGGCGCGGGCGCCCCGGGCGCGGGCCGATGACGCAAAAAGGCCGCTGATGGTGTATTTTTGACACAAGCCCGCTGCTCCGCCAGCAGGCTTGACCGGGCCGCGGGCTGTCCTCTATTCGGCTGCTATTCGGCTGCAAAGCCTGCGCCCGAGCCAGATGGGAGTGTCGAGCATGAAAGCCAGCCGCACCGTCCAGAAGATCCTTTCGAACTACGAGGGCGAAACCCCCGGGGTGAAGGCGAAGCTGTGCCAAATGCTGATGCACGGGCGGCTCGGCGGCACCGGCCGGATGGTCATCCTGCCGGTCGACCAGGGCTTCGAGCACGGCCCGGCGCGCTCGTTCGCGCCAAACCCGCCGGCCTACGACCCACACTACCACTACGCGCTGGCCATCGAGGCGGGGCTGAACGCCTTCGCGGCGCCGCTGGGCATGCTGGAGGCGGGGGCGGACACCTTTGCCGGGCAGATCCCGACCATCCTGAAAGCCAACTCGGCCAACTCGCTGATGCCCAAGGAGGCGGCGAAGGACCAGGCGATCACCGCCTCGGTCGCGGATGCGCTCAGGCTCGGCTGCGCGGCGATCGGATTCACCATCTACCCCGGCTCGGGCGCGTCGCTCGAGATGTTCGAGGAGATCGCCGAGATCCGCGCCGAGGCCGCCGCGCTGGGCCTCGCCACGGTGATATGGTCCTATCCGCGCGGCGAGGCGCTGACCAAGGAGGGCGAGACGGCGATGGACGTGGCGGCCTACGCGGCGCAGATCGCGGCGCTGCTCGGCGCCCATCTCATCAAGGTGAAGCTGCCGAGCGATCACCTCGAGCAGCCGGACGCCAAGAATGTCTACGAGGCCGAGGGCGTCGACATCTCCAGCCAGGCGGCGCGGGTCTCCCACGTCATGCAGGCGGCCTTCAACGGCCGGCGCCTCGTGGTATTCTCGGGCGGCGCCAAGAAGGGCGAGAGCTCGGTCTACGACGACGCGCGCGCGATCCGCGACGGCGGCGGCAACGGTTCGATCATCGGGCGCAACACCTTCCAGCGCCCGCGCGACGAGGCGCTCCGGATGCTCGGCAAGCTGGTCAATATCTACAAGGGACGCGAGTAGGCCGCGGGACGGCCCGGGGGACGGCCCGGAGGACGTGGCGGTGGCAACGCAGGACACCCCTGCCCGGCTCTACCTGGTGACACCGGCGCGGCTGGACCCCGAGCCCTTTGCGGCGCTGGCGGACCGGGCGCTGGCGACCGGGCTTGCGGCCTGCCTCAGGCTCGACCTGGGCGCCGCGCCGGAGGATTCGTGGCGCGCGGCGGCCTCGGCACTGCAGCCGGTGGCGCACGCGCACGACGTGGCGCTGGTGATCGCCGAGCACTACCGGCTGGTCGAGCCGCTGGGGCTCGACGGGGCGCATCTCGCGGCCAGCCGCACACCCGTGCGCGAGGCGCGCAAGGCCCTGGGCGCCGAGCGCATCGTCGGCGCCTTTGCCGGGGCCTCGCGGCACCTCGCCATGACGATGGCCGAGGCGGGGGCGGACTACGTCTCACTCGGGCCCGTGGGCGAGACCGGCGCCTTGGGCGACGGCGCCCGGGCCCCGGACGAGCTGTTCGAGTGGTGGGCCGAGACCATCGAGACCCCGGCGGTGGCCGAGGGCGGCGTCACGGTGGAGGACGCCGCGCGGCTGGCATCGTGGGCGGATTTCGTCGTGCCCGACGCAGGCATCTGGGAGGCGGCCGACGGCGTCGAGACCGCACTGGCGCGCTACGCGGAGGCGCTCGGCGCGTAGGCCCGGCTGATCGCCGCGCTCACACGTTCAGCAGCAGGTGCTCGCGCTCCCACGGGCTGATGACGCGCATGAACTCCTGGAACTCGTGGTCCTTGACGCCGATGTAGAGATCGGAGAAGCGCGCGCCCAGCACCGCGCGCAGCGGGTCGCACGCCTTGAACTCCTCGATCGCCTCGAGCAGGCCGTAGGGCAGCTCGCGCGGAGTGCCGTAGCAGTTCTGCTCGGCGGCGGCGCGTGGCTCGATCTGCTCGACCAGCCCGAGATAGCCCGCCGCCAGCGAGGCGGCGATGGCGAGGTAGGGGTTGGCGTCGGCGCCGACCACGCGGTTCTCGACGCGACGCGCCTCGGGCGGCGAGATCGGCACGCGCAGGCCCGTGGTGCGATTGTCGTAGCCCCATTCGAGGTTGATCGGCGCGGTCAGGTGCGGCACCAGCCGCCGGTACGAGTTGACGTAAGGCGCGAACACGCAGGTCGCCGCCCTGAGATAGGTCTGCTGGCCGCCGAGGAAGTGGCGGAAGGCGTCCGAGGGCTCGCCCTCGGGCGTCGAGAACAGGTTCTGGCCGGTGTCGGTCACCACGATGCTCTGGTGGATGTGCATGGCCGAGCCGGGCTGGCCCTCCATCGGCTTGGCCATGAAGGTGGCGTAGCAGCCGCAGCGCAGCGCCGCCTCGCGCACCAGCCGCTTGAACAGGAAAACCTGGTCGGCGAGCTCCAGCGGGTCGCCGTGCAGCAGGTTGATCTCGAGCTGCGCCGCGCCCGCCTCCTGGATGATCGTGTCGATGTCGAGGCCGAGCGCGCTCGCGTAGTCGTAGATGTGCTCGATCACCGAGTCGTACTCGTCCACCGCGGCGATCGAGTAGGCCTGCGCCTTCTGCGCCTTGCGGCCCGAGCGGCCGAGCGGCGGCTCGAGCGGGTAGTCCGGGTCGGTGTTGGGCTTGGTCAGGTAGAACTCGATCTCGGGCGCGATCACGGCGCGCCAGCCCCTGGCCGCGTAGTGGTCGATCACCCGGCGCAGCACCGAGCGCGGCGCGAACTCGACGAGCGCGCCGTCGCGGTCGCACACATCGTGGATCACCTGCACCGAGCGGTCGGAGGCCCAGGGCACCGCCCGCGCCGTGCGCAGGTCGGGCCGCAGCGCCAGGTCGGCGTCGATGTGGTAGGCGGTGAAGCTCTCGAAGCTCGGGTAGCTGCCGGTGATGGTGAGGAAGAACAGCGAGGTCGGCAGGTAGGTCGGCGCGAAGCGCACGAACTTGTCGGTCGGCATCACCTTGCCGCGGCCGATGCCGGCGAAGTCGGGGGTGACGCACTCGACCTCCTCGACGCCGTGGTCACGCAGCCACAGCGCCAGGTCCTCGATGTTCACGATCGAGGACGGCGGCGACACGCCGAGGCTGATCTCGGGGACCACGCGCCTGAGGCGCGTCTCGCTCGAGGGCGAAAATGGGTCATTCATGAGGCGCCTGAAAGGCTGTGTTGAGGATTGCTTTCAAGCCGCAGGATAGCACGGGCGGGGTGGAGGCTGACAAGAGGGGCCGGACTCGGGGCGGGCGAGCCCCGGATCTCAACCGGTTCGTGCCCTGCCGCTGGCGGTCTCGGTGGGCAGCCCCGTGTGCAGCCCCGTGTGCAGCACCGTGTGCAGCCCCTGGGCCACAGTCTTCTGGCAGTGCTCGGCCAGCGCCTTGCGGTCGGCGAAGTCGCGCGGGCGTACCGGCGGGTGGAAGGTGACCTCGACACGGCCGCCGAACGAGCGCAAGAACACCGCCCAGGCGTGTGCGCCCAGCGCCATGTCGCCCCACCAGCCGTAGAAGGCGGCGGGCAGGCCCTCGGCGGGCAGGTAGC
Organism: Thermohalobaculum sp.; assembly: GCA_035513135.1. Taxonomy (GTDB): domain Bacteria; phylum Pseudomonadota; class Alphaproteobacteria; order Rhodobacterales; family Rhodobacteraceae; genus Thermohalobaculum. Next base: position 4,826 of record DATKCQ010000120.1, read on the forward strand.
GGATGCTCACCGGCTGGATCAGCAGGTCGGCCGCCCCTTGGTCCTGCCCTTGGTCCTGCCCCTGGTCCTGCCCCTGGTCCTGCCCCTGATCCTGGAAGAACACCGAGAACAGCGAGCTCTTGAAGGGCAGCACGCGCAGGCCGTCGGTCGAGGTGCCCTCGGGGAAGAAGCACAGGAGCTGGTCGCTCCGGATGCGCTGGCGCAGCGCCTCCTCCTGCCGCTTGGCGTGGCTGCGGCGGCGCTCGATGTAGACGGTGCCGCAGGCGTGGGTGACGTAGCCGACCACCGGCCAGGCGCGCACCTCGGACTTGGCGACGAAGTAGATCAGCTTCACGGCGCGCAGGGCGGGGATGTCGAGCCAGCTCGAATGGTTGGCCACCAGCGCCCCGGCGCGCACCGGCTCGCCGCGCACCACGTGGCGCAAGCCGAACAGGAACAGCGTCCCGCGCGACCAGGCCCGGGCGATCCGGTAATGGAAGGTCACCCGGTGGCCGAGCCGCCGGCCGAGCAAGCGGCGCAGCAGGCGGCCGAGCAGAAACAGCGGAAACAGCACCGCCGTCATGGCGACGAACCCCGCGAGGCGGGCGGCGCCGATCAGCCGGCCGCGCGGCGTGGCCGGGGCGAGTTCGGGCGGCTCGGCGCCTCGCCAGGTGGTCATGCGATGGTCATGCGATGGTCATGCGCCCCCTCCCCGCCCCGCCCGGCCGCCGCGGCTCAGCCGAGGATGCGGTCGACCACGCCGCCGCGCTGGCGCGAGTAGAACTTGTGGTAGCGGTCGACCATGCGCGAGGTGTCCATCAGCAGGCAGACATCGACGGTATTGAAGGCGTGGTCGATCCAGGCGCCTTCGCCGACGAAGCCGCCGAGCCGGATATAGGCCTTGATCAGCGTCGGCATCTGGCGCATCGCCTCGACCTTGTCGATCTCGGCGGGTCGCAGCAGGTCCATCTCGACCCGGGCATCGGGCAGCGCGGTGACGCGCAGGTCCGGCGGTGCGAGGTGGTGGTGGTGCAGGTAGCTCAGCGCCTGGGCGATGCGCCCGGGGTCGGTGCCGTGGAAGCTGGCCACGCCGAACAGGATGCCGATGTCGTGCTCGCCCACATACTGGCCCAGCCCGGCCCAGAGCAGGTGCATCCCCGCGCCCCCGCGATGGCGCGCGTCGACGCAGGAGCGGCCGAGCTCCAGCGTCTCGCTCGGGTAGTCCTCGAGCAGCGATACGTCGTATTCCGAGGCGCAGTAGAAGCCGATGCCCTCGCGCGCCCGGATGCGCCGGAGCAGGCGGTAGACGCCGACGACGCCGCCCTCCACGTCCTGGTCGTCCGAGTCGTTGTCGATCAGCAGCAGGTGGTCGCACCAGGGGTCGAAGCGGTCGCGCTCGCGCCGCTCGGCGGCGTCGGCCGGCTCGGGGCTGGCGCCCATCTCCTCGACGAACACCCGGTAGCGCAGGCGCTGGGCGGCGGCCACGTCCGCGTCGGACTCGGCCAGTCTGACCGTGAAACGGCCTGCGTCGATGCGCATGCGATCCGCCTCTCTCCCCTGCCCGTGCGGCCGGCGCGCGGAAACTATGGGCATTGGGATGTTAACGCAACCTCCGAGGGTTTCGTGCTAGAAAAGGCTGTGGCATGCCGTTTTCTCCCGACCGCGTCACGCGTGACCGTCGCAGCCGGTCCTCAAAGATGGTCGTCACAGGTGATCCTGGGCGACCTGTTCCAGAGGAAGGTCCGAACCCTGCATGACGACCTTTCCCTGGTTCTCGAAATTCACCGTGATGCGCGTGCCGATGATCGACTGCACCTGACCAAGGCCCCACTCGGGCTCGTCCCGGTGGCGGACGATGGCGCCGACCTCGAGGAACGCGTACTGCATGGAACGATCTAGCCGATCCCGCTGGCCAAGGCCAACCCGGAAAACGACAGGAGCAGGACGAATGCAGCAAACCGAGCTTTCCGGCATCGTGTGCGCACGCATCTGTCACGACCTCGGCAGCCCGATCGGAGCGCTGGTCAACGGGGTCGACCTGATCCGCGAGATTTGCCCGGGCGACGCGACCGAGGAGCTCGAGATTCTTGAACGCAGCGCGCGGCGCGCCGCGGCGTTGCTGCGCCTGCACCGGCTGGCGTTCGGCGCGGCGGGCGACGCACAGGCGAAGCTGGCACGCGGCGAACTGTGGGCACTCGCCGCCGAGGTGTTCACCAGGCCGCGCGTCGAGATCGCCTGTTCGGCGCCGGAGGGGCCGGCGCTCGATGCGGCGGTGGTGCGGCTGGCGGCGCTGCTCGTGCTGGCCGGACGGGCGATGCTCGGCATGAGCGGGACGCTCAGGCTGGTGTTGTCGTCGAGCGACGCTCTTCCCGTGGCGGTGCTCGTCGCAGGGCCGAAGGCGGCCGCGAGCCCCGATCAGCGGCGCTGGCTGCGGGCCGGGCCGGGCCCCGGCCCGGACGCGCCGGAGGTGGAGTTCGCGCTTATCCCGGCCGCCGCCGAAGCCGCCGGAGCGCGGGTCGAGCTGACCGAGGCCGAGGGGCAGGTCGCCCTGCGCGCGCTGCCGCCATAGGCGGACGACTCCGGGTTCCACGGAGCGAGGCGCGGCGCCTCGAGAGGCCGACCGGTGGCCGATCCAGATCCTACTCGCCCATCTCCTTCTGCTCCTCGGGCTCGATCACCTCCATTCGCTCCGGGGGCTCGTTCGACTCGATGAGCTCCACGGCCCGGTCCGCCGCATCCTGGAACGGATCGAGCACCAGATCGGGCCGTGCCCGCAGCAGCGCATCGCCCTGGCCCTCGTGCGTCGACGTCACGGCGATGCGGCCCCTGAACCCGTGCTCGCGCAGCGTCTGAATCAGCACCAGCCGCCCGTCCGCCTCGCTCACTCCGCCGGTGTGGTCGCGAACGGTCGAGACCGCCCAGCGGGCGCCGCCGAGCGGCAGCGTGGCGATCAGCTCGGGGTCCGAGACATCGCCGTAGACGGCGTCGAAGCCGTCCTGCCGCCAGCGCCGCACGCCCATCGGGCTGAAATCCACGCCGAGCACGCGATAGCCCTTCAGCGCCAGCCGCCGGCCAAGCGCCCCGCCATAGCGACCGAGGCCGAAGATGATGACATCGGGCGATCTCGCGCCCGCCGGGGTCACGCCGTCGGCCTCGCGGCGGGCGTGGCGCTCCAATCCGCGCAGCAGCGGCTCGCACAGGGCAAAGAGCTGGTGCGAGTAGGTGATCATGTAGGTGGAGGCGGCGATGGTGATCAGGCCGATCAGCGTGACGAGGCCCAGCGCCTCCTCGGAGACGTGGCCGATGCTCACGCCCATGGCCATGAAGATCAGCGAGAACTCGGAGATCTGCGCCACGGTGAGGCCGGCGAGGAAGCCGGTGCGGCGGCGGTAGCCGAGCGCCACCATGATCACCACCACGATCAGCGGGTTGCCGACGATGATGAAGAGCGAAAGCACGACGGCGGCGAACCCGCTCTCGCCGAGATGGCCGAGGTCGAGCCGCGCCCCCAGCGCGATGAAGAAGAACAGCAGCAGAAAGTCGCGCAGCGGTGCAAGCCGCGCCGCGATCGCGTCGCGGAAGGGGGTGGAGGCCAATGCCACCCCGGCCAGCAGCCCGCCGAGCTCCTTGCCGAAGCCGAGGGCGTCGCCGGCGGCGGCGAAGGCGGCCGCCAGCGCGATGGCGAAGCCGATCATCAGCTCCGGCGCGCGCGCCAGCGTCTCGGTCAACGGATCCGCGACGTAGCGCACGAACAGCAACACCACCGCGAGCATCGCCAGCCCCGCCCCCAGCACGAACAGGATGTCGCCCGTGCCTGCCTCTCCCTGCGCGCCGATGCCGACGGCCGAGAGCACGATCATCGCGAGCACCACCACGAGGTCCTGCACGATCAGGAAGCCCAGCGCGATCCGCCCGTGCAGCGAGTCGATCTCGCGCTTGTCCGACAGGAGCTTGACGATGATGATCGTGCTCGAGAAGGTCAGCGCGACGGCGATGTAGAGACTCGTGACCGCGTCCATGCCCAGTGCCAGGCAGATGCCGAAGCCGATCACCGACGTGAACCCGACCTGCCCGAGCCCGGTGGCCAGCGAGACCGGGCCCAGCGTGCGGATCAGTTCCACGTCCAGCTTGATGCCGACGAGGAACAGCAGGATCGCCACGCCGAGTTCGGCCAGGAGGTCGATCGGCTCGTTCGAGTGGACGATGTCCAGCACGGAAGGCCCGGCAAGGATGCCGACCGCGATGAAGCTCACGATCAACGGCTGACGCAGCATCAGGCCGACGAACCCCGTCGCCGCCGCCAGCACCAGAAGCGCCGCCACCTCGTTGAACACCGATGCCGTGAGCCATTCGGCGAGCATTCAGGCCACCCCTTCCTTCTCCCCCGACTCCCCCGAACCCGGGCCACGCGCCTCCGCGCCGAACAGTGCCGCGATCCGCTTCTCGGTCTCGACGATCAACAGCAGCGCGACGCCGATGCCGATGATCGCGACGCCGTCGAGGAACGCCACCGGGCGCGCCCCGAACACAGCCTGCAGCGGCGGCAGGTAGGTGAAGGCCAGTTGCGCCACGACCACCGCCGAGACACCGATGAGCACGGCGGGGGTGCCGAGCACGCCCCGCCAGGTGAGCGACGGCCCGTGCACGTAGCGCACCGAGAAGAGGTGGAAGATCTCCATCACCACGAGCGCGTTCACCACCATGGTCCGGGCGGTCTCGACCGGCAGGCCGCGCGCTGTCGCCCAGGCGAAGGTGCCGAAGGCCCCGGCGACCATGAGGCTCGAGACGAGCGCGATGTGCCAGAGCAGCCGCCCGGTCAGCAGGCGTCGCCCCGCGGGGCGCGGCGGGCGGCGCATGGCGCCGGGCTCGGTCGGCTCGAAGGCGAGCGTCAGACCGAGCGCCACGGCGGTCACCATGTTGATCCACAGGATCTGCACCGGGGTCACCGGCAGGGTCAGGCCGAACAGGATGGCGAGGATGATGGTGAACGACTCGCCGCCATTGGTCGGCAGGGTCCAGCGGATCACCTTGGTCAGGTTGTCGTAGACCGTGCGGCCCTCGCGCACGGCGGCGACGATAGAGGCGAAGTTGTCGTCGGCGAGGACCATCTCGGCCGCCTCCTTGGCCGCCTCGGTGCCCTTGCGGCCCATGGCGACCCCGACATCGGCGCGCTTCAGCGCCGGCGCGTCGTTCACCCCGTCGCCGGTCATCGCGACGATGGCGCCGTCCGCCTGCAGCGCCGCGACCAGGCGCAGCTTGTGCTCCGGGCTGGTGCGGGCGAACACCGTGGCCTGGCGGGCCCGGGCGGCGAAGGCGGCGTCGTCGAGCGCGTCGAGCTCGTGGCCGGCGACGGTCTCGGGCGTGTCGCTTCCGTCTTCGGCAAGGCCGAGCTGGGCGGCGATCGCGCGTGCGGTGGCGACATGGTCGCCGGTGATCATCTTCACGCGGATCCCGGCGGCGCGGCACTCGGCCACGGCGGCGACGGCCTCGGGCCGCGGCGGGTCGATCAGGCCGACGATGCCGAGCAGCGTCAGGCCGCCCTCGACATCGCCGGGCCCGATGGCCTCGCAGCCGGCCTGCATCTCGCGCCGCGCCACTGCGATGACCCGCTGGCCGGCCGCGGCGAGCGTCTCCACGCGGCCGCGCCAGTGCTCGGGATCGAGGGGCCGGCCGCCATCGGGTGCGGCGACCTCGACGCACATGGCGAGGACGGCCTCGGGGGCGCCCTTCACGTATGCCACGGGGGCAACAGGCGCCGCGCCCTCGCGTGCGTTCAGGGTCGCCATGTAGCGGTGGCGCGAGTCGAAGGGGATTTCGTCGAGCCGCGCATGGCTGGCCCGGGCCGCGCGCGGCTCGTGCCCTGCCTTCATGGCGAGCGAGACCAGCGCCCCCTCCATCGGGTCGCCGTCCACCTGCCAGTCGTCCACCTGCCAGTCGCCGTCCGCCGGACGCAGCTCGGCGTCGTTGCACAGGAGCGCGGCAAGGGCGAGCTCCTCGAGCACCGGAAGGGCAAGGGGATCGACGGCCTCGCCGTCGGCCTGGAAGCGGCCCTCGGGACGGTAGCCCGTCCCCTCCACCTCGACCTCGGCCCCGGCCGTCGACACCGTGCGCACGGTCATCTCGTTGCGCGTCAGGGTGCCCGTCTTGTCGGAGCAGATCACCGAGACCGAGCCCAGCGTCTCGACCGCCGGCAGCCGGCGGATGATGGCGCGGCGCGCCGCCATGCGCTGCACGCCCACGGCCAGCGTGATCGTCATCACCGCCGGCATGCCCTCGGGGATCGCGGCGACCGCGAGGCCGACGACCACCATGAACGCCTCGTCGAGCGCGTAGCCGCCGACCCAGGCGGCATAGCCGAAGACCAGCGCCGAGACCGCCAGCACCACCAGCGTGATCTGCCGAGCGAACTCGTCCATCTGGCGCACCAGCGGCGTGGCGAGGCGCTCGATCCCGCCAATCATCGTGCTGATGCGCCCGAGCTCGGTCTGCGCGCCGGTGGCGACGGCGACGCCCGTGGCCTGCCCGGCGGTGACGAAGGTGCCCGAGAAGGCCATCGAGAAACGGTCGCCCAGCGGCGCCCCGGCCTCGACCGGGGGCGTACCCTTGTCGACCGGCACCGACTCGCCGGTCAGCGCCGCCTCGTCCACGCGCAGGTTGCGCGCGCGGATCAGGCGCAGATCGGCCGGCACCCGGTCGCCCGCCTCGAGCAGCACGAGGTCACCGGGCACCACCTCCTCGGCCGGGAGGGTGGCGCGGCGCCCGTCGCGGATCACCGAGGCATGCGGGTCGATCATCGCCCGGATCGCCGCCAGCGCCTGCTCCGCCCGACCCTCCTGGACGAAGCCGATCACGGCGTTGACGATGACCACCGCGAGGATCACCAGGGCGTCGGTGATGTGCCCGATCGCCGCAGCGAGCACGCCGGCACCGATCAGCACATAGATGAAGAGGTTGTGGAACTGGGCCGCGAGCCGCGCCAGCCAGCCGCGGCGCGGTCCCTCGGGCAGCCGGTTCGGCCCGAAGGCGGCGAGCCGGCGTTCGGCCTCCGCCGCCGCGAGGCCGTCGCGCCGCGTCTCGAGCGCCTCCAGCGCCGCCTCGATGTCGAGCGCATGCCAGCGGCGCGCCCCATCCGGCGCGGGCCCGGCGCTGCGATCCGTCGGCCCGCTAGTCTGCACGTCCGTTGCCTTCACCAGGGATCTCCAGGCTCATCGAAACCGCGGCCGCTCAGGCGCCCGCCAGGACGGCCGCCGTGTGGCGCGCGATGACACGCTCCTCGTCGGTCGGGATCACCAGCGCCGCGACGGCGCTGCCGGGCGTGCCGATGCGCGGCCCGCCCGCCTCGTTGGCCGCCGGGTCGAGCTCGGCGCCGAGCCAGCGGCAGCCCTCGAGGATGCCGGCGCGCACCGGCGGGCAGTGCTCGCCGATGCCGGCGGTGAAGACGATGGCGTCAAGCCCGCCGAGCGCCGCCGCGAGCGCGCCGATCTCGCGCACCGCGCGGTGCACGAAGAGGTCCACCGCCTCGCGGGCTTCGGGCGCATCGCTGGCCAGCAGGTCGCGCATGTCGTCGCTGATCCCCGAGACGCCGAGCAGCCCCGAGCGGCGGCCCAGCAGCTCCTCGACCTGCCCCACTTCCATGCCGCGGTCGCGCATCAGGTGCAGCACCACACCCGGGTCGACGGCGCCGCAGCGCTTGCCCATGACCAGCCCGTCGAGCGCCGTGAACCCCATGCTGGTGGCGACGCTGCGCCGCCCGCGCATGGCGCACATGCTGGCACCGTGGCCGAGGTGGGCGACGATCACCCGGCCCTCGGCACACGGCCCCAGGTGCTCGGGCAGGACATCGGCGATGTGCTCGTAGGACACGCCGTGGAATCCGTAGCGCAGGATACCCTCGTCGGTCAGTGCGCGCGGCAGCGCGAAGATCTGCGCGAGGCGCGGCTGCGTGCGGTGAAAGGCGGTGTCGAAGCAGGCCACCTGCGGCAGGCCGGGGCGGGCGGTCTCGAGCGCCGCGATGCCGGCGAGGTTGTGCGGCTGGTGCGCCGGGGCGAGCGGCACCAACGCGCCGAGGCGCTCGCGCACCGCGCCGGTCACGCGCACCGGCGCGGTGAAGTCGCGCCCGCCATGCACCACGCGGTGCCCGGCGGCGACGATGCTCGCCTCGGCGAAGTCCCGCTCGATCCGGCCGAGCAGCCACGCGATCAACGCCGCGTGGTGGTCGCCGGCCTCGGGCGGGACGGGTGCCTCGGGCGTGCGGCTCGAGCGCCAGGCCGGTCGGCCGCCGATGCGCTCGACCTGGGCACGGCCGATCCGGCGGTGCGGCGCCTGCGCCGCGTGCAGCGCGCACTTGATCGAGGAGGAGCCGGCGTTGACCACCAGGATCGCCTCGGTCACGGCGCCCCCCGCAGCCTGCGGTGGACATAGAGCTGGGCCAGCGCCGCCGAGGCAAGGCGCACCAGCAGACCGTCGGCGCGGCTGGTCAGCATGATCGGCACGCGCGCGCCGAGAACGATGCCGGCCGCCTCGGCCCCGGCGAGATACATGAGCTGCTTGGCCATCATGTTGCCCGCCTCGAGGTCCGGCGCGACCAGGATGTCGGCGGCGCCGGCGACGGCCGAGGTGATTCCCTTGGCCTCGGCCGCCTGGCGCGAGACCGCGTTGTCGAAGGCGAGCGGCCCGTCGAGCAGGCCGCCGGTGATCTGGCCGCGCTCGGCCATCTTGCACAGCGCCCCGGCATCGACAGTGGAGGGGATCCCGGGGTGGATCGTCTCGACCGCCGAGAGGATCGCCACCAGCGGCTCGCCGATGCCGAGCGCGTGGGCGAGGTCGATGGCGTTCTGCACGATGTCGCGCTTGGCCAAGAGGTCGGGCGCGATGTTGATCGCCGCGTCCGTCACGAACAGCGGCTTGGGGTAGGTCGGCACGTCGAGGCCGTAGACATGGCTCATGCGCCGCTCGGTCCTCAGGCCCCGCTCCCGGTCGATCACCGCGCCCATGATCTCGTCGGTGTGCAGCTTGCCCTTCATCAGCGCCTCGGCCTCGCCGGCGCGGACCAGCTCGACCGCCCGCGCCGCCGCGGCGTGGCTGTGCGGCGCGTCGACGAGTTCCACATCGTCGAGCGCGAGGCCGGCTTCCTCGGCCGCCGCCCGGATTCTGGCGAGGGGGCCGACCAGCACCGGCTCGATCAGCCCCTCGCGCCACGCCTCGAGCGCACCCTGGAGCGAGAGCGCGTCGCAGGGATGCACCACCGCGGTACGGATCGGCGCGAGCTCGCGCGTGGCCTCGATCAGCCGGCGGTAGCGCGCGCCGCGCTCGTGCAGGTGCACCTCGGGCAGCACCGCGCGCGGCCGGCGCACCTTGCGGGCGGGGGCGATCACCTCGGCCTCGCCCTCGATCACCGTCTCGCCGTCCTGGTTGACGCATGCGCAGTCCAGCGTCAGACGCTTCTTCTCCGGGTCCCTGGCGCGCACGGTGACGCGCACGGTGACGGTATCGCCGATGCCCACCGGGCGGCGGAAGTTCAGCGACTGCCTGAGGTAGATCGTGCCCGGCCCCGGCAGCTCGGTGCCGAGCACCGCCGAGATCAGCGCGCCCCCCCACATGCCGTGGGCGATCACCTTCTGGAACATGTCCGAGCTGGCGAACTCCTCGTCCAAATGCGCCGGGTTCACGTCGCCCGACATCACCGCGAACAGCTCGATGTCGCGCGCCCTCAGCGTGCGCGTGACCTCGGCGCTGTCGCCGACCTCGATCTCGTCGAAGGTGCGGTTCTCGATGTACTGCATACGTGCCTCAGGACATGATGTGATGGCCGCCGTCCACATAGGCCGTGTTGCCGGTGACCGAGTGGGCGAAGTCGGAAACGAGGCAGGCGGCAAGCGCCCCGACCTCCTCGATGGTCACCAGCCGGCGCGTCGGCGCCTCCGCCGCCGCCCGGTCGATCAGGCGGTCGAAATAGCGGATGCCCGACGCCGCCCGGGTCTTCAGCGGCCCCGGGGAGAGCGTGTTGACCCGGATGCCCCCGGGTCCGAGCTCGGCGGCCAGGTAGCGCGCCGTCGCCTCGAGCGCCGCCTTCACCGGGCCCATCACGTTGTAGTGGTCGACCACGCGCTCGGAGCCGTAATAGCTGACCGTCAGCAGGCAGCCGCCGTCCGGCATCAGCGGCTCGGCGTGCCGCGCCAGCCGGATCAGGGAGTGCACCGAGACATCCATCGCCGCGCCGAAGCCCTCGCGCGAGCAGTCGGTCACCCGCCCGTGCAGGTCGTCCTTGGGGCAGTAGGCGATCGAGTGCAGCACGAAATCGAGCCGGCCCCAGCTGTGCCGGATGCGCTCGAACAGCGCCTCCATCTCGTCGGGGCTGGTGACGTCGAGCGGCGCGAGGATCGGCGCCTCGACCTCGCGCGCCACCGGCTCGACATGCGGCCGCGCCTTGTCGTTGAGGTAGGTCAGCGCCAGCTCGGCGCCGCCCTGACGGAAGGCGCGGGCGCACCCGGCCGCGATGGAGTCGGCATTGGCCACGCCCACCACGAGCCCCTTCTTGCCGTCGAGGAACCCTGCGGGAAGCCGCATCTCTCACTCCATCATGACATAGCTGCCCGGCGCGTCCGGCAGCCGCTCGGGGTCGGCGCCGGCCCCGCCCATGGGCGGCGGCGCCACCGGCTCGCCCGAATGGCCGGCGAGCCAGGCGATCCATTCCGGCCACCATGACCCCTGGCGCTCCTCGGCCCGCTTAACCCATTCCTCGGGCGGCAGATAGGGGTCGCCGTGGCGGTCGGTGCGCACCCGGTAGCGCCGGCGCGGATGGCCGGGCTCGGAGACCACGCCGGCATTGTGCCCGCCATTGGTCAGCACGAAGGTCACGTCGGTGTCCGACAGGATATGCACCTTGTAGACCGAGCGCCACGGCGCCACGTGGTCGGTCTCGGTGCCGACCGCGAAGATCGGCGCGCGGATGTCGGTCAGCGCCACCGGGCGTCCCTCCACCTCGTACTTGCCCGCCGGAAGCCGGCTCTCAAGGCAGAGCCGGCGCAGGTACTCCGAGTGCATGCGGTAGGGCATGCGCGTGGTGTCGGCGTTCCAGGCCATCAGGTCGAACATCTTCGGCCGCTCGCCCATCAGGTACTCGCGCACCATGCGCGACCAGATCAGGTCGCTCGAGCGCAGCAGCCGGAAGGCGCCCGCCATCTGGCGCGCGTCGAGAAAGCCCTGCTCCCACATCAGGTCCTCGAGGAAGGAGACCTCGCTCTCGCTGATGAAGGCCGAGAGCTCGCCGGCGTCCGCGAAGTCGCTCTGGGCCGCGAGGTAGATGATGGAGGCGAGCCGCTCGTCGCCGTCCCGCGCCATCGCGGCGGCGATCGAGAGCAGCGTGCCGCCGAGACCATCGAGTCCTCCGCACTCAGGTCGCGCGTGCGCGCCAGCGCCTCGGGGTTGGTGAGCAGGAATTCGAGGGCGAGAGCATGTCGAGCACCTGGCGGGCGGTGAACTCGAGGGCGCGCTCATGCTCGCGCGTCACCCCGCGCACCCCCGTGTGAGGCGTTGTGCCACCACTGCTGGGTGAGCAAAAAGCCCTGGTACATGAGGTTGAAGGGCGGCTGCTGCCAGGCCTCGTCGCGGAAGCGGCGATCCTGGGCCAGCGGCTCGATGCAGCCGGGCGCGCTGCCCCCGGAGGCGGCGCATCGGCCCAGGTACCGGGCGAAGTGCAGGTTCTTGCGCATGGCCTTCTCGACGAGCCGCATCTGCTTGCCGGGCGAGACCGCGAGATGCATCGCCCAATCGGCCCACATCGCCCCAAGCGCCGCCGGCGACAGGCCGCCCGTGCCGCGCGCGATCATGGCGCGGGCGGCATGGTCGAGCACGTCGCTCATCGCCGTCGCCGTGTAGGAGTCGCCGGGATCGCCGGCGGCAGCCGGGGCGGAGCCGGGCGCGCGGCCGGCGGAAGCGGGTGATGCCTTTGCGCCACCCCGCCGGATTCCGGGCGCGATCTGGTTATTCGCCGTTCGTGCCGTCATGCTCTCCTCCTCGGTGCCGGTCGTATCCAGCCTACCGATTCGGCTGAGTGCGGCGCATTGATGCAGCGCAACATAGACGGTCGGGCCGCGAGAACCCTGCGGCTGCGGCAAGCCGGGTTCCCGGCCGGGAGGCGGGCTGGCAGGCGCCGCTCGACCCGCGCAGCGACAACGGCACGAGCGACCGCGAGGCGCTCGCGCACTTTCTCTCGGCGATTGAGGGATCCGCGGCTTGGCCGGTTGCCGCGCGGTGGCGGCTACTTTCTCACATAGTCTCCGCCCGGCTGCAGGAAGAAGGTGCCGACCGGCGCCGTTTCGACGATCTTGGTGGCAAAGAGCTTGCCGACCTGCTCGACCGCAACGTCCGACTCCTCCGCGCGCCTGGTGTAGAGCGCGCGCCGCTTGGCGTTCACCTCCTCGACGAGGGCGCGCGCCTCGGCCGGGGCGATCGGGGCGGCCGGGGCGCGAATCTCGACATACCCGTCGAAGCGCTCGGCGATCACGCCGCTGGCCCGGTAGGAGTCGAGCGCCCTCTCCTGGGCGGACGCCGGCCCGGAGCCGGCCACGAGCGCCCCGACCAGCACGGCGAAGGCGACGAGGAGCCCCGCCAGCCAGCGCATGCCGGGTCGCGGTTCAGAAAATGTCCGGCGCATTCTTGATGTCCTTCTCGGCCTGCTCTTCGAGCTTGACGCGAACCTCCGCGTCGATCTTGACGTTGAGGTTGATGGTGATCGGCTCCCTGGGCGCCTCGACGCGCACGGTCGGCTCGCAGGCCGCGAGCGCGGCCAGCGCCAGCAGAATCAAGGCGCAGCGGTGCAGTGCCATCGGGTTCCCCCTCAAACGACGCGGGTCACCGGGCGCAGCATAGCGCACTCGCGGCGCCGGTCGAGCCAGCATTATACGGCCCGGATTTCACTGTCCGGCGCCCAGGCCGCCGCTCAGCAGCCCGGCGCCGATCCGCCGGCCCTCGCGCACGGCGTCGAGGATCGGCGCGAGCGCGCCGCTCAGGGTGATGTTGAAACGGAAGGGATAGCCGTCGAGCACCTCGGGGCTGGCGCCGTCGAGACCGACGGCGAGGCTCAGCGCGCCGCCCACGGGCTGGTCGACACCGATCGACAGCGTCTCGTAGTGGAAGTCCTCGAGCGCCCGCACGGTGAGCGCCACCTGCTCGCCCGAGTTCACCAGCCTCTCGCGCGCCGAACCCCAGTCCACCCGGATCACGCCGGGTCCCGCGGCGTCGAGCCGGCCGCCGGCGATGCCGATGCCCGCCGGGCCGAGGCTGACCGGGATTACGCCGCTCAGCCGCCCGGTGCCGCTGATGCCCTCGATCTGCCAGTCGCTGAGCAGCCGGCCGATCGGCACGTCGCGGACCCGCACCTCGAAGGCGCTGGTCTCGGCCGTGCTGTCCCAGCGCGCCTCGCCAAGCGCCACCGTGCCGCCGGCCAGCCCGCCCGTGGCCTCGTGGATCTGCACCGCCATGCCGTGCCGCCGGGGCAACAGGGTGAACCGCAGTCGCGTGCCCTCGAGCGGCACGCCGGCGATCACCTGCGACGCGGTCAGTTCCTGCGGTCCGGCGGTGGCCGGCGGGTCGAGCGAGCCGAGGCGGAGGCGGCCCGCCAGCCCCACGACCTCCAGCTCGCCGGCCCGCGCCGCCAGGTCCTCGATGTCGAGGCTGGCGCTGCTGCGCACGCTGCCCTGCGCGTCGAGCGTCACCTCCCCGCCGACCCTGACCGTGCCGGCAACGTCGCGCAGCTCCGCGAAGCCGGGCATCAGCGCGGCCGGCTGAAGTCCGCCCCTGCGAAATCGGATCCGGGACGGAAGGAAGCGCATCCGCCCGGTCGCCGCGGCCAGATCGGCCGTCACCTCGAGCGGCAGGCGCACCGCCCCGCCGCGCGCCTCGGCCGTGCCCGAAAGCGTCAGGGCATCGCGCGTGCGTTGCCCCTCCAGCGCAAAGCCGACGGGCGTGAAGCGGACCGCCCGGCCGGTGTCGCGCACCTCGCCCGAGAGGGCGGCCCCGGCCGGGTCATCCGAGCCGGCAAGCGGCACATGGCCGGTCAGGGCGGTCAGGCCGGTCGCGTAGCCGGGCAGCGTCACGCGCCCGTCCTCGAGCCGGATCTCGCCCTCGATCCGGTCGCCGAGCGTCGCCCCGATGGCGATGCGTCCCGCCGCGTCGGCAAAGGCGACGGGCTCGCCGTTGTCGCGCCGCAGCGCTCCGGAGGCCGGGTCGAGACGTGCGCGCAGATCGAGCCGCGGCGCCCCGCCGCCGGCTGCGAAATCGAGGCTCTCCAGCGTCAGGCGGAGCGGGCCGGGAGCCTCGATGCGGCCGAGGAGCACGGCGGCCTCGACGACCGCCTGCATCCCCGGCGCGGCGCCAACCGCCCAGCGCCCAGGGTGCCCCGCCAGGCGCAGCACGCCCTCGGCGGTCACCGCCCCGGCCCCAAGCCCGGCGAGCTCGAGATCGCGCGCCTCGGCGACCAGCGGGCCTTCGAGCACGAGGCCGCGATCGAGGCTCGCCGATCCGGCGACCGACCATTCGGCGGATCGCAGCCACGCCGCGGTCCCTGCCCCGGCAAGCGGCAGCCCGGACGCCGCGAGGTCCAGCACCGTGCTGACCGGCGCCGTCAGCCGCCACGCCGCATCGTGGCGGACCGTCACCGTCCCGCCGGCCGAGGCGCGTGCATCGCCCAGCGCCAGCGCCAGGTCGGCGGCGATCTCCGCCACGCCCCCGGGCGCTTGACTCACCCAGGCGACGAGCGGCTCCGCCGTGGCGAGCTCCACCGACAGGTCGGGCGCGGTGCCGTCGGCGGCGGCAAGGCCGAGGGCTGCCAGCAGGTCCGCCGAGAGGCCCGTCACAGCCCCCCGCGCCGGTCGCGGCAGCGTGAGTTGCAGGCCGCCGTCGCCGCCCCGCAGCGCCCAGCCGATATCGGCGGAGAGCGTGCCCGGCCCGGCCGGGCCGGTCACCCCGGCGAGGCTCAATTCACCGGCGAGCGCGAACGCCTCCCCAACCTGCAAGCCGGCGTGCAGGGCGCCCCACATGGCTTCCCGGCCACCGCCGAGAGCCGGCAGGCGCGCGGTGCCGGCGAGCGAGAAGCGCGCGTGGCCGCCGGTGGCCGACAGGCCGGGGCGGCCCGGCAGAGCCATCCCCGACAGCCCGGCCTCCCCGCCCCCGCTGATCTCCACGGTGCCGCCTTCGCCGAGCGCCGGCGAGGCGATGGTGAACGCGGCGCTGGCGTGGCCCAGCTCGAGCCCGATCCCGATCGCGGCGCCCGGCCGCTCGCCCGAGAGGTCGAGCGCCCCGTCGATGGCGATGCTGCCGCCGGCGGGCGCGGCGAGCGCGATCACGGCGTCCTCGATCTCGACCCGGGGCAGTGTGAGCCAGGCGCCACCCTCGCCAGGGCCCAGCGCCCCGAGCGGCGCCAGCACGGCGCCCCAGTCCGCCGGCGCATCGTATCGCACGCCCTCGATCCTGAGCGTGCGCAGCCGGCCCGAGAGCAACTCGCGCGCATCGTAATCCAGCCGCACCCGGCGAGCGCCGGGCAGCCCGTCGCCGAGCCGGATGTCCTCGATCACGATGCCTGCCGCGCCAACCTCGACCACCTCGAGGCGGGCGCCGTCGATGCCCCTGGCGGCCAGCAGCTGCCGCGCCGCCGCCTCGACCAGCGCCTCGCGCCACAGGATGCCAGCGGGCACGGCGACCCCGAGAACGAGGCCGAAGCCCAGCAGCGCCTTGCGAAGCTTGCCCATGCGTTGCGCTCACCCCCGGGGCCGCACCTTGCCCGATGCGACGGCGCGATCCAAGGCCAAGCGCGCCTTCCGCTGCCATGCCGGCCGCAGCAGCGACAGCCCCGCTGCATCGCCTTGGGGCCGCGCGGCCCTCGCCTCTGGCCGATCGGGCCCATGCGGGTTAGCCTGCCCGGCACACGCATTCCCTGTTGCACAGGAGGGCCATGATGCTTTCACCGGATGGACGGGTTGTGATGATCTCGGGGGCCAACCGGGGGATCGGGCTGGCGACGGCCAGGCTGCTGGCCGAGCGCGGCTACCTGCTCAGCCTGGGAGCCCGCGATCCTGACCGCCTCGCGGCCGCGACGGCCGGGCTTGCCGAGGACCGTGTCCTGCATTGTTCGTGGGAGGCGGGGGACCCGGCGACCTCGAAAGCCTGGGTCGAAGCGACCGCCGCGCGTTTCGGGCGCATCGACGCGCTGTTCGCGAATGCGGGCGTGTCGCTTCCCGCCCGCCTCGAGGACGAGGACGAGGCGCCCTACGACCAGATGTGGGAGGTCAACTTCAAGGGGCCGCTGCGGCTGATTCGCGCCGCCCTGCCGGCACTCAGGGCCGCGGGGACCGGCCGCGTCATCGTGCTGGCGTCGCTCGCCGGCAAGCGCCTGCTGTCGGACAACCTCGGCTATCCGGCCAGCAAGTTCGCCGCGGTGGCCCTGACCCATGCCGTGCGCCGCGCCGGCTGGGCCGATGGTGTGCGGGCGACCGCGATTTGCCCAGGGATGGTCGAGACCGACATGGTCGCCGACAAGCCGACCCCCGAGGGCGAGTTCAAGATCGAACCCGAGGCCATTGCCGGGTCGGTCGCCTACCTCCTGAGCCTGCCAAACAACGCCTCGGTGGCCGAGCTGCTGATCAACAGCCGCCTGGAGGCGTCGATCTAGATCATATCCTCGTCCGAGTGAACCGCGAGGGGTTCCCATTTGCGGGGGGACGTGTTTCAAACTGCCTGCTGGGGGAGGAATGGAATGTACAGGACCCTCGCGGCATGAACGCCGAACCGATCCGCATCCCGGCCCGCATTGCTGCGCACCACGAATGCGTCCACGCCAATGTCGCATAGTCCGCGCCATACGATCCACCGCGAGCACCATCACTTCGGCTGGGACAACGCCAACCGGCCGGTGCTCACGGTGGCGCCCGGCGAGAGCGTCGAGTTCGACACGGTCGACGCCTCGGGCGGCCAGCTCTCGCGGGACTCGACGGTCGCCGACGTCGGCAGGCTCGATTTCGCCAGGGTCAACCCGGTCACCGGCCCGGTCCATGTCGACGGGGCCGAGCCCGGCGATGCCCTCAAGGTGAGGATCGAGTCCTTCGCACCGTCCGGCTGGGGCTGGACGGCGATCATTCCCGGCTTCGGGCTGCTGGCCGAGCAGTTCCCCGACCCGGCGCTCAACGTCTGGAGCTACGACGCCGCAAGCCTGGCGCCCGCGGTCTACGGGCCGGGCGGCCGCGTGCCGCTCAAGCCTTTTTGCGGCACCATCGGCGTTGCGCCGGCCGAGGCGGGGACGCACAGCATCGTGCCGCCGCGCCGGGTCGGGGGCAACATGGACATCCGCGACCTCGCCGCCGGCACCGAGCTCTATCTGCCGGTCGAGGTGGCGGGCGCCCTGTTCTCGGTCGGCGACACCCACGCCGCGCAGGGCGACGGCGAGGTCTGCGGCACCGCGATCGAGAGCCCGATGAAGCTCGCCCTCACCTTCGACCTGGTCAAACGCGCCAACCTGCCCTTCCCGCGCTACGAGACGCCCGGCCCGATCTCGCGCCACCTGGACGGCAAGGGTTATTTCGTCACCACCGGGATCGGGCCCGACCTGATGGAGGGCGCGCGCGCCGCGGTGATGCGCATGATCGACGAGCTCTCGGCGGCCCAGGGCATCTCGCCGGCCGAGGCCTACATGTTGTGCAGCGTCTGCGCCGACCTGCGCATCAGCGAAATCGTCGATCAGCCCAACTGGGTGGTCTCGTTCTACTTTCCCAAGATCGTGTTCGACTGACCGGCGCCATCGTCAGACGCCGACCTCGGTGACGAACTTGGTGCGCAGGAACGCCTCCAGCCCCTCGATGCCGCCTTCCGAGCCATAGCCCGACTCGTTGACGCCACCGAACGGTGTCTCGGGCATCGAAATGCCCGGGTGGTTCACGCCGACGAGCCCGGCGTCGAGCTGCTCGCTCATGGTCTTTGCCCTGGCGCCGTCCGAGGTGTAGACGTAGGAGGCGAGGCCGAAGCTCAGCCGGTTCGCCCGCTCCAGCACCTCGTCCATGGTCTTGAACGGCTGCACCGGGGCGACCGGGCCGAACGGCTCCTCGGACATGATGCGCGCCTCGTCCGGCACGTCCCTCAGGATGGTCGGCGCCCAGAAGTAGCCGCGGTTGCCGACCCGCCCGCCCCCCGTGGTCACCGCCGCGCCCTTGTCGCGGGCGTCCGAAACGAACGCCTCCATCACCTCGAGCCGGCGCGCCGCGATCAGCGGCCCCATCTGCGTGCCCTCCTCGAGCCCGTCGCCGACCTTGATCGCGCCGGCGAGCTCGGTGAAGCCATCGACGAACTTCGCGTAGACGCCGTCCTGCACGAAGAAGCGCGTCGGCGAAATGCAGACCTGCCCGGCGTTGCGGAACTTGTTGCGGCCGATCGAGTCGAGCGTCCTCGCGAGGTCGGCGTCGTCGAAGACGATCACCGGCGCGTGCCCGCCGAGCTCCATGGTGCAGCGCTTCAGCGTGTCGGCGGCGAGCTTCTGCAGGTGCTTTCCCACCGGGATCGAGCCGGTGAACGACAACTTGCGCGGGATCGGCGAGCCGAGGATGTGGCGGCTCACCGTGTCCGGCACGCCGAAGACGATGTTGAGCACGCCCGCCGGCAGCCCGGCATCCTGCAGCGCCCGGCCGATGGCAACCGCGGTGGCCGGCGTCTCCTCGCTCGGCTTGATGATCAGCGAACAGCCGGCCCCGAGCGCGCCCGCGACCTTGCGCATCACGTTCACCGCGGGGAAGTTCCAGGCGACGAAAGCGCAGGCCGGGCCGACGGGCTCCCTGGTGACCATCTGCCGCGCGCCGGGGATGCGCGGCGGGATCAGCCGGCCATAGGCGCGCTTGCCCTCCTCGCCATACCAGCGCAGCACGTCGATGGCGAAACCGAGCTCGAGCTTCGCCTCGGCAAGCGGCTTGCCCATCTCCATCGTCAGGTTGCGGGCGATGGCGTCGGCCCGCTCCTCGAGGATCCGCGCGGCCTTCTCCATCACCGCCTGGCGCTTCAGCGGCGTGGTGTTGCGCCACAGGCCGAAGCCCTCGCGCGAGGCCTCCAGCGCCATGTCCAGCTCCGCCGCCGAGGCGTGCGGAACCTGGCCGAGGACCTGCTCGCTGGCGGGGTTCAGCACATCCTCGCCGCCGCCATCGCCCTTGCGCCACTCACCGCCGATGAGCAGCTCGAGTGTCTCGTAAGCCATGCAGTTCCATCCCTTCGCAAGATGCCGGCCCGACGCGACCCTACACGGACCCGATCGGCACGTCGACGCTCGCCGATGGGGGCCCCTGCCCTCCCTCAGACGATGCCCCTGGCCCGAAGCGCCGAGATCTCCGCCGCATCGAGGCCGATACGGCGCAAGATCGCGTCGGTATCGGCGCCGAGCGCCGGTCCGGCCCTGCTCGGCTGGTCGGAGCCGGCGACGCGGACCGGGCCGGCGAGCAGCCGCAAAAGCTCGGTACCATCCGGCCCGGCATAGCCCGCGACCCGCTCCCCGGCAGCGGCGAACGGATTGTCGAGCGCCTCGGCCACGTTGTGGACCGGGGCGACCGGGACGGTGCCGCGCAGGCGCTCGAGCCACTCGGCGGTGGTGTGCGCGCAGAAGGCGTCGTCGAGCATCCCGGTCAGCTCCGCGCGGTGCTCGAGCCGGTCGGCGAAGCTGGCGAAGCGCCGGTCCCTGCCCCACTCGGGCCGGCCCAGGGCTTCGCACAGGATCGGCCAGAACTTCTCCTTGTTGCACATGACGAAGATCCAGCCGTCCGCCGTGCGGTAGAGCTGCGAGGGGGTGAGCGAGGGATGCGCCGAGCGCGGCTCGCGGCCCTGGTTGACGCCGGCGTTGAGATACCAGGCGGCGAGATAGCTCAGATTGTGCAGCCCGGTGTCGAAGAGCGAGGTGTCGAGGTCCATGCCGCGCCCGGTGGCGCGCGCCCCGATGATGCCCGAGGTCAGCGCGAAGGCGGCCATCAGCCCGGTC
>DATKCQ010000121.1:0-2909 GCA_035513135.1 Thermohalobaculum sp.
GCAGGAGAGCCGCCGCGTTCCGCCGTGGGCGGTGGGTGATGCGCCGGAACCGTTCATCGCGTCGCAGATGAAGGGGATTGTCGGGGTCGAGATTCCGGTGGCGCGCATCGAGGGCAAGTGGAAGGTCAGCCAGAACCGCCCCGAAGCCGACCGCGCCGGGGTGGTCGCCGGGCTGACGGCGGAGAGCGATGGGGCGATGGCTGAGTTGGTGAGGGAACGCGGGGCGTAGGCCTACCTCACCTCGGCGGCGTCGTCGATGAACAGTTGCACGGCGCGGCGGCCGTTCCAGTCGTCGAGCGACAGGCGGCCGGCGAGGTGAAGGGGCGCGGTGCGTTCGCTCAGCAGGGCCTCGCCGAGCGCCGTGCCCATGGCGCGGAAGGCGATCGCCTTCAGCCGCGTCCCGTCGCCGGCGGCAATCGTGCAGCGTACGTGATCGGAGCCCGCCGGATCGGCATAGACGATGCGATGGGCGGGCAGCGCGAACACCGGTTCCGGGTTGCCGCTGCCATAGGGCCCGGCGCGCTCGATGAGCGCGAGCAGGTCGAGCGTGGCGCCAGACGCGCTGAGCGAGCCGTCGAGGTCGAGCATCGATTGGCCCGTTCCCGGTCCTGCGGCGCTCAGCGCCTCGGCGAGGAAGGCCTGCAGGTCGTCGAAGCGCGCGCGTTCGACCGTCAGCCCCGCCGCCATGGCATGGCCGCCGCCCTTGACGATGACGCCGGCGTCCGCCGCGGCGCGCACGGCGCAGCCGAGATCGACGCCGGCCACCGAGCGCCCCGAGCCGCTCGCGACGGCGCCGCCGGGATCGAGCCCGAGCGCCAGGGCGGGGAGGCCGAAGCGCTCCTTGAGCCTGGCCGCCACCAGCCCGAGGATGCCCGGGTGCCAGTTCTCGCCCGCCACCAGCAAGAGCGGCAGGTCCGGAGAGCGCGCCAGGGCCGCGGCCGCCTGGTCCTGCGCGGCATCGACTACAGCCAACTCGATCTTCTGGCGCTCGCGGTTCAATTGCTCCAGTTGCTGGGCCAGCGACTGGGCTCGCCCGCGGTCGCGCGTCATCAACAGTTCGAGCCCGACCTTGGCATCGTCGATGCGGCCGGCCGCATTGAGCCGCGGCCCGAGCACGAAGCCGAGCACATGCACGTCGGGCTTGCGGGTGAGGCGCGCCACGTCGCACAGCGCCGCCAGACCGGGGCGCCGGCGCTCCGCCATCACCTTCAGGCCCTGGATCACGAAGGCCCGGTTGAGTTTGATCAGCGGCACCACGTCGCACACCGTCGCCAGCGCCACGAGGTCGAGGTGGTGCAGAAGGTCGGGCTCGGGCTTCACGCCCCAGAAGCCCTGTTGGCGCAGGCGACGGTTGAGGCCCGCCAGCAGCATCATCGTGACCCCCGCGGCGGCCAGGTAACCGAGTCCCGACACGTCGTCCTGGCGGTTGGGATTGATGACGGCGATTGCCCGCGGCAGGTCCTCGCCCGCCGGGTGATGGTCGACGATGACGGCGTCGAGCCCGAGGGCGGCCGCGTGGGCCAGCGCCTCGTGCGCCGCGGTGCCGCAGTCGAGCGTCACGATCAAACTGGCGCCCTGGTCCTTGAGCGCCGAGATGGCGCCGGTGCCCGGGCCGTAGCCTTCCACGATCCGGTCGGGGATATGGATCAGCGGCGTCGCGCCGGCGGCCTGCAGGTAGAGCGCGAGCAGTGCCGACGAAGCCATGCCGTCGACGTCGTAGTCGCCGATGATGGCGATACGCTCGTTCGCCACGATCGCCCGCGCCAGCCGATCGACGCCGGCCTCCATGTCGGCCAGCACGTCGGGGTCCGGCATCAGCGCCCGCAGGGTGGGATTGAGATAGCCAGCGACCTGGTCGAGAGGTACCGCGCGCGCCGCCAGCACGCGGCCGAGCAGGTCGGGCAGGCCATGGCGCTGGCAGATCGCGAGCGCGTCGCGGTCGTGCGCGAGCCTCGCCCGCCAGGCCCGCCCCGACAGCGAGCGCGACACGTCGAGGACGTGCCGGGATTCGGCAAGGAGAACGCTCATTGAGCCCTGCGCCGGTTCTTGATCCAGCGCACCGTGCCGGTGGCGGAGCGCATGACGACGGTGTGGGTCTCGATCCAGCCGCGCCCGAAGGTCACGCCGGGCAGCATCGAGCCGTCCGTCACGCCCGTTGCCGCGAACATCACGTCGCCCGCCGCCATGTCCTCGATGGTGAGCTTGCGGTCCGGGTCGGCGATCCCCATGCGCTCGGCGCGCTCGCGTTCTTCCGGCTTGCGCAGAACCAGGCGCGTTTGCATCTGCCCGCCGATGCAGCGCAGGGCCGCGGCGGCGAGCACGCCCTCGGGCGCCCCGCCGATGCCGATATACATGTCGATGCCGGTCTCGTCGGGGTCGGCGGTATGGATGACGCCGGCGATGTCGCCGTCCATGATCAGGCGCACCGCGGCGCCCGCGGCGCGCACCGCGGCGATGAGTTCGGCGTGGCGCGGCCGGTCGAGAATGCAGGCGGTGATGGCGCTCGCCGCCACGCCCTTGGCCTCGGCCAGGCGCCGGATGTTCTCGGCCGGGCTTGCGTCCAGGTCCACCAGCCCGTCGGGGAATCCGCCGCCGACTGCGATCTTGTCCATGTAGCAGTCGGGGGCATGCAGCAGACTGCCGCCCTCGGCCATGGCGATCACCGACAGCGCGTCGGGCATCTCCTTGGCGGTCAGCGTCGTGCCCTCCAGCGGGTCGAGCGCAATATCGATCTTCTGGCCCTGGCCGGTGCCGACGGTCTCGCCGATGAACAGCATCGGGGCCTCGTCGCGCTCGCCCTCGCCGATCACCACCGTGCCCTGCATCTCGATGCGGTTGAGCGCTGAGCGCATGGCGTCGACCGCCACCTGGTCGGCCCCGTGCTCGTCGCCGCGCCCGCGATAGGCGGC
>DATKCQ010000122.1:0-6597 GCA_035513135.1 Thermohalobaculum sp.
ATCGCGGCGAGCGCCGACGGCGAGAGCTGGGCCATCGTCAACGCCTCGCCCGACGTCCGCGCGCAGTTCATGCTGGCGCCGGCGCTGCACCCGGGGGCGCTGCGCCATACGCCGGTGCGCTCGGTGCTGCTGACGAACGGCGACATCGACCACGCCGCCGGGCTGCTCAGCCTGCGCGAGCGCCAGCCCTTCAGCGTCTTCGCCACCGCCGAGACCGGCGCGGCGCTGCGCGCCAACCCGATGCTGGACGCGCTGGACCCGGCGCTCGTGACCTGGCACGAGGCCAGCCTCGGCCCGCCCTTCGAGCTTGCCCCCGGGCTCACGGCCGAGCTGTTCGCGGTCCCCGGCAAGGTGCCGCTCTACCTGGAGGAGGGCGAGGTGCGCACCGATCTCGAGGACGGCCAGACCGTCGGCGTGCGCCTCACCGCCGGGGCCGCGTCCGCCTTCTACATCCCGGGCTGCGCGCGCATGACGCGGGCGCTGGCCGGGCGCCTGGGCGGCGCGCCCCTCGTGCTGTTCGACGGCACGCTGTGGGACGAGGACGAGATGATCTCGAGCGGCACGGGCAGCAAGACCGCCACGCGCATGGGCCACATGCCGATCGACGGCGCGGCGGGCTCGCTCGCCGCCTTCGCCGGCCTCGGCGTGGGCCGCAAGGTCTATGTGCACGTCAACAACACCAACCCGATCCTCGATCCCGCCAGCCCCCAGCGCCGCGCGGTCGAGGAAGCCGGTTGGATGGTCGCCGAGGACGGCATGGAGCTGACGCTGTGACGGCCCCCCGCCCCGCCCCCCGGGACCTTCGAGGCCCGCCTGCGCCGCATCGGCGCCGAGCGCTACCACGACCGCCACCCGTTCCACGCCCTGCTGCACGCGGGCGGCTGCACGCCCGACCAGGTGCGCGCCTGGGTGATCAACCGCTACTACTACCAAAGCCGCATCCCGCTGAAGGACGCAGCACTCATGTCGCGCTGCGAGGACCGGCCGCTGCGCGTCGAATGGCGCCGCCGCATCGAGGACCACGACGGCGGCGAGGGCCGCGAGGGCGGCATCGACCGCTGGCTGCGGCTGGCTGCCGCGGTGGGTCTCGACCCCGACTACGTGGCCTCGTGCGCGGGCGTGCTGCCGGGGACGCGCTTCGCCTGCGACGCCTATGTGCGCTTCGTGCGCGAGGCGACGCTGCTCGAGGCCGTCGCCTCCTCGCTCACCGAGCTGTTCGCCCCGCGCATCCACGAGGAGCGCATCGCCGGGTTGCTGGCGCATTACGACTTCGCCAACGACGCGACCATCGCCTATTTCCGCAAGCGCCTGGAGCAGGCCCCGCGTGACGTCGCCTTCGGCCTGACCTACGTTCTGGAGCGGGCGGACACCACCGAGAAGCAGGACGCCGCGGCCGCCGCGCTGGTGTTCAAGACCGATGTGCTGTGGGCCCAGCTCGACGCGCTGCACGCGGCCTATGTGGCGCCGGGCGCGATCCCGCCCGGCGCCTGGCGCCCCGGCGAGGGCCTGCTCAAGGGAGGCCGATGAGCGCCGAGACCAGCCTTGCGGAAACGATCCCCGACGCCGCCCGCCCGGCGCTGCTCGGCGGCGTGCGCACCCATTGGGACAAGGTGCGCGGGCGCTGGTTCCTGCTCGCCCCCGAGCGCGCCATCGCGCTCGACGAGATCGGCCGCGCCATCCTCGCCGAGGCCGACGGCGCGCGCAGCTTCGCCGAGATCGTCGACCGCCTCGCCGCGCGCTACGACGCGCCGCGCGCGCGCATCGCCGGGGACGCGCGGGCCTTCCTCGCCGCGCTGATCGAGCGCCGCATGGCCGAGGCCCGGCGATGACCGACACCGCCGCGCAAGGCACGCCGCCGCACGACACGCCCGCCCCGCCGATGGCGATGCTGGCCGAGCTCACGCACCGCTGCCCGCTCGCCTGCCCCTACTGCTCGAACCCGCTCGAACTCATCGGCCGCAAGGCCGAGCTCGGCACCGCGCAATGGGCCGGGGTGCTGCGCCAGGCGGCCGAGCTGGGCGTGCTCCAGCTCCACCTCTCGGGCGGCGAGCCCGCGGCGCGCCGCGACCTCGAGGACATCACCGCCGCCGCTTCCGGGGCCGGCCTCTACACCAACCTGATCACCTCGGGCGTCGGCCTCACCTGCGCCCGGGTGCGGGCGCTGGCCGCCGCCGGGCTCGACCACGTGCAGCTCTCGGTGCAGGGCCCCGACGCCGCCTCGGCCGACGAGATCGGCGGCTACCGCGGCGGCTTCGCCCGCAAGCTCGAGGTTGCCCTCTGGGTCGGCGAGGCCGGCCTGCCGCTGACCCTCAACGCCGTGATGCACCGGCGCAACCTCGACCGGGTGGACCAGATGATCGCGCTTGCCTGCGAGCTGGGCGCCCGCCGGCTCGAGGTCGCCTGCGTGCAGTTCCACGGCTGGGCGACGCTGAACCGCGGCGCGCTGATGCCGACGCGCGCCCAGGCCGCCCGCGCCTCCGCCGCCGTGAAGGCGGCACGCGAGCGCCTGAAGGGCGTCCTGGTGATCGACTTCGTGCCGCCCGACCATTACGCCAGGTATCCCAAGGCCTGCATGGGCGGCTGGGGCTCGACCGGGCTCAACGTCATGCCCGACGGCACCGTGCTGCCCTGCCACGCCGCGATGACCATCCCCGGGCTGGTCTTCGAGCGCGTGCCCGAGCGCGCGCTGGCCGAGATCTGGCGGCACTCGGCGGCCTTCAACGCCTTCCGCGGCGAGGCCTGGATGCAGGAGCCCTGCCGTTCCTGCGAGCGCCGGCATCTCGACCGGGGCGGCTGCCGCTGCCAGGCGATGGCGCTCGCCGGCGACCCGGCGGCGACCGACCCGACCTGCGTGAAGTCCCCGCTCAACGCCCGCCTGCGCGCCGCCGCCGAGGCCGATTCCGAGGCGGCCGGGACGCTCACCTACCGCCCTGCCCCGGCCTGACGCCGGCCTCAGCCGGGGGCGGCGGGCAGCGCCCAGACCTCGATGCGGCCGGCGCGTCCGCGCACCGGCTGGTCGGCCAGCGGCACGAAGGCGGCGACGTCGGCGCTGCCGCCGGTGCGGGCGGCGTCGAGCGCCGGGCGGCTGGCGACGAAGGCGGCGCCGTGCTGCTTGGCGATCTCCTGCAACCGGCTGGCGACGTTCACCGTGTCGCCGGTCACCGTGAGCTGGGCCTGGCGCTCGCCGCCGACCACGGCCGCGGTGACCGGGCCGAAATGCACGCTGACGCGCAGCGCGAGCCGCAGCGCCGGCAGGGCGGCCGAGGCGAAGCGGGCCGCCTCGTCGAGCAGCATCCGGCCGCAGGCCAGCGCCCTGGCGGCGTCGGCCCGGGTCGGCTCGGGCAGGCCGAACATGACCATCGCCCCGTCCCCGTCGAAGCCCGAGATGACCCCGTCATGGGCCGTGGCGCAGCGCTCGTAGAGCCGGTGCAACTCGGCGAGGAAGGCGGCCGTCGCCTCCGGCGCGGCGCTCTCGGCCACCGTGGTGAAGCCGGCCACGTCGACGAACAGCACGCCCGCATCCTGGCTGCGCCGCTCGGGCATGGCGCCGGCGGCGAGGCGCTCGGCGAGCAGCGGCGAGACGTAGCGCGACAGCCGCGCGCGCTCCTCGCCGAGCGCCGTGGCCAGCCGGCGCTGGGCGCGGAAGCGCTGGGCCACGGTCCACGAGGTGGCGAACGCCAGCGCGCCGGCCACGGCGGTGGCGTCGAGCGCGAAGCGCCACTCGGCGAAGGCCAGGTGCACGGCGGCCAGCGCCGCCAGCCAGACCGCCGGCACGGCGGCGAAGGCGGCACCCAGCGCCGCCAGGTTCGCCGCCTGGAACAGCAGCATGGCGCTGACCACCGCCAGCACCGC
Organism: Thermohalobaculum sp.; assembly: GCA_035513135.1. Classification (GTDB taxonomy): domain Bacteria; phylum Pseudomonadota; class Alphaproteobacteria; order Rhodobacterales; family Rhodobacteraceae; genus Thermohalobaculum. The sequence continues at coordinate 3,853 of DATKCQ010000122.1, forward strand.
GCCCAGCGCGTGCAGCGCCGGGGCCTCGACGACGGTCTCGCCGGCGGCGATGTTGGCGGTCGCGGTGGCGAGCAGCTCGGCGCCCGGCACATCGGCCGCGAACGGCGTGGCGAACAGGTCCGACAGCGTCTCGGCGCTGGCGCCGACGAACACCGCGCGGCCGCGGAACATGTCGGCGGGCGCGCGGCCCTCGAGCAGGTCGGCGAGGCTGACGGTGGGCACCGTGCCGCGCGGGCCGTAGTGGTTCAGCGTCACCGAGCCGCTGCGGTCGGTGGGGATCAGGCGGCGGCCGAGGCGGACCGAGCGGCCGGGCGCGACCGCCACCTGCGCGCGCTCGAGCCCGGCGAGCCGGCGCGCCGCCTCGAGCGACATCGAGGGCAGGAAGTCGTCGTCGCCGATCCACAGGGTGAGCGGCACCCGGCGCGCCACCCGGTCGGCGGTCTGCACGATGTTGACATGCGCGAGCGTGGCCCGGCCGGCGAACTCGGGGCGCGGCAGCAGCAGGTCGAGCGGCGGCATGGCCGGGTGCCCGGGCGCCGGCTCGGCGGCGCGGGCGATGACGGTGCCGACCACGCTGCGCTCGAGCGCCGCCTCCAGCTCGGGCGGGCGCTCGGCGTCGCCGGCCGGGCGGTTGGTGAGCGCGGTGGCGAGCACCGCCCGGTCGGTCTGCGCCAGCGCCTCGGCGAGCAGCGGGCCGGCGGCGGTCCGGTCGAGGAACATCAGGTCGAGCGCGATCACCGCGGCGTCGGCCTCGACCAGCCGGCGCACCGCCTCGGCCAGCGCCCGGCGCGGCGGCGGCGCCCAGCCGAGCGCATCGACGGTGGCCTCGTCGATGGCCACCACGGCGACGCTCGCGGGCGGCGCCAGCGGCCCGCGCAGCTGGAAGCGCAGGTCGAGCAGGCGCTGCTCGAGCACGTCGGTCAGCCCGCCCTCGGCGACCACGCGCCACAGCGCGAACACCAGCGCCACCACCGAGACCACCGCCAGGTGGGCGCGCGGCACCCGGGCGTGGCGGGGCCGCGGTGCGCTCATCGCCAGTCGAAGCCGAGCGCCTCGGTGGACCGCGCGATGCGCGGCGGCCCCCAGGTCTTGACCTCGCCGGGCACGCCGTCGGGGGTGATGGTGATGCCCTCGCCGGGCGCCAGGCGGAACCGCCCGCCGCTGCGGGCGGCGACCGCCACCGCGCCGGCGCGCACGAACACCGCCGAGCCTTCGTCCGCGTCGTGCTCGACCAGCCACCCGGTCGAGCGCACCGAGGCGATGGCGAGCGGCGTGCGCACCTCGAACCGGCGCACGCGCTCGGGCGCGAAGAGGCCGACGATGCCGTCGATGAGCTGCACGATCACGCTGTCGCCGGGGGTGGTCAGCGCCTCGAGGTTGACCTCGCTGGCGCTGCCGACGGTGACCACGATGCCGTCGTCGCAGGCGATCTTCACCCGGCTCCCGGCACCGGTGGCGACCTTGGCCTCGGGCGCGAGCGACTGGCCGGGGCGAAGCGCCGACCAGGCGCCGGCCGACCAGGCGCGGACATCCTCGCCCTCGACCGCCTCGACGGCGCAGTCGCGCGCCAGGGCGCCGGGCGCGGCGAAGGCAACGAGCGCGGCGAGGCCGATCGCCGGCAATGCGCGTGGCAACATGGCGTTTCACTCCAATGATGCGACCCGCGCGGGAAGGTCTCACGTGAGGCCGCCGCCTGCAAGGGCCGGCGCGCGGCGGGGTCGCCGGCGCCGCGCCGGTGCGCTAGATCCGGGGTAGCGCCGCGATGAAAGGAGAACGCGATGGCCGATGAGCGACCCGGCGGGTATGCCTCGCCGCCCTGCTTTGCGCACGAGCTCGATGCGGGCTACGCGGGCGACATCGAGACGCTCTCCGACCCGCGCGAGGTGGCGCGCTGGCGCCGGGCCGAGCGCGCGCGGCTGATCGCGGCGCGCCTTGCCGTGCCGGCGGCCGGGCGGGCCGCGGCGGCCGAGGCGGTGGCGCGCGGGCTCGACCGGCTGGTGGAGCTCGCGCCGGGCACGGTGGTGAGCGCCTACTGGCCGTTCCGCGGCGAGCTCGACCTGCGCGGCTGGCTCGGCGCGGTGATCGCGCGCGGCGGGCGGGCGGCGCTGCCGCTCGTCGTCGCCAAGGGGCGGGCGCTGGTGTTTCGCGAATGGGCGCCGGGGGCGAGGATGGAGCGCGGCGTGTGGAACATCCCCGTCCCGGCCGAGGGACCGGAGGTGGTCCCCGACGTGGTCGTGGCGCCGCTGGTCGGCTACGACCCGGGCTGCTACCGGCTGGGCTATGGCGGGGGGTTCTACGACCGGACGCTGGCGGCGATGGCGCGGCCCCGGCTGATCGTCGGCGTCGGCCTGCCGCTGGCGGCGCTGCGCACCATCCACCCGCAACCGCACGACATCGCGATGGACGTGATCGTGACCGGGGAGGCGGAAGGCGAGGCGCATATGCGCTGGCGCGGCGGGAGCCCGGGAACAACGCCGTCGCCCTGACGGCGTATCCCGGGCGCGGCTGAGCCGGGTTTCACGCGTGAACACATGGTCAAGTCGTTGTTCTGGAAGGTGAATCACGTGAGTGATGCGCGCGGGCGAACCCGGGCGCGGCCCTAGTCCTCGCGGCGCACCCGGAGAAATCGCGGGCGGACCTCGGCCTCGACGCGCTCCATGTAGGCCTGGGCGGCGAGCATGTGCTCGCGCATGATCGCGCGGGCGGCCGCTCCGTCGCGGGCGCGCAGCGCGCGCAGCAGGTTGA
>DATKCQ010000123.1:0-9441 GCA_035513135.1 Thermohalobaculum sp.
CGGGCCCGCCACCCCGCCAGAGCCCGCCACCGCATCGCCAGGCTCCGCCGGGGAGACGGCCGCCCCGCAAGGGGCCGTGCCCGGCGAGCAGGTGGCGGCCGTGACCGTGCCCGCAGTGACCCAGCCCGGCGCGACCCCGCCCGCCGTGACCGCGCCCGACGCCACGCTGCCGGACACGTCCCCGACGAGTGCGCCCCCCGGATCGGCGCCGACGACGCCCGGCGCCCCGGCGGAGGCCGGGCCCGGGGTCTCCGCCACGGCTGACCCCGGCGCCGCCGCGCCGGTGCCGCGGCCCGCCGACCCGGGCGCCGGCAGGCGGTTCGCGCTCAGCGCGCCGGTGGTCATCCTGCCGTCCGGCGACGCGGGCCGCGCCCCGGCGGTGGTCCAGTCCGACGCCGAGGCGATCTGGCTGCTGCAGCCGACCGTCGCCGTCTCGGGCGCGGGCATCGTGCTCGACCGCATCACCTACGACGATGCCGGCGCCATCGTCGCCGCCGGGCGCGGCCGGCCCGGCTCGGCGATCCGGGTCTACGCCAATGCCGCGTTGGTGCTGGAGGCGCGCGGCGATCCGCAAGGTCAGTGGCGGGCCCGAATCCCGCACGCGATCGCCAGCGGCGCTTTGCTGCTGCGCTTCGACGAGATCGGGCCGAAGGGCGAGGTGCTCAGCCGGCTCGAGACCCCCTTCGAGTACGCGCCCGAGGCGGTCGCGCACGAGCTGCGCCAGCGCCGGATCGTGGTGCAGCAGGGCGACTACCTGTGGAAATACGCCGAGCAGCACTATGGCCGCGGCATCCGCTACAGCGTGATCTACCAGGCCAACGCGCATTTGATCCGCGACCCCGACCTCATATATCCGGGGCAGGTGTTCACCGTGCCCGAGCTGGTCGACGGCCGGTAGCACGCCCGATCCGGGGGATTTCGCATGCGCCGCCGCCTGAGCCCGAGGCGCGACACCGCCGAGGGCGTGCCCGACCTGCGCACGCTGACGCGCGTGCTGCCCGATCTGTGGCCCGAGGGGCGGCCGGACCTACGCGCGCGCGTGGTGATCTCGCTGGGGCTCCTGGTGCTGGCCAAGCTGGCGACGCTCGCCACGCCCTTCGCCTACCGCGAGGCGGTGGATGCGCTGGCGCCATCGGCCGGGGCGGTGATCGCGGCGCCGATCCTGCTCGTCGTCGCCTACGGCGTGGTGCGGCTGATGGGCACGCTGCTCCAGCAGCTGCGCGACATCGTGTTCGCCCGGGTCGGCCAGCACGCCCTGCGCCGCCTGGCGCTGCGCACCTTCAGCCATGTGCACCGGCTGTCGCTCGGCTTCCACCTGGGCCGGCGCACCGGCGAGCTCAGCCGGGTGGTGGACCGCGGCATCAAGGCGATCGACTTCCTGCTGCGCTTTCTGGTGTTCAACGTGGTGCCGCTGGCGGTCGAGCTGCTGGTGGTCGCGGCGATCTTCTGGATCGAGTTCGGATTCTGGTACTTCGCCGTGCTGATGGGCTGCATCGCGGCCTACGTCGCCTTCACCTTCAAGGTCACCGAGTGGCGCGTGAAGATCCGCATCCGCATGAACAGGGAGGATCAGGAGGCGCACCAGAAGGCGGTGGACAGCCTGCTGAACTACGAGACGGTGAAATACTTCAGCGCCGAGACGCGCGAGGCCGAGCGCTACGACCAGGCCATGCGCGGCTACCAGGAGGCGGCGGTCAGGACCGCCACCTCGCTCGGCCTGCTGAACTCGGGCCAGGCGCTGATCATCACGGCGGGGCTGATCGCGGTGATGGCGATGACGGCGCTCGAGGTGCAGGCGGGCACGATGACGGTCGGCACCTTCGTCATGGCGAACGCCTTCGTGATCCAGATCACCATCCCGCTGAACTTCCTCGGCACGGTCTACCGCGAGATCCGCCAGTCGCTGATCGACATGCGCGAGATGTACCGGCTGCTGGACGTGGCCCCGGAGGTCGTGGACGCGCCGGACGCCAGGCCGCTCGAGGTCGGCGAGGGCCGCGTCAGCTTCCGCGAGGTCGATTTCGACTACGGCCCCGGCCGGGCCATCCTGCGCGGGCTCGGCTTCGAGGTTCCGGGCGGCGGCAGCCTCGCCGTGGTCGGGCCGTCCGGGGCGGGCAAGTCGACGATCTTCCGCCTGCTGCTGCGGCTCTACGACGTGACGGGGGGCGCGGTCGAGATCGACGGGCAGGACGTGCGCTCGGTGACGCAGGCCTCGTTGCGCGCCGCCATCGGCGTGGTGCCGCAGGACACCGTGCTGTTCAACGACACGATCTTCTACAACATCGCCTACGGCCGCGACGGCGCGAGCCGCGACGAGGTGATCGCGGCGGCCAGGGCCGCGCGCATCCACGATTTCATCATGTCGCTGCCCGAGGGCTACGACACCATGGTCGGCGAGCGCGGGCTGAAGCTCTCGGGCGGCGAGAAGCAGCGCGTGGCGATCGCGCGCACGGTGCTGAAGGACCCGCCGATCCTGATCCTCGACGAGGCCACCTCGGCGCTCGACACCCAGACCGAGCGCGAGATCCAGGCCGAGCTCAGGCGGCTGGGCGAGAACCGCACGGTGCTGATGATCGCGCACCGCCTGTCCACCGTGGTCGAGGCGGGCGAGATCGTGGTGCTCGAGGAAGGCCGCGTCGTCGAGCGCGGCAGCCACGCCGAACTGCTCAAGCGGCGCGGCCGCTATGCCGAGATGTGGGCGCGCCAGGAGAGCGAAGCCACCGAGCCGCTCGACGCCCGCCACGCGCGGGCATGACCGGCCATCCACACGCCCCGCCGCCGGCCACGCGCGCCCCCCTCTCCCTCCGGGAGAGGGGTCGGGGGAGAGGCATGGCCCACACCCCGGCGCCGGGGTGCGCCGGCCCGCCCGTAACGGATCCCGAGGACCACGGCCGCCGGCCAGCCGGCGTAGGCGGCGCTCGGCGTCTCGCATGAGTCCGCTTTGCTCGAGATCGCTTCAGTCGCCCGGGCCGCGCGGCTGGATGGGGCCGCGCAGCGCCAGCGCTGCCGCGGCGTAGAGGCCGACCGCCGCGACCACGGTGGCGGCGTTGCCGAGCTGCATGGAGATCAGCGTCGCGGCCGGCGTCGAGACCACCGAGGCGCAGCCGTTGAGCCCCCAGGCCCAGGGCACGTAGGCCGGGTCGGTGCGCGCCACCCGGGCGAGCCCGAGCGGAAACGGCATGCCCATGAAGAAGGCGAGCGGCGCGATCAGCGCGAGCGACACCGCCACGCGGGCCGGGTCGGAGAGATGCGCGAGCGCGGCGAACAGGCCGGGCAGCGCCGCGAGATAGCCGAGCGCCAGCGCGGCGATGGCGCCGACCGCGAGCCCGATCGACGGCCAGCGCCGCCGGTCGAGCCACAGGCTCGCCCCGGCACCCAGCCCGGCGAAGACCAGGAACCCGGTCAGCACCACCGAGACGGCGTAGAGGGGATGGCCGAGGAACAGCGTGAACCGCTGGATCCAGGCGATCTCGACGAAGAGGAACGCAAGGCCCAGCGCGGCGAAGTAGATGCCGAAGCGCCACGTCGTGCCGCCGGGCTTGCCGCGGTAGGCCCGGGCACGCAGCGGCAGCAGCACCAGCGCCAGGCCGAGCAGCCCCGCCTGCACCAGCGTCGCCGCGACGATCAGCTCGCCGAGGTCGAGCAGCGCCGCGCCGCCGCCCGCCGCGCCGAGCGACAGCAGCTCGGGCAGGGTCGCCCAGCGAAAGAAGTCGTGGAAGTAGGGCCGGTCGTCGGTGGGCGGCGCGATGTCGAACTTGTAGCCCGCGACGAAGGCCCCGCGCCCGGGGCCGAGCAGCGCCCGCAGCCCCTCGTGGAACACCGGCCCGGCAAGCACGTTGCGCCGGTTCGCCTCGGCCCGCTGCATGCCGGGGTAGTGCACCAGGTCGAAGGCGCGCGTGGCGGCGAAGGCGCGGGCGGCGGTGATGTCGGGGGCCAGCACCAGCCCGCGCTTGACCGCGATGGTCAGGGTCGACATGCCGCGCATGGCGATGATGCGCGTGCCGGGATCCTCGACCCGGAGCCCCTCCAGCGCCCCGGCCAGCGTGGCGGCGAGCTTCAGGCCGGCGCGCGGCGGCAGGTCGATCGGCGCGGTGACGCTCAGCCAGCCGCCGGGCCCGAGCGAGCGGTAGACCCGCGTCAGGCCCTCGACGGTCAGCAGGTAGTCCTCGCTGAGGCCGTGCAGGCCGCCGGGGCCGCCGCCGAGCGAGAGCTGGATCACGTTCCACACGCCCGGCGGCGCCTCGACGAAATGGCGCGGCTCGGCGGCGTGGACGCGCACGCCGGGCCGGGCGTAGGGGGCCCCGGCACGCCCGGCGAAGTCGTGTGCCAGGAGGCGAATCATGTCGGGGTTGGGCTCGACCGCGTCCACCCGCCCGGCGCCGTGGCCGAGCGCCTGCAGCACGCCACGCCCGCCGCCCGCGCCCAGCACCAGGACGCGGCGCGGCTCGGTGAGGTGATAGGGCAGGGCGTCCGTGGTGTGGTCGAGATAGCCGAGGCTCGCGCGCTCGCCGTCCCACTGGTCGATGGCGGCGGCGAAGGCCCCGTCGGCGAACACCCCGAGCTGCGGCGGCGGCAAGGCGGGAGCGGTGAGGCTCAGGCCCGGCGCGTGGCGAAACGGCACCGCCGGGCTCTCGACCACCGAGAGCAGGGCGAGCGGCCCCGACCGCTCGGCCGCGAGCCGCGCCTCGCTGACCGCCAGCGCGCGGGTCAGGCCCTTGAACTCGGAGATGTGCAGCGCCGTCCAGCCCGGCGGCGCGGCAAACCAGGCCAGCACCGCGAGCCCCGCCGCCCCCGCCGCGCGCGCCGGGTGGCGCGCGCCGAGCACCGCCGCCACGAGCCCCAGCCCGCCGGCCACGCCGAGGCAGGCCATCGGCCCCAGCACGAACAGCGCGCCGACGATCCCGAGCGCCCCGGCGCCCGAGCCGAGCAGGTTCCAGAAGTAAACGCGCCCGGCCGCCGTGCCCGCCTCGACGAAGGCGAGGCCGATGCAGGTGGCCCCGGCGGTGAACGGCACCGCGAGCGCGAGGTAGATGGCGCCGAGCCAGAGCAGCTGTCCCGGTGCCCAGACCACCTCGAGCGCGTTGAAGGGCAGGCGCTGGGCCACCAGGAAGGCGAGCGGCGCCGTCACGCCGAAAAGCGCCGCGGCGGCCGTGAAGGCGCCGCGCGCCCGCGCCGCGAACCACGGCCGGAGCACGGCCAGGATGGCGCCGCTGATGCCGAAGCCGAGCAGCGCCACGCTGATTGCCATGAAGGCGAAGTGGTGCCAATGCACGATGGAGAAGAGGCGCACCAGCAGCACCTCGTAGGCGAGGATCGCCGCCGAGACGGCCGCGACACCCGGGCGCGGAATCACCCGTGGGTTCCGTGGGTTCACTGGGTCCCGCGCACGAAGGGCACGAAGCGCACCGGCAGGAGCTGGCGGGTGCGCACCTCTCCGGCGGCGTCCTTCTCGACCAGCGTCAGGTGCTGCGTGGCGAAGGCACCGCCCACCGGGAGCACCATGCGCCCGCCGGGCCCGAGCTGCGCGACCAGCGGCGGCGGCACGTGGTCGATCGCCGCCGTCACCACGATGGCGTCGAACGGCCCGCACTCGGGCCAGCCGTGGTAGCCGTCGGCGATGCGCACCTCGACGTTGGCGTAGCCGAGCTCGGCCAGCCGCGCGGCGGCCGTCTCGCCCAGCGCCGGGATGATCTCGATGGTGCACACGCGCCCGACCAGCGGCGACAGCACGGCGGCCTGGTAGCCCGAGCCGGTGCCGATCTCGAGCACCGTGTCGCCCGGCCGCGGCGCGGCGAGGTGCGTCATCAGCGCCACGACGAAGGGCTGCGAGATGGTCTGGCCGTGGCCGATGGCGACTGGCCGGTCCTCGTAGGCGAGATGGCGCCGGTCCTCCGGGACGAACAGGTGGCGCGGCGCCGCGCGCATCACCTCGAGCACTTCGGAGGCGATGCCCTCCGCGCCGAGGATGCCGGGCACCGTCGCCGCGTGCCGCTCGATCACGCGCACCATCTCGGCGCGCTCGGCCGCGCGCTCCCCGGCATCGGCGATGCCGGCGAGAACGCCCGCCAGAAGGGCGGCGATCAATGCCGGGACTTTCCGCATGGTCCTCCCCAGGCCGGTGCGGGCGTGTCTCCGCGCCATTGTGCACCAGCCGTGCGGCTGCGCGAACCCCCGATCGAGCCTGGGCCGGGGCGCACGCGCCCGCGAGCCGTTTCGCTGGCTGCTGACTCACCCAAACGGCTCTGGCATATTGAATTGCCGCGATTTCCGAGCCGCAAAGCGAGTCCACTTTGCTCGAAATCGCTCTGGGTCACCGCTGCGGCGGGCGCCGAAAACCCTTTCTAAACCATGTGGCCCGATGTAGTGCTCGACGCGCCGGACGGCGCAGGCGGAGGGACAGGCGAGACATGATCCAGCTCACCCATCTGGAGCGGCTGGAGGCCGAGGCCATCCACATCATGCGCGAGGTCGCGGCCGAGGCCGAGAACCCGGTGATGCTGTATTCCGTGGGCAAGGACAGCTCGGTGATGCTGCACCTCGCGCGCAAGGCCTTCCACCCGGCGGCGCCGCCCTTCCCGCTGATGCACGTGGACACCACCTGGAAGTTCCGCGCCATGTACGCGTTCCGCGACCGCATGGCCGCGGCGTCGGGCATGGACCTGATCGTGCACGTGAACGAGGAGGGGGTGGCGCAGGGCATCGGCCCGTTCAGCCACGGCAGCCAGGTGCACACGGACGTGATGAAGACGCAGGCGCTGAAGCAGGCGCTGGAGAAATACCGGTTCGACGTGGCCTTCGGCGGCGCGCGGCGTGACGAGGAGAAGTCCCGCGCCAAGGAGCGCATCTTCTCGTTCAGGAACGCGCGGCATCACTGGGACCCGAAGAACCAGCGTCCCGAGCTCTGGCGGCTCTACAACACGCGCAAGGCCAAGGGCGAGTCGATCCGCGCCTTCCCGCTCTCGAACTGGACCGAGCTCGACATCTGGCAATACATTTGGCGCGAGGAGATCGAGATCCCCGAGCTCTACTTCGCCGCCGAGCGCCCCGTGGTGCGCCGCGACGGCCTGTTGCTGATGGTGGACGACGAGCGCATGCCGCTCGAGCCCGGCGAGACGCCCGAGCCGCGTTGGGTGCGCTTTCGCACGCTCGGCTGCTACCCGCTGACGGGGGCCGTCGAGTCGAAGGCCGCGACGCTGCCCGAGATCATCCAGGAGACCCTGCTCACCACCACCTCCGAGCGCCAGGGCCGCGCCATCGACCACGACGCCTCGGCCTCGATGGAGAGGAAGAAGCAGGAGGGCTACTTCTGATGGCGCACCAGGACCGGCGCATCGCCTCCGACATCGTCGGCTACCTGCAGGCGCATGAGCGCAAAAGCCTGTTGCGCTTCATCACCTGCGGCTCGGTGGACGACGGGAAATCGACGCTGATCGGGCGGATGCTGTTCGAGTCGAAGCTGATCTACGAGGACCAGCTCGCCGCGCTGGAAGCCGACAGCAAGCGTGTCGGCACGCAGGGCGAGCGCATCGACTTCGCCCTGCTGGTCGATGGCCTCGCCGCCGAGCGCGAGCAGGGCATCACCATCGATGTGGCCTACCGCTTCTTCTCCACCGAGAAGCGCAAGTTCATCGTCGCCGACACGCCCGGCCACGAGCAGTATACGAGGAACATGGCGACGGGCGCCTCGACCGCCGACCTTGCCGTGGTGATGATCGACGCGAGGAAGGGCGTGCTGACCCAGACGCGGCGGCACTCGTTCATCATCTCGATGCTCGGCGTGCGCCACGTGGTGCTGTGCGTCAACAAGATGGATCTCGTGGACCACGCCCAGCATGTGTTCAACGAGATCGACGAGGCCTACCGCGCCTTCGTGCAGCCGTTCGGCTTCCAGTCCATCGTCTCGATCCCGGTCTCGGCGCTCGAGGGCGACAACGTGGTCGGGCCCTCCGGGCGCATGCCCTGGTATCACGGGCCGACGCTGCTCGGCTATCTCGAGACCATCGATGTGGAGTCCGACGAGCAGGCCCGGCCCTTCCGCATGGCGGTGCAGTGGGTCAACCGGCCCAACCAGGATTTCCGCGGCTTCGCCGGGACCATCGCCGGCGGCGTGGTGCGCCCCGGCGACCGCCTCAAGGTGCTGCCTTCGGGCGCCGAGAGCCGGGTCGCGCGCATCGTCACCGCCGGCGGCGATCTCGAGGTGGCCGTCGCCGGCCAGTCCGTCACCCTGACGCTGGCGGACGAGGTGGACATCTCGCGCGGCGACCTGCTGGCGGCGGCCGACGCGCCGGCCGAGGTCGCCGACCAGTTCGAGGCGAGCCTGCTGTGGATGGCGCCCCAGCCCATGCTGCCGGGCCGGCCCTACCTGATGAAGATCGGCGCGCGGACGGTCACCTGCACCCCCGCCTCGCCGAAATACAAGATCAACGTCAACACGTTGGAGCATTTGGCTGCGAAGAAGCTGGAGCTCAACGAGATCGGCGTCGCCAACATCTCGCTCGACCGCGACATCGCCTTCGATGCCTATGCCGAGAACCGCGAGACGGGGGGCTTCATCCTGATCGACCGGCTGACGAACGAGACGGTCGGCATGGGGCTCCTGCACTTCGCGCTGCGGCGCGCCTCGAACATCCATCGCCGGGCGATGCAGATCGACAAGGGGGCGCGGGCGGCGCAGAAGCACCAGAAGCCGGTGGTGCTGTGGTTCACCGGGCTCTCGGGGGCGGGCAAGTCCACCGTCGCCGATCTGGTCAGCCAGAAGCTGCACGGGCTGAACCGGCACACCATGGTGCTCGACGGCGACAACGTGCGCCACGGGCTGAACCGCGACCTCGGATTCACCGATGTCGACCGGGTCGAGAACATCCGCCGGGTCGGCGAGGTGGCCAGGCTGATGGTCGAGGCCGGGCTGATCGTGCTGGTCTCGTTCATCTCGCCGTTCCGCTCGGAGCGCCGCCTGGCGCGCTCGCTGGTGGAGCCCGACGAGTTCGTCGAGATCTACGTCGACGCGCCGCTCGAGGTCGCCGAGGCGCGCGACCCCAAGGGTCTCTACGCCAAGGCGCGGGCCGGGCAGATCAGGAACTTCACCGGCATCGACTCGCCCTACGAGCCGCCCTTGGGCGCCGAGATCCGCGTCGACACGGCGAAGGCCAGCCCCGAGGAGTCCGCCGAGCAGATCGTCGCCTGGCTCGAGGAGAAGGGCTATTTGGGGTAGGGGTCGACCCTGTCCACGCGTGGACCGGGGGTCAACGCGTTGTCATCATTGGCATCTGCGTGCGAGCGGTGCGCGGAGCGGGGGCCGCGCCGTGCCCCGGCCTGATCGGGGGCGCGCCGGTCCGGCCGTCAGGCCCGGGTCAGGCCGCACCAGCGGGCGACGAAGAGGGCGATGGCGCGGGTGGCGTCGCGGATCGAGGCGAGGCTGACGCGCTCGTCGAAGCCGTGGAT
>DATKCQ010000124.1:0-27736 GCA_035513135.1 Thermohalobaculum sp.
GAGCCGCGGGTGCACCGGCCGCGCCGCCATGGCGCGGCCGTGCGCGGTGATCCGCCCGCCCGCGTCCAGCGCGCCCAGCGCGGCGAGCAGCCGGCGCGCCTCGGCCATCTGCGCCGCCGGCGGCGGGTCGAGGAAGGCGAGCCGGCCCGCGTCCCTGGCCCCCCAGAGCGCCAGCTCGAGCGCCAGCGGCGCCAGGTCCGCCTCGAGGATCTCGGGCGGCGCGAAAGGCGCCAGCGCCCCCTCCTCGCCCCGCGTCCACATGCGGTAGCAGATCCCCGGCCCGAGCCGTCCGGCCCGGCCCCGGCGCTGCGCCGCCTCGGCCTGGCTGACCGGCACGGTGACCAGTCGCGACATGCCGCTCGAGGGGTCGACGCGCGCCCGCCGCGCCCGGCCGCAGTCGACCACGACGCGCACGCCCTCGACGGTGAGCGAGGTCTCGGCGATGGCGGTGGCCAGCACCACCCGGCGCCGGCCCTCGGGGTCCGCCCGCAGCGCCGCGCGCTGGCGGGCGAAGGGCAGGGCGCCGTAGAGCGGCACCAGCCTGGCCTCGGCCGCGCGCCCGAGCAGTGCCGCGACGCGGCGGATCTCGCCGGCGCCCGGCAGGAACGCCAGCACATCGCCCGCGGTCTCGGCCAGCGCCCGGGCGACCAGCGCCGCGGCCGCCGCCTCGAAGCGCGGGCCGCCCTCCCGCCGCCAGGGGCGCTCGAGCCAGCGGGTCTCGACCGGATGCAGGCGCCCGGCGCTCTCGATCACCGCGCCGCGCATCAGGCGCGCGACCCGCCCGGTCTCCAGCGTCGCCGACATGGCGAGAAGCCGCAGCCCGGGCCGGAGTGCCGCCTGCGCCTCCAGCGCCAGCGCCAGCCCGAGGTCGGTGTCGAGCGAGCGCTCGTGGATCTCGTCGAAGATCACCGCGGCGACCCCGGGCAGCTCCGGGTCGGCCTGCAGCATGCGGGTCAGCACGCCCTCGGTGACCACCTCGACCCGGGTCGCGCGCGAGACGCGCGCCTCGCCCCGGATGCGGTAGCCGACGGTCCCGCCCACCGCCTCGCCCAGCGTCTCGGCCATGCGCTCGGCGGCGGCGCGCGCGGCGACGCGGCGCGGCTCGAGCACCAGGATGCGCCCGGCCCGCGCCCACTCCGCGCGCATCAGCGCCAGCGGCACCCGGGTCGTCTTGCCCGCGCCAGGCGGCGCCGCGAGCACCGCGTTGGGCCGGGCTGCGAGGGCAGCGAGCAGCCCGGGCAGGACCTCGTCGATCGGCAATGGGGGCGGGGCGGCGGGCGCGCTCATGCGCCCTCCTCTACGCCATCGGCGCGAGGCCGTCGACGCCCGCCCCCGGCGCAGCCGGGATTTGCCTCGCGCTCCCCGATGCCGCTAGAAGTGCGGACAGCGCAATGCCCAGACTTGGCCGGATCCTCGATGACGGATGCACAGATCGACGAGCTCGCCCGCCGCCTCGCCGCCGGCGAGCGCCGGGCGCTGGCCCGCGCCATCACGCTGGCCGAATCGAGCCTGGCCGAGCACCGGGCCGCCACGCGCCGGCTGATCGCCCGGCTCGGGCCGGCGCCCGAGCGCACGCTGCGCATCGGCCTGTCGGGGACGCCGGGGGTCGGCAAGTCGACCTTCATCGAGGCCTTCGGCCTGATGCTGGTCGAGCAGGGGCTGCGGGCTGCGGTGCTGGCGGTCGACCCGTCGTCGGCCCGCACGGGCGGCTCGATCCTGGGCGACAAGACGCGCATGAGCCGGCTGGCCGGGGCCGAGGGCGCCTTCATCCGCCCCTCGCCGAGCCAGACCGCGCTGGGCGGCGTCGCCCGGCGCACCCGCGAGGCGATCCGGCTCAGCGAGGCCGCCGGCTTCGACCTGGTGATCGTCGAGACCGTCGGCGTCGGCCAGTCCGAGGCGATGGTCGCGGAGATGACCGACATCTTCGTGCTGCTGCTGGCGCCGGGCGGCGGCGACGAGCTGCAGGGCGTCAAGCGCGGCATCATGGAGATCGCCGACCTGGTGGTGATCAACAAGGCCGATGGCGAGCTGAAGCCCATGGCCGAGGCGACCCGGGCCGAGTACGCGGGGGCCCTGCGCCTCATGCGCCAGCGCCGCCGCGACCCCGAGGGCTTCCCCGCCGCGCTGACCGCCTCGGCGCTGGAGGGCACCGGGCTGAGCGAGGTCTGGACGCGCATCCGCGCCCTCGAGACCTGGCGCCGCGAGGCCGGCTGGTTCGCCGAGAACCGCGCGGCCCAGGCGGTGCGCTGGCTGCACCGGGCGCTCGAGCAGGGTGCCGTCGAGGCGCTGCGCGCCCACCCGGGCGTGGCCCGGCGGCTGCCCGGACTGGAGCGCGCGGTGGCCGAGGGCCGCGTGCCGCCGGAGCAGGCGTCCGACGAGCTCCTCGCGCTTTTGCGCGGCGACGACGGCGTCGGGACCGGCTCCGGCCGCGCTTGACGGGCCTGCCCCGAGCGCGTAGAGAACCGGTTCTCGAATTTCCGCGCAAACCGTGCGGGCGCGCCTGTGCCGCGACCGCGTGAAGGCCCGCGAAGGCCACGGACCGGGTGACGGGATGGGCCACGAACTGGGAAGGAACCAAGCGATGTCGCGCCGCTGCGAACTCTCCGGCAAGGGCGTGCTGACCGGCCACCGGGTCAGCCACTCGAACATCAAGACCAACCGGCGCTACCTGCCGAACCTGCAGCGCGTCACGCTGGCGAGCGATGCGCTGGGCCGCTCGTTCCGCTTCCGCATCGCCAACGCGGCGCTGCGCACGGTGGACCACCGCGGCGGGCTCGACGCCTATCTTCTCAAGGCCAAGGACGCCGAGCTGTCGCCGCGCGCGCTGAAGGTCAAGAAGCAGCTGCAGGCGACGCTGGCCGAGTGACGGCACCTGCCTGCGCCATCCCCGGCCCGGGTCCCGCCCGGGCCGTTTTGCGCTCTGCCGCGCCTCAGAGCACCGCGTCGAGGTCGCCGATCAGGTCGTCGGCGTCCTCGAGCCCGACCGAGAGGCGAAAGAGCCCCGGCCCCGCCCATTCGCGGTAGGCCGCCGCCCCGGCGGTATCGAGGCTGAAGGTCTCCTCGACCATGGCCCGCGTCGGCAGCCAGCACACCAGGCTGCGGTGGTGGCCGAGCGATACCGCGTAGTGGATGATGCGCAGCTCGCGCGCCATGCGCTCGGCCGCCGCCTGGCCGTCGGCCTCGCCGCCTTTGAGCTGGAACGACAGCATGCCCGAGAAGTTCGACATCTGGCGCCGCGCCAGCGCGTGCTGCGGGTGGCTCTCGAGGCCGGGGTAGTTGACCCGCGCGACCCTCGGCTGCGCCTCGAGCCAGCGCGCCACGGCCAGCGCGCCCGCCGCGTGCGCGCGCATCCTGAGCGGCAGCGTCGCCGCGCCGCGCAGGATCAGCCAGGCGTTGAACGGGCTCATCACCCCGCCGTAGTGCACGGTCGCCTCGGCCACCAGCGGGCGGATCAGCCCGGCCGCGCCGCAGACCAGCCCGCCGATGGCGTCGCCATGCCCGCCGATGTACTTGGTCGCCGAGTGCATCGCGTAGTCGGCCCCCAGCGCCAGCGGCCGGCAGCCGAGCGGGCTCGGGAAGGTGTTGTCCACCGCCAGCCGGGCACCGCCCGCATGCGCGATCTCGGACGCCGCGGCGATGTCGGTCAGGCGCAGGAGCGGGTTGCACGGCGTGTCGATGAAGACCAGCCGGGTCTCGGGCCGCATCGCCGCCGCGAGCGCCCCGAGGTCCGAGGTATCGACCTTCGTCACCGCGATCCCCAGCCGCGGCAGAGTGTCGCGCGCCAGCTCGGCGATCCCGGCATAGGCGACGTCCGAGAGCACCACGTGATCCCCCGCCGAGAGCTGGGAAAGAAGGATCGCGCTCGCCGCCGCCATGCCCGAGGCGAAGGCGGCGGCCGCCTCCGCGCCCTCCAGCGCCGCCGCCTTGGCCTCGAGCTGGCGCAGGGTGGGGTTGGCCCAGCGCGTGTAGATGAACGGGCTCTCCCCGGTGATCTCGTAGGCGGAGAAGCCCTCGGGTCGCTCGGTCACGAAGGTCGAGGACATCACGATGTTCGGGCTCGAGGCCCCGGTCGCCGGGTCGGGCGCCTCGCCGGCATGCACCGCCAGCGTCTGCGGACCGACCGATTCCGGATCGAGATTGCGTGCCATCGCTGCCTCCCTCGCACCGCGGCACAGAGGCACGCGGGGCACGGGGCGTCAAGCCGGGTTCGCGACCTCGACCAGGTTTCCGTCCGGGTCGCGAAAGTAGATCGAGGTGAGCGGCCCGGTCGCGCCGGTCTTGGCCACCGGACCCTCGATCACCTCGATGCCCATGGTGGCGAGGTGCTCGGCGATCTCGGCGACCGGCACGTCCGCGAGCAGGCAGAAATCGCCCGCGCCGGGCACCGGGCGGGTCGCCCTGGGCTCGAACTCGGCCCCCGCCTGGTGCAGGTTGATCTTCTGGTTGCCGAAGGAAAGTGCCCGACGCCCGCCGGCGAAGGTCTCGCCCTTCATGCCGAGCGCCCGCTCGTAGAAGGCGACGGTCGCCTCCACGTCGCCGCAGGTCAGCACGAAGTGGTCGATGGCGCGCACCAGCGGACGCGTCATGGGCGTGCCCCTGCGGGCGGCGCGATCAGCTTCGGCCCGTCCTGGCGCTCGTAGTCGGCGGCGGCCTCGCGGGCGCCCGCGTCGAGCTTGAACTCGTAGCCCACCAGCCCGTCGCGCGCCCAGGCGAACTGTGCCAGCCGGCGCGCGATCCGCTCGTCGCCGCGCATGATCTCGACATAGCCCCTGAGGTGCGGCAGCCCGTCCGCCTCGATTACGAAGCCGCCCGCGCCCAGCTCGACGATCCGGTGCTGGCGCGCGCCCGCCACCACCAGGTGCCGCCGCCTGCGCCCCCGGCGCGCCGCCCGCCGGCCGCGCTCGAGCTCGGAGAGCACCTGCCCTGGCAGGATGCTGTCCATGACTCCCTCCTGCGCAACGTGTCCCACGCACCCTGCCATTGAGTATGCTCCGCGAATCGCTAAAGAAAAAATCAAATTTTCCGACGGTTCCGCGACATCGGGCCGCCCCTTGGATGCGCGCCGGGCTCCCCGCTCGCTTCCTTGCCCGTTTCCTTGCCCCTTTCTTGCCCGCTTTCCTGCTCGCTTTGTTGCTCTTGGCCGCAGGATCGCTATAAGGCCCTCGGCTCCGCCCGGCGGGGCCCTGCCCGCCACGGAGAGCCCATGCCGAAGCGCACCGATATCGCCTCGATCATGATCATCGGCGCGGGGCCCATCGTCATCGGGCAGGCCTGCGAGTTCGACTATTCCGGCACGCAGGCCGTGAAGGCGCTGAAGGAGGAGGGCTACCGGGTCATCCTGGTGAACTCCAACCCCGCCACCATCATGACCGACCCGGAGATGGCCGACGCGACCTACGTCGAGCCGATCACGCCCGAGGTGGTGGCGAAGATCATCGAGCGCGAGCGCCCCGACGCGCTGCTGCCGACCATGGGCGGCCAGACCGGGCTGAACACCGCGATGGCGCTGGCCGACATGGGGGTGCTGGACCGCTTCGGGGTCGAGCTGATCGGCGCCAACCGCGCCGCCATCGAGATGGCCGAGGACCGCGAGAAGTTCCGCGAGGCGGTGGAGCGCATCGGGCTGGAATCCCCCGCGGCCACCATCGTCACGGCGCCCAAGGCGGCCGATGGCAAGCCCGATATCGCCGCGGGGCTGCGCCGCGCCGCCGAGGCGCTGGGCCATGTGGGCCTGCCCGCGATCATCCGTCCGGCCTACACGCTGGGCGGCACCGGGGGCGGCGTCGCCTACAACCGCGACGACTACGAGCGCATCTGCCGCACCGGGCTCGAGGCCTCGCCGGTCGGGCAGATCCTGATCGACGAGTCGCTGCTCGGCTGGAAGGAGTTCGAGATGGAGGTGGTGCGCGACCGCGCGGACAACGCCATCATCATCTGCTCGATCGAGAACGTCGACCCGATGGGCGTGCACACCGGGGATTCCATCACCGTCGCGCCGGCGCTGACCCTGACCGACCGCGAGTACCAGCGCATGCGCAACGCCTCGATCGCGGTCTTGCGCGAGATCGGGGTGGAGACCGGCGGCTCGAACGTGCAGTTCGCCATCCAGCCCGAGACCGGGCGCATGGTGGTGATCGAGATGAACCCCCGCGTCTCCCGCTCGTCGGCGCTGGCGTCCAAGGCCACCGGGTTCCCGATCGCCAAGGTCGCGGCGAAGCTCGCCGTGGGCTACACGCTCGACGAGCTGACCAACGACATCACCGGGGTCACCCCGGCGAGCTTCGAGCCGACCATCGACTACGTGGTCACCAAGATCCCGCGCTTCGCCTTCGAGAAGTTCCCCGGCTCGACGCCCGAGCTGACCACCGCGATGAAATCGGTGGGCGAGGCGATGGCCATCGGCCGCACCTTCCACGAGTCGCTGCAAAAGGCGCTGTGCTCGCTGGAGACCGGGCTCAGCGGCCTCGACGAGATCGCCATCGAGGGGATCGCCCCGGGCCAGGGCGAGGGCGAGAAGCGGCGCGCGCTGACCGCCGCGCTCAGCCGCCAGACCCCGGACCGCCTGCGCGTCATCGCCCAGGCCATGCGCGAGGGGCTGTCGCTCGACGAGATCGGGGCCGCCACCCGCTACGACCCGTGGTTCCTGGCGCGCATTGCCGAGATCGTCGCCGAGGAGGCGCGCATCCGCGCCCGCGGCCTGCCCGGGGACGCCCCCGGCCTGCGCCGGCTGAAGCAGCTCGGCTTCGCGGATGCGCGCCTCGCCGCGCTCAGCGGGCTCGACGAGGACGGCGTGCGCCGCATCCGCCAGGCGCTCGGCGTCATCGCCGTGTTCAAGCGCATCGACACCTGCGCCGCCGAGTTCGAGGCGCAGACCCCCTATATGTACTCGACCTACGAGGTGGACGCGCTCGGCGGCGCCGAGTGCGAGTCCCGCCCCACCGACCGGCGGAAAGTGGTGATCCTCGGCGGCGGCCCGAACCGCATCGGCCAGGGCATCGAGTTCGACTATTGCTGCTGCCACGCCTGCTTCGCGCTGACCGAGGCCGGCTTCGAGACGGTGATGGTCAACTGCAACCCGGAGACCGTCTCGACCGACTACGACACCTCGGACCGGCTCTACTTCGAGCCGCTGACGCTCGAGCCCGTGCTCGAGATCCTGCGCGCCGAGCAGGCGGCGGGCACGCTCGCGGGCGTCATCGTGCAGCTCGGCGGGCAGACGCCGCTCAAGCTGGCGCGCGGGCTGGAGGCGGCGGGCATTCCGATCCTCGGCACCACGCCCGACGCCATCGACCTCGCCGAGGACCGCGCCCGCTTCCAGCGCCTGCTCAACGATGTCGGGCTCAGGCAGCCGGTGAACGGCATCGCCCATACCCCCGAGGAGGCCTTCGAGATCGCCAACCGGGTCGGCTACCCGGTGGTCATCCGGCCCTCCTACGTGCTCGGCGGCCGGGCCATGGAGATCGTGCGCGACGACGCCGAGCTCAGGCGCTACATCAACGAGGCGGTGGTGGTCTCGGGCACCTCGCCGGTGCTGATCGACAGCTATCTCTCGGGCGCCGTCGAGGTCGATGTGGACGCCATCGCCGACGGCGAGACGGTGCACGTCGCCGGCATCATGGAGCATATCGAGGAGGCGGGCGTGCATTCGGGCGACTCGGCGTGCTCGCTGCCGCCGCACAGCCTCGGGCCCGAGATGATCGCCGAGCTGCGCCGGCAGACCGAGGCGCTGGCCGCGGGGCTGAAGGTCAACGGCCTGATGAACGTGCAGTTCGCCATCAAGGGCGGCGAGGTCTACGTGCTCGAGGTCAACCCGCGCGCCTCGCGCACCGTGCCGTTTGTCGCCAAGGCCACCGGCTCGCCGATCGCCGCGATTGCCGCGCGGGTGATGGCGGGCGAGCGGCTCGCCGATTTCCACCTGGTCGATCCGGTGACCGACCACGTCGCGGTGAAGGAGGCGGTGCTGCCGTTCGCCCGCTTCCCCGGGGTGGACACCATCCTCGGTCCGGAGATGCGCTCGACCGGCGAGGTCATGGGCATCGACCGCGGCTTCGCCCGCGCCTTCCTCAAGAGCCAGCTCGCGGCGGGCACGCCGCTGCCCGAGAGCGGCACCGCCTTCGTCTCGGTGCGCGACGCCGACAAGGAGGCGATCGTGCGCGCCGCGCGCATCCTCGACCGGCTGGGGTTCCGCATCGTCGCCACCAGCGGCACCTGCGACTACCTGACCGCGCGCGGCGTGCCGGCCGAGCACGTCGCCAAGGTCTACGAGGGCCGGCCAAACATCGTCGACCGCATGAAGGACGGCCACATCGCCCTGGTGATGAACACCACCGAGGGCGCCCAGGCGGTGCGCGACAGCTTCGACATCCGCGCCACGGCGCTGGCCATGCGCATTCCCTACTACACCACCGCCGCCGGCGCCGTGGCCGCCGCCCGCGCCATCGAGAACCTCAAGGAAGGGGCGCTGGAGGTCGCGCCGCTGCAGGACTACGCGCGGCGCCTCAACCCTGCCGACCCGGTGCCCGCCGGCGGCTGAGCGAAGCCGTCCCGGCGCGCCCCGGCCACACTGACCGGCGGCGGATTTCCCCTGCCGGCCGCCGGCCACGCGGGCACCCCTCTCCCTCTGGGGGAGGGGTCGGGGGAGAGGCGCGCATCGCGCCGCACCGCACCGGCGGCCTTGCGAAGCGCCGCCCGCCCGACTATCCTGAAGCCTCGCGAGGCCGAGACCGCGCCCCCGATCGGGGCGCGGTCTGGTGATTCATTGACGTTTTGCGAATCCATCGCCGAACCGAGAGGGGGACCAATGGACAAGGTTCCGATGACCAGGGCGGGCTACGAGGCGCTCGTCGCCGAGCTCAGGTCGCGCAAGCAGACCGAGCGCCCGACGATCATCCAGGCGATCGCCGAGGCGCGCGCGCATGGCGACCTGTCGGAGAACGCCGAGTATCACACGGCCAAGGACCGCCAGGGCCTGAACGAGGCGCGCATCAAGGAGCTCGAGTCGCTGATCAGCCGGGCCGAGGTGATCGACCCCTCGAAGATGTCGGGCGGCACCATCCGCTTCGGCGCCACCGTCGAGCTGATCGACGAGGAGACCGAGGAGCAGCGCACCTACCAGATCGTCGGCGAGAGCGAGGCCGACATCGGAGCCGGCCGGCTCAACATGCGCTCGCCGCTGGCCCGCGCGCTGATCGGCAAGGAAGAGGGCGACGCGGTCGAGGTCTCCACCCCGGGCGGGGCGCGCTCCTACGAGGTGGTCCGCGTGCGCTACGTCTGAGCCGGGTCGAGCGGACCGCCGTCCCAGACCAGCGCCAGCCTGAGCGCCGCCATGAGTGCCATCGCCGACATCGCCGCCGCCAGCCAGTAGGCGCTGGCGATGCCGTGGGCCTCGCTGATCCAGCCGGCCAGCAGTGTCGCCAGCGCGATGGCGAGGCCGCTGATGCCGCCGCCATAGATCCCCTGCGCGGTCGCCTGCAGACGCGGCGGGATCGCCGCCGCGACGAAGGCGATGGCGCCGAGATGGCCGACCGCGAAGGTCAGCGCGTGCAGCGCCTGCACCGGCCAGAGCAGCGCCTGCGCCGGCTCGAGGCTCATCAGCGCCCAGCGCACCACGCCCGCCGCCGCCGCCGCGGCCAGCGCCCGCGCCGGGCCGATGCGCGCGATCAGCCTCCGCCCCGGCCCGAGCAACAGCGCGATCTCGGCCACCACTCCGGTGGCCCAGAGCAGGCCGATCACCTCCGCCGGCACCCCCTGTGCCAGCCAGGTCAGCGAGCCGTAGGCGTAGTAGACCGCGTGGCTCGCCTGTCCGATGCCGGCGGCGCCGATGAAGGTGAGAAAGACCGGCTGGCGCAGCAGCCCCGCCGCCTCGCGCAGCGAGGCGCGGTCCGTCATCGCCCCGGGCGGCGCCCCGCCACCGGGATGCACGGCGCCGAGCGCCGCCACCAAAGCGAGGTTGAGCGCCACTGCCCAGAGCACCACGCCCGTCCCGAACCGCGCCAGCAGCACCCCCAGGCCGACGTTCATCACCAGGAATGCGATCGAGCCGATGGCCCGCGCATGCGCATAGGCGAAGCCGTGCCGCGCCGAGGCGCGGATGCCGAGCGCCTCGCCGAGCGGGATCAGCGGCGCGGTCGCGACGGCGGTGGCGAGCGTCGCCGCGAACAGCACCGGCCGGGCCTCGATGAACAGGTGCGCGACGAAGATCGCCGCCGCCGCCAGCCCCGCCGCCGCGATCATCGCGCGGCGAATCGTGAACCGGTCGGCGAGCAGCGGCAGCGCGATCGAAGCGACCACACGCACGACCAGGGCGCCGCCGAGATAGCTGCCGATCTCGCCCTGGCTGAGCCCCCAGTCGCGCAGCCAGACCGGCCAGTAGGGCAGATGCGCGCCGAAGGCGAAGAACAGCGCCGCGTACCAGGCCGAGGTCAGCAGCCCCTCGCGGCCCATCAGCGCCCGCGCGGGGGAAGGCGCTACGGCCAAAGCCCGAAGCTGGAATAGGGGATGTAGCGCACCGGGTCGCCGGGGCTGACGGTGAGCGCCCCATCGGGCAGCTCGACCAGCCCGTCGGCCCAGCTCAGGCCGCCGATCAGCCCCGAGCCCTCCGAGTGGAACGCCTCCACCCGCCCGTCCGGCCGCATCCGGGCGCGCAGGAACTCGCGCCGGCCGGGTTTCTTGCGCTTGGCGAAGGCCGCCGGCACCATGAAGCCCTGCGGCGCGCGCCATTCGGCCCCGGCCATCACGCCGAGCGCCGGGCCGGCGAAGATCACATGGGTCACGAAGGCCGCCACCGGGTTGCCCGGCAGGCCGAACACCGGGGTGCCCTGCCACAAGCCGAGCGCCAGCGGACGCCCCGGTTTCACCGCGATGCGCCAGGTGGAGATCCGGCCCTCCCCGGTCAGCAGCCGCGCGACGTGGTCCTCGTCGCCGGTCGAGGCGCCGCCGCTGGTGAGGATGGCATCGGCGCCGGCCGCGCCGCGGTCGAGCGCGGCGCGGACCGCCGCCTCGTCGTCTGCGACCGCGCCGAGGTCGACCGGCGCGAACCCCTGCGCCCGGGCGAGCGCCTTCAGCATCGGGCGGTTGGCGTCGAAGATGCCGGGGCTTGCCGGATCGGCCCCCGGCTGGATCAGCTCGTCGCCGGTGGAGAGCACCGCCACGCGCAGCCGCGCCCGCACCGCCAGCCGGTGCACGCCCACGGCCGCCGCGCGGGCCAGGTCCTGCGGCATCAGCCGCCGCCCGGGGCCGAGCACCTGCCCCCCGGCCTCGGCGTCCTCGCCGGCGCGGCGGGCGTTGGCGCCCGGCTTGCGCGGGGCGGGGAAGCGCACCCGGCCGCCGCTGACCTCGGCGTCCTCCTGCAGCACCACGGTGTCCACGCCCTCGGGAAGCTCGGCCCCGGTGAGGATGCGCACCGCCATGCCCGGCGGCACGGCGCCGGGCCACGGGTGGCCCGCCGCGGCGCGGCCCCCGGCGAGCCCGAGGTCGGCGCGGTCCGCGCCCCCGAGCGAGTCCCAGGCGAAGGCGTAGCCGTCGACGGCGGCGTTGGCCTTCGGCGGGTTGGTGCGGCGCGCCAGCACGGGCTCGGCGAGGATGCGTCCGGCCGCCTCGTCGAGCGCCACGTCCTCGACGCCGGTAACGCAGCGCACCGCGTCGCGCAGCCGCGCCAGCGCCGCGTCCACCGGGGTCCAGTCCACCCCCGGCGGCAGGGCGAAGCAGTCGTCGCGCAGCCGCGCCGTCATGCGCTCTTCCTCAGCTCCAGCCCGAGGTCGCCGAGGATGAAGTCGGCGATCGCCGGGATGTCGTCGAGTGCGATCACCGGGCGGCCCACCCCCCCGGGCCGGTCGTTCGAGGCGATCAGCCGCACGGTCGGGTCGCCGGCGGCGATCAGCTTCTGGCCGGTCTCGGCGCGCCAGGCCTCGACCTTGGGGTGGCGGTCGCGCTTGTAGCCCTCGACGATCACCAGATCGACCGGCGAGAGATGCCCGATCAGCTCGGCCAGCGTCGCCTCCGGCGCGCCGCGCAGCTCGGTCATCAGCGCCCAGCGCGCCGAGGACGACAGGATCACCTGCCCGGCCCCGGCCGCCCGGTGGCGCCACGAGTCCTTGCCCTGCTGGTCCACGTCGACCCTGTGGTGCGTGTGCTTGACGGTCGAGACCGAGAAGCCGCGCCCGGCGATCTCGGCCACCAGCCGCTCGACCAGCGTGGTCTTGCCTGCGTTCTTCCAGCCGACGACGCCGTAGATCTTCATGCCTGTTCCTTGAGGATGCGCTCGGCCTCGAGCATGTCCTCCGGCGTGTTGACGTTGAAGAAGGGAAAGCGCGGGGCGTCGTCGAACACGGCGCGCGCCGCGCCGTGGCGCGAGGTCCAGACGATCACCTTGCGCATCTGGCCCACCGTCAGCGCCGCCTCGAGGTTGTCGGCGAGATCGACCGGCCAGAGCCCGAAGGTCGGGTGCTCGCTCAGGCCGCGCTCGGGGTCGTCGGTGGCGGCGAGCGCGATCGGCTGGCCCTCGGCCTGCGCCGCCGCGCGCAGCCGCGCCACCAGGTCCTCGGGGAAGAACGGCGTGTCGCCGGCGGCGCTGGCGACGTGGCTGAAGCCGCGCGGCGCCGCCCAGCGCATGCCGGCCAGCACGCCCGCCAGCGGCCCGGCGAAACCCTCGACCGTGTCGGGGATCACGGGCAGGCCGAAGCGGGCGAAGCGGGCTGGGTCGCCGTTGGCGTTGAGCGCGATCTCCTTCACCTGCGGACGCAGCCGGGCGATCACGCGCGCCAGCAGCGGCGTGCCGCCGAGTGGCATGAGCGCCTTGTCGCCCCCGCCCATGCGCCGGGCGAGCCCGCCGGCGAGGATAACGCCGGCCACGCTCACGCGCCCTCCTCCCCACCGGGGCGGCCGCGCAGGGCCGCCTTGTAGGCGTGCGGCAACAGCGTGGGCAGCGTGACCACCTGGTAGTCACTGCCGCCGGGCACGGCGACACGCGCCGCGGGCCCGTAATCGGCCAGCAGCTCGCGGCACGGGCCGCAGGGCGGGATCACCTCGCCGCGCCGGTTGACCGCGACCGAGAAGGCGATCTCGGCGCCGTCCTCGGCCGCGAGCGCCATGCCGACGGCCACTGCCTCGGCGCAGATCGCCGCCCGGCCCAGCACCGACTCGAGGTTGAGCGCGCAGTATCGCGCGCCCCCGCGGGTCAGCACGGCCGCCGCGACGTGGTGGCGGTCCTCGCAGCCGCGCAGCCCGATCAGGCGGCGCGCCGCATCCACGGCGTCGGCCTCAGTCATGCGCCGCCGCCTTGCGCTGGTGCCTGCGGTCCTCCTCGCCGACCTGGCCGGGATCGGCGTCGAACACCAGCCGCTCGTCGCCGCTCAGGCACAGGAAGCGCCGGCCGCGCATCCGCCCGATCAGGGTCAGCCCGGTCTGGCGCGCCAGCTCCACGCCCCAGGCGGTGAAGCCCGAGCGCGAGGCGAGGATGGGCACGCCCATCAGCGCCGTCTTGATCACCATCTCCGAGGTCAACCGGCCGGTGGTGTAGAGGATCTTGTCCGCCGCCGGCACGTCGTTCAGCAGCATCCAGCCGGCGATCTTGTCCACCGCGTTGTGGCGGCCCACGTCCTCCATGTAGACGAGGGGCCGGTCCCGGTGGCACAGCACCGTGCCGTGGATCGCGCCGGCGGCGAGATAGAGGCTGGGGCGCGTGTTGATCTTCCTCGCCAGCGCGTAGAGCCAGGAGGTGCGCAGCTCGGCGGCGGGCAGCCGCACCCCCTCGAGGCTCTCCATCACGTCGCCGAACACGGTGCCGACGGCGCAGCCCGAGGTGCGGGTCTTCTTCTTCAGCTTCTCCTCGTAGTCGGTGGCGCGCGCGGTGCGCACCACCACGGTCTCGAGCTCCTCGTCGAAGTCCACGCCGCGGATCACGTCGTCGCGGCGCAGCATCCCCTGGTTCAGCAGGTAGCCGACGGCGAGGTATCGCGGGTAGTCGCCGATCGTCATGGCGGTGACGATCTCCTGGGAATTGAGGAAGATGGTCAGCGAGCGCTCCTCGACCACGCGGGCCTCGACCGCGGCGCCGCTCTGGTCGATGCCGCGCACGGCGCGGGTCAGCCGCGGGTCGTCCGGGTCGGGGCCGAGCAGGAACTCGGGCGCGTCGTCGTTCGGCAACTCTTTCATGGATCATCACAAAGCGTGACTGGCCGCCGAGGTCAAGGGCGGCTATGTCGCGGCGCATGGACCTGAGGACCGATGATCCGCTCGCCCCCGGGCACGTCGTGCCCAGCCGCCGCGGCCTGCGCGCCGGGGCCTGGGCGGCGGTGCCGGTGCTGCTGGCGGTGGGCCCGTTCGGCTTCATCTTCGGGGCGTTCGCCACCGAAGCGGGGCTCGATCCGCTGCAGACCATGGCGATGACCGCGATCGTCACGGCGGGCGCCGCGCAGCTCGCCGCGCTGCAGCTCCTGGTCGACGACGCCCCGGCGCTGGTCGCGGTGCTGACCGGGGCGGTGGTCAACCTGCGCATGGCGATGTACTCGGCCTCGATCGCCGTGCACTGGCGCGGGGTGCCGATGCTGTGGCGCGTGCCGGCGGCCTATTTCCTGCAGGACCAGTCGTATACCCTCTCGCTCAGGCGCTACCGCGAGCGCCCCGACGAGCCGCTCTCCGACCGGATCGGCTTCTATTTCGGCACCGGCTCGATCACCGTGGTCACCTGGATCTGCGGCAGCTGGCTCGGCGTGGTCGCCGGGCGGATGATGCCGCCCGAGTGGGGCCTGGGCTTCGCCGTGCCGGTCACCTTCCTCGCCCTGGTGGCGCCGCTGATCCGCGGCCGCGCCAATATCGCCGCGGCGGTGGTCGCGGGGCTCGCGGCGCTGGGGCTGCACGGACTGCCCTACGGGCTCGGCCTCCTGCTCGCCGCGGCGCTCGGCATCGCCGCCGGCATGGCCGCGCCGCGCCTGGCGCGGAGGCGCGCATGAGCGACGCGGCGATCTGGACGGTGATCGGGCTGCTCGGCCTCCTCACCTATCTCATTCGCTTCTCGTTCCTCGGCCTGCTCGCCGGCCGGCGGCTGCCCGGCTGGGCGGCCGAGGCGCTCGGCTTCGTGCCGGTGGCGGTGCTGCCTGCGCTGGTCGCGCCGATGGTCGCCTTCGCACCCGAGGGCGGCGGCTGGGCCGACGCGCACCGCCCGCTCGCCGCGCTGATCACGCTCGGCGTCGGCATGGCGACGCGCAACCTGCTGGCCGCGATCACCGCCGGCATGGGCGCCTTCTGGGCACTGCGCGCACTCGGGCTCTAGCACGTCGAGTCCCCGCGATGTCCGAGTCGCGAAGTGTGTCCACTTCGCGCGAAATCGCTCTAGCGCCGTTTCGGTGCGTCCTGAATCACCGAAACGGCCCTAACAACTTGAGTTGCCGCGATTTCCGAGCCGCAAAGTGAGAAATCGCTCTAGGCCTGGCGCCTGGCCAGCAGGTCGCGGATCTCCTCGAGCAGGACCTCGGATCTCGGCGGGGCCGGGGGGTCGGCGGGGGCGGCCTCCTCGGCGCGCTTCAGCCGGTTGATCGCCTTGATCACGAAGAACAGCACCCAGGCGACGATCAGGAAGCTGATGATCGCGTTGATGAACAGGCCGTAGTTCAGCGTCGGCGCGCCCGCCGCATGGGCCTCGATGCGGCTGGCGTAGTCGCCGGGGCCCAGGTTGATGAACAGGTTCGAGAAATCGACGCCCCCGGTGATCACGCCGATCACCGGGTTGACGAGATCGGCCACGAAGCTGTTCACGATCGAGGTGAAGGCGGCGCCGATGACGATGCCCACGCCCATGTCGACCACGTTGCCCTTGATGGCGAATTTCTTGAATTCCTCGAGCATGCTCATCCTGTCCCCCGTCGGCAAGTGCTGGATCGCCAAGTGCTGGATCGCCAAGTGATGGATCGCCAAGTGATGGATCGCTCCAGCAATGGCCATGAGCGGCGTCCTGGCAAGGGAAATGGCGCGGATCAGGCGCGCAGGGTGCCGCCGGTCGCCTTCTCGACGGCGCCGACGATGCGGCGCGAGACCGCCTCGATCTCGGCCTCGGTCAGCGTTCGCTCGGCGGGCTGGAGCCGCACCGAGATGGCCACCGACTTGCGGCCCGGTCCGAACTGGTCGGCGGCGCGCGGGCCGTCGAAGACATCGAACACGCTCGCCGCCTCGATCAGCCGCTTCTCGGCGCCGCGGGCGGCGCGCAGGATCGCCTCGGCCTCGATGCGGGCGTCCACCACGAAGGCGAAATCGCGCTCGACCGCCGGCAGGTCCGAGGCCGCGAGCGCCGGCCGGGCCGTGCCCTTCGCCGTCTTCCACGGCAGGGTCTCGAGGTTGAGCACCAGCGCCACCGCCGGGCCCTTCACGTCCATCTCGCGCAGAACCCTCGGATGCAGCTCGCCGAACACCGCCAGCGTGTTCTTCGGCCCGAGCCTCAGCGCGCCCGAGCGCCCCGGGTGGAACCACGCGGGCGCCTCGCGCGCGACGCCGAGCTTGTCCACCGGCACGCCCAGCGCCGCCAGCACCGCCTCGGCGTCGGCCTTGGCATCGTGCAGGTCCACCGGCCGCCGCGTGCCGGCCCAGTGCCGCGGCGCCGTGGCGCCCACGCGCAGGGCCGCGGCGACCAGCGTCTGCTCGCCCGGCTCGCCGCCATGGAACACCGGGCCCACCTCGAACAGGCCGAGGTCGCCGAAGCCGCGCGCCTGGTTGCGCGCCGCCGCCGCCAGCAGCCCGGGCAGCAGGTCGGGCCGCATGTCCGACATCTCCGACGAGATCGGGTTCTCGAGCCGCAGCGTCGCGCCGCCGCCGCCGAACAGCGCCGCCTCGCGCGCCGCGATGAACGAGTAGCCGACGGTCTCGTTCAGCCCCAGCGCCGCGAGCTGGCGCCGCGCCAGCCCGGCGCGCCGCTGCATCGGGGTCAGCGTCGGCGGCGCCACCCCGGCTGTCGGCCGCGGCAGCGGCCGCGATTCGAGCCCGCCCAGCGAGGCGACCCGCACGATCTCCTCGACCAGGTCCGCCTCGCCCTGCACGTCGGGCCGCCAGCTGGGCGGCGCCACGGTCAGCCCGTCGCGGCCCTCGGCGACGCCGAAGCCCAGCGCCTCGAGGATGCGCACCTGCTCGGCGCGCGCGATCTCCATGCCGACCAGGCTGACCACGCGCGCGGGGTCGAGCGCATAGCGCCGCGCCGTGTCGGGCACGCGGCCCGCGACCACCAGCTGCGAGGGCTCGCCGCCGCACAGATCGAGGATCATCCGCGTCGCCAGCTCCATGCCCACGGGCGTGAAGGCGGGGTCGACGCCGCGCTCGAAACGGTAGCGCGCATCGGAATGGACGCGCAGCTTGCGCCCGGTCGCCGCGGTGCGGACCGGGTCGAAATACGCCGCCTCGACGAACACGTTGACGGTGGTCTCGGTGCAGCCCGAGGCCTCGCCGCCGAGAATGCCGCCGATCGCCTCGGGCCCCGCGTCGTCGCAGATCAGCGTCATCGAGTCGTCGAACACGTGGTCCTTGCCGTCGAGACCCGCGAGCCGCTCGCCGGGGCGGCTGAGGCGGACATGGATGTCGCCCGTCACCTTGTCGGCGTCGAACACGTGCAGCGGGCGCGCCCGGTCGTGGGTGATGAAGTTGGTGATGTCGACCAGCGCCGAGATCGGCCGCAGCCCGATGGCGCGCAGGCGCTGCTGCAGCCAGCGCGGCGAGGGGCCGTTCCTCACCCCCCTGATGTAGCGCCCGACGAACAGCGGGCAGGCGCTCTCGGCGACATCGGGCCTGAGCGTCACGTCGATCGGGCTGCGCAAGGTGCCGGGCACCGGCTCGATCGCCGGCGACACCAGCCGCCCCAGCCCGCGCGCCGCGAGGTCGCGCGCGATCCCCGCGACCCCCAGCGCATCGGGGCGGTTGGGCGTCACCGCCACCTCGATCACCGGGTCGTCGAGCCCCGCATAGTCGATGAAGCGCGCACCCAGCGGCGCGTCGGCGGGCAGCTCGATGATGCCCTCGTGGTTGTCCGACAGCATCAGCTCGCGCTCGGAGCACAGCATGCCGCGCGATTCGACGCCGCGAATCACCCCGGGCTTCAGGTCCACGCCGGTGCCGGGGATGTGCGTGCCCGCCGGCGCGAACACGCCGAGCATGCCGGTGCGCGCGTTCGGGGCACCGCAGATCACCTGCACCTCCTCGGGCGGTGCGTCCGGGCCCCCGGTCCAGGCCTCGACCCGGCAGACCTTGAGCCGGTCGGCGTTGGGGTGCGGCGCCGCCTCGATCACCCGGGCGATGGAGAAGGCGCCGAGCGCCCGGCCCGGGTTCTCGACCCCCTCGACCTCGAGTCCCAGATCGGTCAGCGCCTGCGTGACCGAATCGAGCGTGGCGCCGGTCTCGAGGTGATCCTTCAGCCATGACCAGGTGAATTTCATTCTTCCTTGCCTCGCTCCTCGGCTGCCGCCTCGCTGCGTGGGGCGCTCCTTAACGGAATTTCCAAGTTTCCGGAAGAGCTTGCGCGGCGTCCGCGCTCTACCTGCGGGGGAAAGCGTTTCCTTTTTTTAACCACAAACGTGTGGTTTCTTTTTGAAACATCCCCCGAGCAGTGGGGAGAAACAGGCAGGACTGAGGACATGATGGGCAGGAACTTTCTTCACGATGACGGCGGAGCGGTGACGACCGATTGGGTGGCGCTTACTGCGGGTATTTTGCTGCTTGGCATCATCGTGGTGATGTCGGTGATGGAGAACTCGGCCGGCTATCTGATGGACGAGTTCGATTCCCTGAACGAGCAGTTCAGCAAGGATGCGGTCACGGTGTCCGAGCTCGGCAAGGACATCGACACGGGCAACTGAGGCGCGCCGGTTCCGAGCGGGTTCTGGCGGGTTCCGGCGGGGCTCCGAAGGGGACGGGTGATCGTCTGCGCGCGCCGGGCGCATCGCTGCGGCGCGGGTTCGGGTCATGCTGCGCGGTCAGGCGGAAAGCCCGCCGTGCACCGTCGGCACGTCGAGCGCCGCGAAGCCGTAGTGGCGCAGCCAGCGCAGGTCCGACTCGAAGAAGGCGCGCAGGTCGGGGATGCCGTATTTCAGCATGGCGATGCGGTCGATCCCCATGCCGAAGGCGAAGCCCTGCCAGCGCTCGGGATCGACGCCCGCGGCCGCCAGCACCTTCGGGTGCACCATGCCCGAGCCGAGGATCTCCATCCAG
Source organism: Thermohalobaculum sp. (assembly GCA_035513135.1). GTDB lineage: Bacteria > Pseudomonadota > Alphaproteobacteria > Rhodobacterales > Rhodobacteraceae > Thermohalobaculum. The sequence continues at coordinate 19,177 of DATKCQ010000124.1, forward strand.
CTGTCGCCCTCGCCGATCTTGAGCTGACCGCCCTTCCACGAACAGCGGATGTCCACCTCGGCCGAGGGCTCGGTGAACGGGAAGTGCGAGGCGCGGAACCTGAGCTCCACCCCGTCGACCTCGAAGAAGGCGCGGCAGAACTCCTCGAGCACCCATTTGAGCTGGGCCATCGAGATGTCGTGGTCGATCGCCAGCCCCTCGTACTGGTGGAACATCGGCGTGTGGGTCTGGTCGTAGTCGGAGCGGTAGACCCGTCCCGGCGCGATGATCCGGCAGGGCACACCGTGCGCCTCCATGTAGCGGATCTGCACGGGCGAGGTGTGCGTGCGCAGCACGGCCGCCGGCCGGTTGTCGCCCGAATGTTCGCCACCCGAATGTTCGCCCCCTTGCCGGTGCAGGTAGAAGGTGTCCATCTCCTGGCGCGCCGGGTGCTCGGGCGGGATGTTGAGCGCGTCGAAGTTGTACCAGCCGGTCTCGATCTCCGGCCCCTCGGCGACCGAGAAGCCCAGATCGGCCCAGATGGCGATGACCTCCTCCATCACCTGGCTCACCGGGTGCAGCGTGCCGCGCGCCTGCGGCCGGGCGGGCAGCGTCACGTCGAGCCACTCGGTCTCCAGCCGCTCGGCCAGGGCGGCGTCGGCCAGCGCCGCCTTGCGCGCGGCGATGGCGGCGTCGATCTCGTCCTTCAGCGCGTTGAGCTTCGGCCCCGCCTCGCGCCGCGCCTCGGGCGCCATGGCGCCCAGCCCGCGCATCATCCGGGTGACCTCGCCTTTCCGGCCCAGCGCGCGCACCCGCACCGCCTCGATCGCCGCCTCGTCGCCGGCGGCGGCGACATCGCCCAGCAGCCGCGCGCGCAGCGCGTCGAGGTCCTGCATGTCGAGATCCTGCATGGTCTTTCCCCGGGCCCTGGGCCTTGGCGCGTGTCCTAAGCACGATGCAGGGCCAATGCAAGCGCGGGCCCTACTCCATCGCCTCGAGCTCGCCGATGAATCGCTCGATCAGCCCCAGCCCCTTGTCCCAGAAGGCCGGGTCCGAGGCGTCGAGGCCGAACGGCGCCAGCAGCTCACGGTGGTGCCTGGTGCCGCCCGCCTCGAGCATGGTGAAGTACTTCCCGGCGAAGCCCTCCGCGCCCTGCTCGTAGACGGCGTAGAGCGCGTTCACCAGCCCGTCGCCGAATGCGTAGGCGTAGACGTAGAAGGGCGCGTGGATGAAGTGCGGCACGTAGGCCCAGAAATGCTCGTAGCCCGGGCCCAGGTTGATCGCGGGGCCGAGGCTCTCGCCCTGCACCTCCATCCAGATTCGGCCGATCGTGTCAGGGGTCAGCTCGCCCTCGCGCCGCGTGGCGTGGATGCGCCGCTCGAACTCGTAGAAGGCGATCTGGCGCACCACGGTGTTGATCATGTCCTCGACCTTGGCGGCGAGCAGCGCCTTCCTGCGCCTGGGGTCCTTCTCCGCGGCCAGCAGCTTGCGAAACGTCAGCATCTCGCCGAACACGCTCGCCGTCTCGGCCAGCGTCAGCGGCGTGCGGCTCAGGAGCTCGCCCTGCCGCGCGGCGAGGCGCTGGTGCACGCCGTGGCCGAGCTCGTGCGCCAGTGTCATCACGTCGCGCTTCTTGCCCTGGTAGTTCAGCATCAGGTAGGGGTGCACGTCGGTGACGGCCGGGTGCGAGAAGGCGCCGGGCGCCTTGCCCGGGCGGATCGGCGCGTCGATCCAGCCCCGCTCGAAGAACGGCTCGGCCAGCTCGGCCAGCCGCGGCGCAAAGCCGGCATAGGCCTCGAGCACCGTGGCCCGCGCCTCCTCCCAGGGGATCAGCCGATCGTCGGCGTCGGGCAGCGGCGCGTTGCGGTCCCAGTACTCCAGGCGCTCGAGCCCGAGCCAGCGCGCCTTCAGCGCGTAATAGCGGTGCGACAGCCGCGGATGTGCCGCCTGCACCGCCTGGCGCAGCGCGTCGACCACCTCGGGCTCCACATGGTTGGCGAGGTGGCGGCCGTGGTCGGGCGCGGGCATCTGGCGCCAGCGGTCCTCGATCTCCTTTTCCTTGACCAGCGTGTTGGTGATGCGCGCGAACAGCCGGATGTCGCGGCCCAGCACGGCGGCCAGCGCCTCGCCCGCCGCCTGCCGGCGCGCGCGGTCGGGGTCCGACAGGAGATTCAGCGTGGCCTCCAGGCCCAGCTTCTCGTCCTCGCCTTCGACCTCGAAGGTCAGCGACGCCATGGTCTCGTCGAACAGGCGGTTCCAGGCGGCGGCGCCCACCACCGAGAGGTCGTGCAGAAACTTCTCGAGCTCGTCGGAGAGCTGGTGCGGCCGGAACACGCGCAGCCGCTCGAGCCACGGCCGGTAGCGCGCCAGCGCCTCGCTCTGGGCCAGCTTCGCCGCGAGATCGGCCTCCTCGATGCGGTTGAGCTCGAGCGAGAAGAACACCAGCGGCTGGGTCAGCGCCGTCACCCGGTCCTGCATGTCGCCCATGAACTTGGCGCGCGCCGGGTCCGAGGTGTTCTGGTAGTAGCGCAGCCCGGCGAAGGTCATGATCCGGCCGAGTGTGCGCTCGATCGCCTCGTACTCGGCGATCGCCTCGCCCAGGCCCGCGCCGTCGAGCCCGGCGAGGTGGCCGGCGTAGCGCTCGGCGAAGGCGCGGGCGCGCTCGGTTGCCGTCTCCAGGTCGCGCTGCAGCTCCTCGCAGTCCGGGCCGGGGTAGAGGTCCGAGAGGTCCCATTCGGGCAGCGCGCCCAGCCGGGCTGGCGCGGCGCCACGTTGCGCCCCCCCACGCGACCCCTCCGGGCTCCATTGGCGGGCGGACTCGGCCATGGCGAGGGTCTCGGCGTGGGCGCGGCGCATCGGCGGCTCCTGCTTGGCTGGCTCGGCCCCCACAGATAGTCGAGCGCCGCGCCCGGCGAAAGCCCGGGGCGGCGCTGGGGCGGCATTCGGGCCGGGCCGCGCGCCGCTCAGGTGCGGATGCCGGGCCCGTTGTCCGCGCCGGGGAGGTAAGTTGGCGCGTCGGGCTTGCGCCGGATGATGATGTCGCCGTTGGGCAGGACCTCGGGCGTCTGGTAGTGCTCGAGGCTGTCGATGCTCTGGAACATCTCGAACATGCCCTCCAGCTCGTCGAGCGTGGGCTTCACGCTGTCCATCAGCCCGCGGATGGTCTCCTCGAGCCGCTCCGACAGGGGGCGTTCGGGCTCGGCCCGGACCGGCGCCGCCGCCAGCGCCGCCGCCAGGGCCAGGGTCGCGAGAACTGCCGCCACGCGCATCTTCGCCTCCTCCGCTGTGCGGCGCATGAAAAAGCCGCCCCGCACAGATGGTGTGCGGGGCGGCCGGGATCAACGACGCGGCGGCCCGTCGCCGGGCCCCCGCGGCAGCTGCTTACGGCGAGAGCGTGATCTCGACGCGCCGGTTGAGCGGCTCGCGCACCTGGTCGCCGGTCTGCACCGCCAGCTCGAGCTCGGAGCGCCCGGCCAGCGTCATCGCGCCGCGCGGGATGCCGCGCGCCTCGAGATAGTCGGCGACGCTGCCGGCACGCCGCTCGGACAGGCCCTGGTTGTACTCGACCGAGCCCATCGTGTCGGTATGGCCGACGACCGAGAGGGCCTGGGTGCCCATCGACTGGACCGACCCGACGACTTCGTCGAGCGTGCCGCGGGCGGCGTCGGTGAGGTTGAACAGGTCGAAGCCGAAGTAGACCACGTAGTTGACCGGCCCCATCGGTGCGGCACCACAGGCGGCGAGCGCCTCGTCGAGCAGCGCCCGGACGTCCTCGGACGACATGGAGCAACGTGCACCCAAGCCCTCACCGCGCAGGACCGCAAGGTACCAGTCCCACATGGCCTGCGCGCGGGCGCAGGCGGCGGGACGCGCGCCGCGGTTGGCGGAGATGATGGCGGCGACCTCGTTGTAGAGCTGGGTCGCGTCGCCGTTCACGCCCAGCTCGGCCGGAGTCCAGAGCGCCGGGGTGTTCCCGGCCTCCGCGGCCCTGGCCTTGGCGATGAATGCGGTCGCCGGCATCCAGCGCACGTCCTCGAAGGCGTAGTGCCGCGCGACCTCGGAATACTCCATGGCCAGGGCGTCGTTGAAGCTGCCCTCGCCGCCATGTTGCGTGTTCAGATAGCGCTCGGCCCCGAATGTGGCCCCAAGACTGGAGCCCGGCAATTCGGTGCAGCCGGCAATGGCCAGCGCAGACGCGCCCAGCATCAGGAAGGTTAAGGTTCTCATCCCTCTCTCCGTTTTTGATCCCGGGCACGAAAGCACGCGCCCATAATTCGGTTTCCCTCGGCCCGAACGCCGAACTGCATCCTAGGATGTGGCATGAAAGCGCGAGAATCACAATGTTTCGGGACATGGAAAGCGCGCTGAACGGCAGGTTTGTCGAGGGAGTAACGTTTTGACAACAGTGCAGGGTTAACGGTCAGGGCCTTCCCGGCCAGTGGGCGGGGCAGCACCGGCGTTGCCCGCGCCGGCCGGGGCCCAGGCGGAGACGGCGCAGCGGCGATGAACGACAAGGCCGACATCGGCATCCTGATTGTCGAGGACGATGCCCAGCAGCGCCGCCACCTGGCGGCGATTCTCGGCGCGCTCGGCTATGGCGCGCGCACCGCCGAGGGCGGGCGCGCCGCGCTCGCCGCGCTGGGCGGCGCCCGGCGCCCGGCCATCGCGCTGGCGCTGATCGACCTGCACCTGCCCGATTTCAACGGCATCGAGCTGATCGGCCGGCTCCGCGCCGCCGAGCTGCGTGTGCCGGCGATCGTGCTGACCTCGGACGATTCGACATCGCACGCGGTGGCCGCCATGCGCGCCGGGGCCGCCGATTTCATCGTCAAGCCGGTGACGCCCGAGCGGCTCGACGTCTCGATTCGCAACGCGCTCGCGATGACCAGCCTCTCGCGCGAGGTCGAGCGGCTGACGCGCGACGCCGAGAACCGCCTGTCCTTCGAGGACATCGTCGCCGTAAGCCCATCGATTCGCGAGGTCATCTCGCTGGCCCGGCGTGCCGCGCGCTCCGACGTGCCGGTGCTGATCGAGGGCGAATCGGGCACCGGAAAGGAGGTGTTCGCGCGCGCCGTCCACGGTCAGGGCGCGCGCGCCGGCGCCCCCTTCGTCGCGGTCAACTGCGGCGCGCTGCCCTCGGCACTGGTCGAATCGATCCTTTTCGGCCACGAGAAGGGCGCCTTCACCGGAGCCGTCGAGCGCCGCCGCGGCAAGTTCCAGGAGGCCTCGGGGGGCACGCTGTTCCTCGACGAGGTGGGCGAGCTGCCGCTCGAGGCGCAGGTCAAGCTCTTGCGCGCCATCCAGACCGGCGAGGTCGACCCGGTGGGCGGCGCGAAGCCGGCCACGGTGGACATTCGGCTGATCTCCGCCACCAACCGCGACCTCGCGGCGATGGTCGCCGAGGGCAGCTTCCGCGAGGACCTCTACTACCGCATCAGCGTGTTCCCGCTCGCCCTGCCGCCGCTGCGCGAGCGGCGCGAGGACATTCCCGGGCTGGCCCGGGCGATCCTCGTCCACGCCGCCGCGGCCGAGGGCAGGGACATCGAGGGCTTCTCCAGCGCGGCGATGCAGGCGATCGGCTGCGCCGCGTGGCCGGGCAACGTGCGCCAGCTGCAAAACACGATTCGCCGCGCCGTGATCCTGGCCGACGGCACGCAGATCCGGCCCGAGGACCTGCACGGCGTCGCGGCCGCCGAGCCGGCGGCGGCGCCCCGGCTCAACGGTGCCGCGGCCCCGGGGAGCACGGGGAGCACGGGCGAGCGCCGGGCCAGCGTGCCGCTGGTCACCGAGCAGGGCCACATCCGGCGGCTGCGCGACCTCGAGGCCGACACCATCGCCGAGGCGCTGCGGCTCTACCGCGGCCGGATGGCCGAGGCGGCGCGCCGTCTCGGCATCGGCCGCTCGACCCTCTACCGCAAGATCGACGAGCTCCGGCTCGATCCGAAAGGCGAGTGACGACGGGCGCGTGAGGACGGGCGCGTGAGGACGGGCGCGTGAGGACGGGTGACCGGGCCAGCCGGGGCAAGGTCGCCCCCCGGCCCGCCCCCTGCCGACGCCCAGCCTCAGCCGCGCACCATGCCGAGCGCCGAGAGGTAGAGGTCGAGCAGCGCCTCCTCCTCCTGCCGCTCCTCGGCCGGTTTCTTGCGCAGGCTCACCACCTTGCGCAGCGTCCGGGCGTCGAAGCCGTTGGCCTTGGCCTCGGCATAGACCTCCTTGATCTGCTCGGCGACCTCGCGCTTTTCCTCCTCGAGCCGTTCGATTCGCTCGATCAGCGCCCGGAGCTGACCGGCGGCGACCGCCGTGGAGGATACGTCACTGCTGGAGACCTGCTCGTCCATCTGCCGATTCCTGATTCCCGCTGCCGCTGAGGGCGGCGACCATAGGCGCGCCGCCCGCCGCCGGCAACGGTGAAGGGCAGGCCCGATCCGCTTCCCGCCGGTGATCCCTGATTCACCGAAACGGCCCTAGCATATTGAATTGCCGCGATTCCCGTGCCGCAAAGTGATTCCACTTCGCTCGAAATCGCTCTAGAACATCCAAGGCCGGGGAAACCCGCAAAACCGGGGTTCAGCGATGCGGGGCAAGCCGTGATCCGGGATATCCTGCCCGACCACCCGCAGCGCCAGGCGCTGACGGACGAGCTGCATGCCCGCCCGGCGCCCGAGCTGGGGGCGCCGGGCCGCGCCCTGTTCATCGCGCTGCAGGCGCCCGACGCCGCCGCCGTGCGCGACGCCGAGGCCGACCGCGCCCACCTCGCCGGGATCATCGCCCGGCACGGCGGCACGCCGCCCGAGGCCGAGGCCGACCAGTACCTGGCCGAGCTCGACGGCTTCCGGCTCAAATGGGAGCGTCACACCGAGTTCGTCTCCTACACGCTCTACGAGGAAGGCCCGGCCGGGCGCCTGTTCGACGCGGCGCTGGCGCGGCACTTCCCCGAGGACTGGCTGGCCGCCGCGCCCGGCCGGCTGATCGTGGCGATCGAGGTCGAGGTGGTGCACGTCGAGGCGCTCGAGGCGGCGGAGGCCTTCCTCGAGGAGACGCTCGGCCCGGTGCTGGCGCGCGACAGCCTGGCCGCGGCCCGGGTGATCGACGGCAACGCGCTGGCCGCCGGCGACTTCCGCGTGCAGCCGGACGGCTTCACCCGCTTCGCGATGATCGTGCACGGACCGGCCGGGCCGCGCCGCATCGGCCGAGTGGTGCAGCGGCTGATCGAGATCGAGAGCTACCGCACGCTCGCCATGCTGGCGCTGCCGGTGGCGCGGCGCACCGCGGCGCGGATCAACCAGATCGAGGGCGAGCTCGGCGCGCTGGTCGCCCAGGCGGCGCGCGGGCGCGACGCGCCGCCCGATGCCGAGCTGCTCGACCGGCTCACCCGGCAGTCGGCCGACCTCGAGGAGCTGGCGGTCGCCTCGGCCTTCCGCTTCGGCGCCGGGGCGGCCTACGAGGCCATCGTGCACGAGCGCATCGCCATGCTGCGCGAGCAGCGGCTCGAGGGCCGGCAGCTGTTCTCGGAGTTCATGAACCGCCGCTTCCAGCAGGCCATGCGCACCTGCCACGCCGCCCAGCGCCGGCTCGGCGAGCTGGCGGCGCGGGCGAGCCGCACGGCCGAGCTGCTGCGCACAAGGGTCAGCGTCGCGGTCGAGGCGCAGAACCAGGAGCTGCTCGCCTCGATGAACCGCCGCGCCGCCATGCAGCTCAGGCTGCAGCAGACGGTGGAGGGCCTCTCGGTGGTCGCCATCAGCTATTACGGGGTGAGCCTGATGGGCTACCTGCTGGGGCCGCTGGCCGGGCGCATCGGCCTGGCCAAGGGCGAGCTGACCGCCGCCGCGGTGCTGCCGGTGGTGGCGCTGGTCTGGTGGTCGGTGCGGCGCATCCGCAAGCGGGTGGACAGCAAGGAGTGACCGCCCGCCGCGCCGCTCAGTGGTCCTTGCCGCGCAGCTTCGCCCGACGCCCGCCGCCGAACAGGAACCAGAAAAAGGCGACGACCCCGACGGCGATGAAAAAGGCGGTGTTGATGTCGACGAGGCCGAGGATGGTGTCCGGGCCGCCGGTCCCGCCGCTCTCCTTGTCCGCCCCGGGCGCCTGCTTGAAGGCCGCGGCCCAAGCCGTCCCCGGCACGAGCAGCGCGGCCCCGAGAGCCCAGGTCCGGAGCCACCTCGAGCATCCACGCCCGCCGTCGGGCCGCTCCGCCGCCGTGCCGGATGTCGTGCCGGATGTCGTGCCGGATTCAGGCATCGCTCGCCCCCGTTGCGCCTTCCCGCCGCCAGCCTACCGCATCGCCGGTTGCCGCTCAACGACCATGCGCGGTCCTCAGACGATGGCGTCGGCGAGCAGGAAGCCGAGGAAGATCAGCCCGCCCCAGCGCGTGGCGCGGAAAAGCGCCAGGCACTGCTCGGGGTCGTCGACCTCCAGCTCGCGGGTCTGCCAGGCCATGAAGCCTCCGAACGCCAGCGCGCCGATCAGCCCGAGCCAGCCCGCCCCGGCGAACAGCGCCGCCAGCGCCGCGAAGATCACGGCGATCCCGGTGAACAGCCACAGCCACTGCGGCGTCTCGGCGCCGAACAGCAGCGCGGTGGAGCGC